>CAYIAD010000020.1:0-11010 GCA_964361295.1 Candidatus Woesearchaeota archaeon
TCAATGTTCCCAGAGTTAAGTAATTTTCTCTGGGTACTTTTTCAACAGAGCCAATAAATTTATAATTACAACTTTCTATAATAAATTATGAAAAAGAGGACAAAAAATTTAATTCAATTCATATTAATGATTCTAATTGGTTTCGGAGGTTACACTGCTTATGAAAGTTTTTCAGGAGATACAATTAAAATAGCAAACTGGAATTTGCAAATTTTTGGAGAGAGCAAAGCATCTGATTTATCTTTAATGCAATTCTACATCAACAAAATTAATAATTATGATATAATCTTTGTTCAAGAGATTAGAGATTCTTCTGGAACAGCATTCCCAAAACTCTGTTCTGTTTTGCAAAATTACTCCTGTTTATCGTCGAGCAGAGCAGGGCGTTCAGGTTCCAAAGAACAATACGGGCTGATTTACAAAAAAGGAATTAACATAACTTCTTTTACAGATTATAATCCAGACTCACAAGATAGATGGGAACGCCCCCCAATAAATGTTTTGATTAATTCAAATGGTTATTCTTTCAGAGTTTATAATATTCACACAAAACCAGAAGATGTTCAAGCAGAACTGAAAAATCTGGAAAATCTTGTAGATGATTATGGAAACGTAATTATTCTCGGAGATTTAAATGCTGACTGTTCTTATTATAACAACGGAAAACAAAGCGAGTTTGATTCATGGAACTGGATAATTTCAGACAGCGACGATACAACAACAGCAAAATCAAGCTGTGCCTACGACAGAATAATTTTAAATTCTGATGCAAAACAAGAATTTGTATCTTATGGAATTGACAAGCAAGAAATCACCGACGCTGTTTCAGACCACTATTTAGTTTGGTTTGAGCTAAAAATTTAATGCCTTCTTCTTGAATTAAATCTTCCTCTATTCGGCCTAAAATTTCTATTCCTATTATTTCCTCTATTTCCAAAATTTCTTTTATTTGAATCCATTTTTATATGGACAATATCAAAGACAGGCAACTCTTCTTTAACTATATTCAAATTTTTATTATTCATAATATTTCCAAAATTTTCATAATCCCTATTTGATAAAAGATTTATAGCTTTTCCTTCATTTCCTGCCCTCGCAGTTCTCCCAATTCTATGAACATAATCTTTAGAATCTTCAGGAAGATCATAATTGTAAACATGACTTACTCCCTTAATGTCTAATCCTCTAGCAGCTACATCAGTGCAAACTAAAATATTAATATTTTTTTGATGAAATTCTAAAAGAGTTCTAATTCTCTTGTTCTGAGGTAACCCACCATGTATTGCTTTCGAAGCAGTTCCAATTCTGTTCAGATTATCTGTAATAAGATCAGCATTTCTTCTTGTACTGCAAAAAACCATAACTAAATTGCCTTTTTCTTTTTTTAATAAATGAACTAATAAAGAAAATTTCATATTTGACTGAACATCATAGTAAATTTGTTTTAATTTTGAATGATCTATATAAGAATTTACAGAAATTTTTACAGCATCTTTGGTATATTTTCTAGATAAATAATCAATGTCTGCAGATATCGTCGCTGAGAATAACATTGTTTGTCTATTTTTTGGACATTGTTTTAAAATAGATTCTACATCTCTGTGAAAACCCATATCAAACATTCTATCCACTTCATCTAAAACTAAAAATTTAATCTGATTTAAACTTACTGTTCTTCTTTTAATATGGTCCAGCATTCTTCCTGGAGTTGCAACAATAATATCAGCAAACGGAATTTTTTGAATTTGCATTTCAATACTTGTGCCTCCATAAACTGCTAAAATTTTTAACTTTCTTTTTATTGCAAAATTTCTTATTGAACTTGCAACTTGTTCTGCGAGCTCTCTTGTGGGTGTCAAAATCAGCGCTTGAACATTGCGATTTGGAATTAATTTTTCAATAATAGGTGACGCAAACGCCAGAGTTTTTCCGCTTCCAGTCGCAGAACCACCAATAATATCTTTTCCAGCTAATGCTAAAGGAATCGTTTTTTCTTGAATTTCCGACGGTTCTTTAAAACCAGCAGCATCCAATACTTTTAATAGTTCACAGCTTAATCCAAGCTCTTCAAATTTTACCATTTATTTTTAATTTTAAACTGAAAATTATTTCAGTTTTTTGTTTAATTTAGAGAAGAATTTTCCATTTAGGATATTTCTAACTCATTTAATATATTCAATATTTATACAAGAAAAATATTCTTGAAACACAAGCCCTTAAAGACAGTGCTCAAGGACTTACTAATATTGTTATTAATAAATTTATTAGATATTTTTCGTTTATAAATGTATCATTTAATAGGAGTAGCAAGATAAACTAATAAATCAAAACGCCTCAGGCAGGAGTTGAACCTGCGAGCCCCGAAGGGCGAAGATTAGCAATCTTCTGCAATACCGTTATGCGACTGAGGCATGATTAATTAGACAATTCTTAACTTAAAAATATTGTTATTATAAAAATTATTAAAAAAGTAGTGATAGCGGGGGTGGGATTTGAACCACACGACCTTCGGGTTTCCTATGCGATATTCGTGTAGGAATGAAAATCCTACGGATTTGCTTATGGGCCCGACGAGCACTCCAGGCTGCTCTACCCCGCTATAATATTTCGAGAGTATATTAACTTTTAAAGGTTTCTTTTAACTGCTTTTAGTATATTAGATATTTCTCACTTCTTTCAAAATTTCTCTTTCATCTCCAAGGAACTTTTCATACCCCTTAAAGTTTTTAAAAGCTCTTAGAAAAATTAATCTAAATTCTTTATCAATTGCATAAACAAAATGAACTCCTTTTTTCAAAGCCCGAAAAATATGCAAATCACCGACGTGCTTTTCAAACTTGTGCTGTCTTGTAAAATGCAAATGCTCGCATCCAGTAACTTCCTCAACATCAAAATAAGGGGCATCTTTCTGAAACCTTTTTGTTAATATTACTTCTTTAATTTTTTTTATCTCATTTTCAAAATGAGTTTTCACACCATCATTTTTTTCTAAATTTTTGCATTCCATTCTTTACTCTTAAAACTTTAAATAAGTTAATTTTATATATTTATTTAATTAAGAGAAATCATGAAAAAAGAGGAAATAATCTGGAAATTAAAAAGAACAATTAGTTCTGTCCTCCCTGTTTCTAAAAAAAGAAAAGGAAAATGCATTAATTGCGGAGAGTGTTGCAAACTCCCAAATGTCTGCCCCTTTCTTAGATTTAAAGAAGATAAAACTTCTTATTGTTCTATTTATCATTTTCGTCCTTTAAACTGCAGAAAATATCCTAGAACAAAGTCAGAATTTTTAACAACATCAACTTGTAATTTTAAGTTTAATTAAGAACTACTCTTTTGAAGTATCAACATTATTTTCATTTATTGATTCTTCTCCACCACTAAATAAATCTTTAAAAAATTTAATAACTCCATCTACTGCTCCTGCAACAAAATTTGGAGCAACATATCCTTCTTGTCCGATTCCAGCTCCTTTTCCAGGATTATCTCCAAATTCAGAACTTGCGTCTTTACATTCCACATCAGTAATACACTCCCATCCCTCTCCAGAATCTCCCATAACTGGTTCTCCATAACAATTTTCGCACGTTTCACATTCTTTTTGTTTTGTTTTTAATTTTTCATCATCTAAACAAGGACCTTCATATAAATGAACACATTCTTGCGCACACTTTTGGCAAACTTCCCCTCCTGTCTCACCCGTCTGACTATTTCCACATCTTATATTTGAATCTGTTTCAGCGACGCAGTTGGTAATGCATAATTGTTCAGCACTCATCTCACTTTCGTCTGGTTTTATCTCTGAGCATATTGCATTGTTTTTCACAAACTGCTTGATTTTTAGATTGGCAAGAAAAATCAAATTTATCACAACCTTCTGAAACACATTTTTCCATGCAAGAAGTTTCTTCTGTCTCTTCTGGTTTTTGAACATTGCATTTGGTTTGGCACTCTTGTTTATTTCCAGTGCATCCAACACCAGGAGAAGTGCAACCCATACAACTCATCATGCAATTTTGCTCTTCTGCACTCGGACCATTTTGACGACTTCCTGAATTCTGTTCAGAAATAATTCCCCCGGTTAATTTATCAAAAACACCGAGGTAAAAACCAAATACTAAAACCAATAAAATTATTATAGAAATAGCTAAAATTGTTCCTCTTTTTTTCATATTATTACCAATTTATTATTATTTATAAAACTTATTAATGTCCCCACGAGGATTTGAACCCCGGTTTTTTCCTCCGCAAGGAAATGTTCTATCCAGGCTAAACTATGGAGACAATTTACTACTATAATAATCATCACAATCTTTTTATATACCTTACTTTTTCTTGGAGTATGGAGCTTATCTTAGGAATTGACGACGCAGGTAGAGGCCCAGTAATTGGCCCAATGATTTTAGCAGGTTGTCTTCTCGACGAGAACTCCCAAAATGAATTAAAAAAATTGGGAGTCAGAGATTCTAAAGAGCTAACCCAAAAAAGAAGAGAATTTCTAGTTGAAAAAATAAAAGAAAAAGCAGAAACCTTTGAAGTAGAAATAATTTATCCTCCTGAAATCGACGGTAAAAATGCCGATGGAATAATGCTCAACGAAGTCGAGGCCTTTGCCTGCGCAAATATAATAAACAAAATAAACAAGGGCTATGGAAAAATAAAAGTCGTCCTTGACTGCCCCTCTGTAAGTTTGATAAAATGGGGAGATTTTCTTAAAACTCAAATAGAAAATTTATCTAATCTAGAAATTGTCTGCGAGCATAAAGCAGATAAAAATCACTTAGCTGTTTCAGCAGCTTCAATTATTGCAAAACATACACGAGAAAAAGAAATGGAAAAATTAAGAAAAAAATACGGTCCAGAAATCGGCTCGGGTTATTGTTCTGATCCTCTAACCCAAAAATTTTTAGAAAAAAATCTCAATAAATACGACAGCGACGGGATTTTCAGAAAAACTTGGGAAACTTACAAAAAAGCAAAAGAAGGTTTAGGACAGAGAAGGTTGAATTTTTAATACCATAATTCATTTAAACCATATTTAATGATTTTTTCTATGGAACCCGAATTATTCACAGTAAGAATAGCTTCTAAACAAGTTAAAGTCAATTTATCTAATCTGAATCAACAAATATTCAATTTAAAACACTGGCCAAGTTCAGAAAGAATTTTTAATGACCTTTATCAAGAAGGTGAAAAATTACTTAATCTAGCAGGATATAATTACTGGTTTAAGGGAGAAAAAGTATTGGAAATTTATCATCCAGAAACAGATGAATTTCTTGCAGGTATTCATGAAAGACAAAGATTAAGTTTTAAAGAAATGCAATTTAAGATACAAGATAAAACACAAAACTTTTACCTACATTATTCATTAGTCAAACAGAGACATTTTTTAGGATTTAAACCATTAAAACATAGAGAATATAATCAAGATCCAAGGATAATTTCCGAACATATTTTTTCCTCTCCAGATTTAGCTTAGTGTTTTAAAGTACTTGTCTTCCTTTACCCTTATGAACTTTCTTAATAATAAAATCTCTTATATTTTCTGCTTCTTTAATCTCAACTGCAGGTATATATCCTTCTGCACCATATCCTGCTCCATTTTGTCTTAGAGAATTTCCTGCTGTTTGAATATGATCACTTGAAAATACTAAAATTCTAGCAATTATACCTCTTCTAATATCAATATTTTGTATTCTATCATAAGGAACATTGCTATAGGTTTTCCATATAACTCCCCTTTCTTGTCTTAGATTTGAATCTGTAAATTCATAGAACCATCTATTATACGCCATTCTTACCCATATTTCTCCAAGAGATAATACAACTACAATAAGTATAATAAAAATTATTACTGCTCCAGTAATATCTGTAACAGACAAGAATTGAAATACAATAATCATGGGTATTAGAAATGAGCCCAAAAATATAGCAATCCAAAATACTCCCAATCTAAATATCCACTTTGCTCTGCATGTAATTGTTTTTTCATAATAAATCTAATCAAATCTTATTTAAAAAGTTATAGTTTGAACAAATCTTTAAAAACAATCTTAACTATTTGTTTTTATGACTTATATCAAAAAGCTGGTGATGAAAGGTTTCAAGAGTTTTGTAAAACAAACAGAACTTCCATTTGACAAAGAAATAAATGTTATCCTTGGTCCAAATGGTTCTGGAAAATCAAATGTTTCTGACGCCCTCTGTTTTGTTCTCGGAAGATTATCAATAAAATCTTTGCGTGCGGCAAAAGCAAGCAATTTAATTTTTATGGGAACCAAATCCGCGCCTCCTGCAAAAGAAGCTTCAGTAGAATTAATTTTTGATAATTCAGATAATATCTTTGCAACAAATTCCCAAGAAGTTTCAATCAAAAGAATACTTAGAAAAAATGGGCAGTCAATTTACAAAATCAACGACGAGACAAAAACTCGTCAAGATGTCCTATCACTTTTGGCTCAAGGAGGAATAGATCCAAATGGATTTAATATAATTCTCCAAGGAGAAATTCAAAATTTCGTAAGAATGCACACAGAAGAAAGAAGAAAAATCATAGAGGAAGTTGCAGGAATTTCAATCTACGAATCACGAAAAGAAAAATCTTTAAAAGAGTTGGACAAAACAGAAGAAAAATTAAAAGAAGTCCTAGCAGTTTTGAGAGAAAGAACTGCTTATTTAAATAACTTGGAAAAAGAAAGACAGCAAGCACTTAAGTTCAAAAAACTAGAACAAGATATAAAAAAATACAAGGCAAGTATTATTTTCTTAGAATTATCCAGAAAGAAAAAGGAATCCGAAAGAGTAACAGAAGAGATAACTAAAAAAGATAAAGAAATAGAAAAAATAAAAAAGTTAATTCTTGCAGATGAATCTTTAGTTTTGTCATTAGAACAGAAAATATCGTCGATAAATTCTATTATTCAGACATCAACTGGAATTGAACAAGAACAGCTAAATAGAGAAATTGCAAATCTTCGTGCAGAACTTGCTGGAATGTCTGTCAAGATTGAGAATTACGATACTAAATTAGTTCAACTAACAAGGCAAAAACAAGAGCTGCAAGAAAAAATTCGCGAGAATGAAATTCTAATTAAAGAACTGCAAAAACAATCTCCGACAATAGCAAATAAACAAAAAGAGTTCTCTGAAAAAAAACAATCTCTGGAGAAATTGGAAGAAGCAAGAAAAAGATTTTATATGTCCAAAACAGAATTAAAATCAATTAGAGAACGCCTTCAAGATAAAATATCTATTTTACATAATTATACTAACGAGTCGGATTTTCTGCTAAAAGAAATAGAAGTTCTTACCCTTGAATTATTTGATAAAAAATCAAACCCAGAAAAGTTAAATGAAATTAAGTCAGTTTTAATAGAGAAAAGTTCTCAGCTCGATTCTCTTAATCATAGAGAAATTGAACTTGAAAAAATTTTGCACACAAATGAATACGAAATTTCAAGACAGAAACTAATCATAGATAAAATAGAGCAAATGGATATTTGTCCTCTATGTAAATCTAAAATAACTCAAGAGCATATTGCTTCTATTGGCTCTGAAATAAATCCTAAATTAGCGTCTCTAAAAAAAGAAATAGAAAATTCAGAAAAAGAGTTAAGCTTAATTTATTCAAAAAGAGAATTGCTAAAAAAAGATATAGAGCAGATAAATTTTGAAATCTCAAAAAGAGAATCTGACATTCTAAAATTGTCTCATATTATTGCAAAGAAAAACCAGATAAAAAATTTGTTTGAAAAAGTAGAATCTTCAAAAAAAGAAATTTCAGAACTTGAAAAAAGAAAAGTTTCCCTTGAGCATAATTTTGATGAAAGCTCAAATATCGAGGAGAAATACGAAACTATGCGAATGGAGATGCAGGAAATTTCTTTGCGAACAGAAGAAAATATTGATTCAGAGGTTTCTTTTAAACAGCGGGAATTAGAGAGAGAAAGAATAACCTTAAAGCAATTAATTCGTGACGAGCAGGATTTAAATGAAGATTTATCGTCGATAAAAAAAGAAATAGAAAAAAAAGAACAGATGCTTGAGAAAAAGAACAAGCAAGATGAAGCCTTGACTAAAAAATTCCAAGAACTAATTGCTGAGAGAGATTCTCTTCAAAAGAGAATACGTGAAACAGAATTGCAGAGTTCGTCTAAGAAAAACTCAGTTCATTTTATTGAGCAAGAAATAAATAATTTTAAAATAGAAAAAGCAAGATTCGACGCTGAAACTGAGAATTTGGAAATGGAAATGTTAGAGTTCCCGAATGTTGAAATAATAAAGCTCAGCAAAGAAAATCTTATGGAAAAACTTGCCTCAACACAGGAAGTTATTTCTAAAATAGGTTCTGTTAATCTTCGTTCTTTAGAAGTTTATGATGAAATCAAAAAAGAATATGATTTAATTAGAGAAAAATCAGAAATAATAACTAAGGAAAAAGAAAGTGTTCTAAGAATTATCCACGAGATTGACATAAAAAAGAAAAAAGCATTTATGCAAACATTTGATAATCTTAATGAAACTTTTTCTAGGAACTTTGCACAAATCTCTACTAAAGGGCAAGTATCTTTGGAATTAGAAGACAAAAAAGAACCATTCAACGCAGGTGTTGGAATCGTCGTGAAAACAGGGCACGGAAAATATTTTGACGTAACATCTCTTTCAGGAGGAGAGCAAACAATGTAGCACTTTCTTTAATTTTCGCAATTCAAGAATTAAGTCCTTACTGCTTTTACATACTCGACGAAATAGACGCTGCTTTGGACAAACGAAATTCTGAACGACTTGCTGGACTTCTTAGAAAATACATGCAAAAAGGACAATACATTGTAATCACGCACAACGATGAAATTATAAACAGCGCATCTGTTCTCTATGGAGTTTCTATGCATGATGGTATTTCTAAAGTTATTAGTTTAAGAGTTTAAATCTTCATCATGCTTGCGATTTCACAGGAGGCATTTGGAAATCGTCGTTCCGCACTTCGAGGAAAATCGAAAAAAACCAGCGGGTTGTTTTCAAATGCATGATGGTATTTCTAAAGTTATTAGTTTAAGAGTTTAATTTTTTCAAACCTCCGGCTAATTCTAAAAAATAAAATAAGTAAAAAAATAAAAAAATTAAAGAGTAAAATTAGTAATAACTTTCTCCGAATTCTTCAGCTTGTGAAGGTTTCTTACCAAGTAAAACTATTAACACAACTAACAATACCAAAAAGATAATTGCTAGAACAACTGTTAATATTACTACTGGATTGCTTGTGCTGTTTTTGCCCTGAACATTTAAGTTAAGAGCTGCTTTCTCTGCATTGTTACCAGATAGAACATTCACATTAAATGTATATGTTCCTTCTTTGTTTGCAGTTGCAGTTATTTGAACTGTCTTGCTAGAACCAGCAGGCACAGCAACTACTGCATTGTCAGCACTTGATGCAAGGTCAGCATTTGATTCTGGAACTACTGTGTAAACTTTCAACTTGTTAGTTGGGTTAACAATCAATAATTCATAAACTGCTGATTTTCCAGCTGATATTGTCTTACTTGAACTCGCTGTAATTACATTGCTAGTGAAATCGTTTTCTACAACAATTTGCTGTGTAGCTTTAGATGTTGTATCTTCGTTTTCAATTTCAACTTCAAGTGCATAAGCACCAGCTTTAACGTCGTAAGGCACACTTAAGTAAATTCTTCCACTTACAGTGTCTTCTTCTTCGTCATCATCTGATGTATCATCTTCTATTGCAACAAGGTCTCCAAAGTAAGCTGTTTTCAAAATTCCTAATTCAGAAATTTTCACAGTTACATAGACATCATCTAAATCATTGTAACCTCTGTTTTTCAATACAATATCTACTGGAAAAGTTTCTCCAGCTTCAACTGATTGACTTGCAGTTACTGATTTTATGTCAGCGTTGTATGAAGGTCTCTGTGCACTCAAAGTTACATCAGCTAATGTTGATTTATGTGATTTCCCGTCTATTTCAATAGAGAGAGTCAAATCATCACTTAGTGCGTCTTTAAGTTCATAAGGAACTTTCATTGTTAATGTCTTAACATATCTAGAACCATTCTCAACATCAAACGGAGTAGATATAGCATCAACACTAATTTTTTCGCCTTCTAGTTCTGCTTCTAATGTAACATCGCTGTCATCTTGAAGAGCATTAAACTCAACTTTAACGACTATTGTGTTGCCAGCAACAACTGCTACACTGTTGGAATAAGCATTCATTCCTTCTACTTCTACTAAAGTATTTGTAGCAATTTCTGCAGCACTAACTGTTGCAACGAAAAACAAAGCACTCGCAATTACAACTAATGAAACCAAAAGTTTCTTAGCGTTCATTGTTTTTTTTGTCATGTTTAATTGTCAGAAAACTTTGTTTCCTGTAAAAAAAGCAACCCGAAATTTCTTTATAAACTTTATGGTGACAACATAATATTATTCTTTTTTAAGAACTAATTGTAAGTAACAATTAGTGACTAGATAAAACTTTCTTAAAAATTTTCATACTTAGAACACTATCATCGACGGGAAATGGTGATTCATTTATAATTGTGAAATTCCTTTCTTTTGGTAAGTTATTAATTAATTTTTTTATTTCTGATTCAGGAGTTTTCTTGTGAGATTTTTCACCTTTTTCTCCATAATTTATCCCTGAAAAATGTATATGAAAATCTCTGCTCTTAAACCTTGAAAAAATTTCTGAAAATTTGTAATCTTTTTCTCTTGCAAGTATATGCGCAAAGTCAATACAAAAACTGCACTTTGTGTCTTGAACAAGCAGTGCTATTTCATTAACACTTCCAAAAACATTTATTTTTCCTGTTGTTTCTGGTGCTAATTCAGGAGTAAAATTTTTATCTTTTCTTTTTTTCTGCAAATCTAAAATTCCATCTTTAATAACAGAATAAGTTTCTTCTTTGGATTTTTTTCCATAATATCCTGGATGAAAAACAATTTTTTTTGCTCCTAACCAAGTTCCAACTTCCAAACACCTAAAAATTC
>CAYIAD010000021.1:0-10718 GCA_964361295.1 Candidatus Woesearchaeota archaeon
TGATTCCAAGAATAATTTAAACTCAACAACTTACTGGGTTAATGTAAGTGATACACTTTCCCCAAATATAACTTTCAATACTCCGATAAATAATACAATAACAAACGAGACAACAATAAATTTCACAGCGAATATTACTGACTCTGGTGGAATTCAGAATGCAACTTTATACATTTACAATTCAACAGGATTATATAATCAGACAACCATAACTTTCGGAGCAGGAATTACTTCAACTCTCGTCGGTATTCAGGTTTATTTAGTTGAAGGAATTTACACTTGGTTTTGGAAAGCATTTGACTGGGTTGGAAATTTAGGAAGTTCAGAAACAAATGAAGTTAATAGAACAATAACAGTTGATACAACAGCGTCGAATTTTACAATTGTCTTCCCTCTTAATAATTCAAATCACACAATAAATAATTTAGATATTAATTATTCCATTTTGGATAGAACTACAATTAGCTCTTGCTGGTATACAAATGATTCTGGAAAAAATAATCAAACAATTACAGGATGTGCTAATCTTACAACTCCAATCTGGCTTGCAGGAACAAATAATGTTACAATTTATGCAAATGATTCTGCAAATAATTTGAATTTCTCTTCGGTGAGTTTCTGGATTGATACAATAAAACCAGAAATAAATATAACCTCTCCAATTAATAATACAAACTTTACTGCATTAATAGTTGAAATAAATTACACTTTCACAGAAGCAGTTCCAAACAATTGTTGGTATACAAATAATTCAGGAACTTCAAATAATTCAATAACTTGTGGAACAAATCTTACAACTTTGACTTGGTTGCAAGGAATAAATAATATAACTTTATGGATTAATGACACTTCTGGAAATATGAATTTCTCGAGGGTAAGTTTTAATGTGAACGCTGTTGTTCAGTCAATTAATATTACTTATCCTTTGAATAATACAGAATTAGTTAGAGGAGGAACAGCAAGTGGTGAAGATGATTTTGGAATTATTTCTAATTTTGTTAATTTCAGTGCAAAAGTTTATGATAACTCCACTTTAAGTGGAATTTCGGGAATTAATTGTTCTTTTTATGAAAATTCTGCTTTGCTTGGAAACTCGTCAACAAATTCTAGCGGGGATTGTATTATCTCTTATAATCTTTCTTCAAAAACAATTGGAATAAAACATTTGTTTGTAAATTTCTCAAATACAAGTTCTGTCGTTGTCGCTGATTTTAATGTTAATGTTTCTGTTGCACAGTATGTTGCAAGTTTGTCGGCAATTGGATTAAGAGCAAATAGCAAATATTATGCTAATGATAGTGCTGTTCTCCAGTTTAATTTATCAAAGACAAATGCGAGTGCAACAAACCAGTTTTATGATGTGCAAAATATTAGTGCAAGTGCAGAGAATAGTGCTGGAGCTGTTAGGGGAATTTCGCGATATCCTGGAAATATTACTCGTTTGAGTGCTGGACAGTATTCTGCAAATGTAACTTTAGTTTATGGAACTGGTTCAGATGCTTTTGTAAAATGGGAAGTTAATTTTAGTGATAATAGTTTTGCTAATTATTTGAGTTCAGCATTGCATTCTGATATTGGAATTTGCAGTAATTCTAGCTGGACTGCTTGGAGTGATTGGAGTGCGTGTTCAGGTTCAAGTCAGTCAAGGACAAGAACAGACAGCACTAGTTGTGTTGAAACAGAAACTCAGTCATGTGGGGGAGGTGGAGGGAGTGGTGGAGGGACAATAACTCCTCCTCCTGCTTGTGTTCCAAGTTGTGCTGGAAAAACTTGTGGCAGCGACGGATGTGAAGGAAGTTGTGGTAGTTGTGTAACTGGACAAGATTGTGTAAATGGAGAGTGTGTAATTTCTTGCACAAATACATGCACTTTAGGACAAGAACTAAAAGAGTGTGTCTTAGAAAATACTTACAAAATTAAAACTTGTGCTCTTTTAGATACTGGATGTTATGGATTTGGAGATTGGATAAGTAATACTTGCCCTGCTATTCAAAAATGTTCAAATGGAAATTGTGTTGATTGTGTTGAAAATTGGGTTTGTCAAAATTGGGATGTTTGCAACGAGGGAGTTCAGACAAGAACTTGCACAGATACAAATATTTGTGGAACAGAAATTTCAAAACCAAATATAACTCAGAGCTGTCTTTCTGGATTTAAAATAGAATATTCTCCATTAAACTTAAATTTAATTTCTGCTTTTGGACAGAGTTTAAACTTTGATGTAAAAGCAACTGATTTAGCCGATGTTGCACAGATTACTATTAAATGGTTTGTAAATTCTGATTTGCAAAAAGAGGATTTTGGAACAGGAAGTTTGAGCAGTAGTTTTAGCAAAGGATTTGGAGAGGATTCAAGTGTTTTGGCAAAAGTTGTTGTTGGAACAAATTCTCAGGATATTTCTTGGAATGTTCAGATAAATACAAATGCGAGTTTGGAGTGCGAGTCGAATTGGGTTTGTCAATGGACTGATTGTATTAAAGGAACAGCGTCGTCAAATCCATATGATTGTGTTGATTTAAATAATTGCGGAGTAAATATCGGAGAACCATTGCCTAAAGTATGCAGTTGTTTTTCAGATTGGGAATGTGGAGAGTGGGGAGAGTGCAGCGCGAAATATGATATTAATGATGCATTAGAAGGTTCGAGTTTTGTGCAAGGATTTGAGGAAAGAATTTGCAAAGATAATTCTGGATGCAAATCAGATAGGGCAGAACAAAAAGCATGTGAGTTAAAAGTTCCAATCGTAGCCGAAAAAACAGAGTGGTGTGATGAAGAATATGTTGAAATTTACGACGCTGCTAAGGAAAATCTTTTGAGCAGAGTAAAGAAAAGTGAGGCGTTTAAGGAATCTAATTTGAATAGATTGGATATTTCTTTAGTTACAACTCAATTTACCGGATATTGCAGTTATTGTTTTGATAAAGTTAAAAATAATGATGAAGAAGAGATAGATTGTGGAGGGCCATCATGTCCTGTTTGCACAGAAATTTTTAGTTTCTTAGATTGGTTGCCTTATGCAATTTATTTATCTTGGATTATGATAATTCTTTTCTTGGGAAGTGTTGCAGTTCTTGAAAGAAATAAATTTGGACCAGTTGGAAGAGAGTTTGCAGTTATTACCAAAGATATTTTATCAAGTGCTAAAAGAAGGTCTAAACAAGAAGAACTTTTGGAAAAATCAATTGAAAATTTCTTTAAGCCAGCTAAATTTAAGAAAAAAATACTTGCTGTAGAAAAACCAGAGATTGTGGAGATTAAACCAGAAAAGAAATTTGAAGTTCATGTATATAAGAAGCAAATTTCTTTCTTGGAATTATTAAAAAAGAAATGGTTACAGATTTCTAAAGAGCATGTTGTCATAGAGAAACCTGCAATTATTATAGAGAAACTAGAGATTAAGAAAGAAGTTCTGAAAGAAAAAATAGACTGGTCTAAGATTTGGAAGTCGCTGAAACAGAAAATTTCTTTCAAACTTCCAAAGAAGAAAGAAGTTGAAGTGCCGAAGATAATTTTCAAAGGAAAGCCAGAGATAGAGAAAAAATTGTATCTTGCTCCTACAGAGAAAAAGCCATTATTTGAATTTTCTAAAATTAAAGATAGATTAAGCAAATTATTTGAGAAGCCAAAAATTTCAGTAAAAAAAGAATCTTTTAAAGTGGAAAAATTAATTCTTCCTAAAGAAGCGCTTCTTACAAAAACTCAAAGATTACAACTTGAAAGAGAGAGAAGAAAAATAATTGCTCAGGTTACTTCAAAGATAATTCGGGATGAGCTTAATTCAGTTCCTAAAAGAAAATTATTAAGTGAAAGAGCTATAAAAGAAATCTCAACTACAAAAAGAGATTTAGATGAAACATCATTTTTGACAAATCAGATTATTAAAAAACCAGAGAATATAAAAAAGAATATAGAAGAAGAAACTGAAAAGAAAATTCCTGTTGCAGATAAAGAGAAGATAGAAGAAATAGTATTAAACGACGATAAAATTAAGAAAGTTGTTAATCAAACTAAAAAAGATTTAGAAGATAAGAGCATTTAATATAATCTTTGAGGGATAGCAATCTTTTTTATGATAAATCTTGTAGGAACTATTTTTGAAACAGCGGCTAATAAAATAAATCTTCCTGAAGCAATTTTTACTATTCCTTCTTCAATTGGAATTTTGGAAACTCTGGAAAACTCTTCAAGAATTTTTTCTATTTCTTCCTTAGTTAAAATTATCTCGGTTGTTTTTGGAGAGGGGGCGTTTACAATTATATTTTTTCCTTCTCCATTGCATTCCAGCGACGATATTTGAGGATCTTTTAAAAGAGAGTTGATTTTTCCAAGATTCATATTAATTTCTTTTGGAATCGGTTTTAGATACCTCAATCTTTCTGGAAGATTATTTTGCATCAAATTCGTAATTAATGGTTTTGGTTGAAAGAAGATTTTTCTGGGAGTTAATATCTTTTGTGGAATTAATTTAGTTGGTTGAAAAATCCGTATTTTACCTTCGGAAAATCTTTCTTTAACTTGTCTTTTTATTTCTTCTTTACTTCCTTTTTCTTCTTCATTTATAATCGTTTTTAACTGAATAATTTCTTTTGGTGCAAAACTATTAATTAGTTCTTTTGTAAATTCTAATAAAAAAATCTCTCGGAATTCTTGAGTTGTTGAGTTGAGCATATTATCCTTGCCTGAGTCTTCTTAATTTATCAGATATTTCGTTTCCATAATCTTCTAATTCTATGCTTTTTTTGCTAGTTATTCCAGCTTCAGGGATAGAAGGCGATTTTGGAATTTCTGCATTTGAAAAAGAAGAATAGCTTTTTTCTTCAGGAGAGTGTTCATGAAGAAGAGTTAATCCTCTTGCAATTGTTTTATTTTGTTCAGATATATTTCTTATACCTTCAATAATTTTAGCTGTTTCTTCTGATCTTTGTTCCACTCTAAAATCTTTTTTTGCAAGTGTTTCCGCAGATTTTTCAAATATTTCAAGCAACCCTGAAATCTGATTTGTTAGTTTATCAAATCTTTCAGAAAGAGTTGTCATTACTTTTTGAAGCGCTACGAAATTTTCAACTAAGATATTTTCCACTTTCTTGTCGTTGGAGCTTTTTTTTGCAGAAATTTTTTTTGTCTTTACCCCTCTTTTTACCATATTTTATATATGAGAAAGTTCTTTAAAAATTCTTTGGTATTTAAAATATATCCAATGGCTCATCTTTTTTAATTTCTTTTTCCTTTAATCTTTCAATTCCGTTAATTTCTGGAAGCTCATCTTCTGTAAATTCTTTTGGTTCTTTAAGCGATGAGTTGTAAAACGATTCTTCTTCTGAAGGGTCTATTTCTTCTTCTACTTCTTCTAAAAATTCTTCTGTTTTTTCTACTGCTTCTTTAATGTTCTCTTTGATTGTATTAAGAATCCCTTCGGTTTCTTCTTTTTCTGGTTCTTTAACTTCTTTTGTTTTAAGTTCTGTTTCTGGTTGATTTTCTATTTCTTCTTCAATTTTTTTCTCAGGGGTATATTTTCTTGGTTCTTCTCCCTTTTCTCTTAAAATTAACTTTTCTAATTCTTCAATATAATCAGAGATTTCCTTAGCAGCGTCGGCATTTACACTTATGCTGTTGATTCCTTGCTCTACTAAAAATTTTACCATTTCTTTTTTACTTCCGGCTTGTCCACAGATACTTGTTTCTACATTATTTCTTTTGCAAACTCTTATTACATAACCAATTTGGTATAAGACTGCAGGATGCATTTCGTTGTAAATGTCTTGCACATCTTGATTTCCTCTGTCTACTGCAAGAATATACTGGGTTAAATCATTGGTTCCAAAGGAGATGAATTTTATTCCCTCGTCGCATAATTCCTTGACGATTTGAACTGCTGCTGGGGTTTCAATCATTACTCCTAATTTTAAATTATTTACATTTATTTCTTGCATTATCTTTTTAACTTGCTGTAATTCTTCAACTGAAATTACTTGGGGCATCATTATTCCTATGACTTTTCCTGTTTTTGCTACTTTGCTCATTGCTCTTATTTCTGCTTTTAATATTTCTGGATTTTTTAGAGAGTATCTTATTCCATGAAGTCCTAACATCGGGTTAGCTTCTTTTTCTTTTGGAGCTCCATCTAAATCTTGAAATTCATCTGTTCTTATGTCTGAGGTTCTTACCCAAATTTCGTCGAAGAATTTTGAAATTCCATTTATTCCTTTAAAAATTAATTCTTCGTAATCTTTTGTTTTATTTTGTTTTACAAAATATGCCGGATGTTTTCCTGATTCTGCGATTATTCCTTCTATTCTTGTTAGCCCGACTTTTTTTATTCCTGTTTTTGAGGCACGTTCAGCGAATGTTGGTAAATCCACAATAACTTTTATTTCTGTTTTTGTAGAGGCTGAAACTGGGAGAATTTCTTTATGAACTGTATCTGCAATTTTTCCTTTGTAGACTTTTCCTGTAAATCCGTCGACAGTTATTATTTCTCCTTCTTTTAAACGAGTTGTTGCTTCTTGAGTTCCAACAACACAAGGTATTCACATTTCTCTTGACACAATTGCAGCATGGGCTGTTAAGCCTCCTTCATCAGTTACAATTGCAGAGCATTTTTGCATTGTTACAACCATGTCTGGATTTGTCATTTTTGTTACTAATACATCTCCAGAGATTATTTTTTCTAGGTCTTCTAAACTTTCCACAACTTTTACTTTTCCCGACGCTATTCCTGGAGAGGCCGCAAGCCCGGTTAAAATTGGTTCGTTTTTAATTTCTTTTCTGCTTGTTGATTCAATTCTATTTTCGATTGTGGTAATTGGCCTTGTTTGAACTATATATATTCCTTCTCCTTCAATCGCAAATTCAATATCTTGAGGTTTTTGATAGTGTTCTTCTAATTTTAAAGCAGTTTCTCCAAGTTTGATAATTTCAGAATTTTTCAAAACTTGCGCATTTGCTATTTCATCTTTTAATTTTACAACTATTTCTTTACCGCTTGAATCTCTTGTTATTGCGATTTTTTTTGTTGCTATTTTTTTATCTATTATTGCTAAATTTTCTGATAAAACATATTTATCTGGAGTTACCTGCCCTGAAACAATTCCTTCTCCTAAACCCCAAACAGCCTCTATAATTGTGTTAGTATTTTTGTAAGATGGGTCTTTGGAAAATATTACTCCTGATTTTTCAGAGTCAATCATTTTTTGAACTACTACTGCAAGTTTTGTGTCTTGATGTTTGAATCCTTTTTTGTTTCTGTAATAAGTTGCCCTTGAAGTAAATAGAGATGCAATGCATTTTTTTATGCTATTTAATAATTCGGCATTTCCTTTTATATTTAGATAAGTATCTTGCTGTCCTGCAAAACTTGCTCCTGCTAAATCTTCTGCTGTTGCTGAGCTTCTAACAGCGACGAAAACTGGCTCTGAACCTGCTTTTAAAATATCCATAACTGATTTTGTTGCATTAGAATTTACTTCTTCAGCGTCGAGATTTTCATATGCTTCAATAATTTCATTTTCCAAATCTTTCGGAATAGAAGAATTGACGATAAAAAATCTTATTTGCTTAGTTATTTCTTCTAATTGTTTTGTGTCTTCGTAATTTATTCTGTCGAGGAGTTCAGTTATTTTTTCTTTTATTCCTGCCTTTTCTATAAAATAATCATAGGCTTGAGCAGTTACAACAAAACCCGGGGGTACTTGAATCCCAAGATTATACATTTCTCCTAGATTAGCACCTTTTCCTCCTGCTATTGGACCAGAATTTTTATCTATCTCAGAAAACCATTTGATTAAATCTTTTGGAGCTTCGCTGTTTGAATTGTCTTTCCCCCTTTTTTGCATATTTAATATAACTTTTAGAAGTTAATAAAGTTTTTTGTTAAGACAAAGACTGAACTATAAACTAATTGCTTCAACAGGACATGATTCAATTGCCTCTCTAGAACATGCAACTTTCTTTTTTACAACTGCTTTTCCATTTTTCATTTCAAATCCTTCTGGACAAATTTCTGCGCACAAGCCACATCCAATGCATTTTTCTGTGTTTATTTTTACCATGTTTGAATTAAAAAAGGGGTGTTTAAATATTTTACTTAGGAGGTTAGTAATGTGTAAAGAATTATAGAAGGTTGTGATAATTATTTATTAACTTGGATTATGATAATTTACAATAAAGACATTTACCCAATAATAACCTCTTCTTAAAAGCATTCTGCCAAAGGCGAATGCGTTGGTATCATGTAAGAATTCTCGCTTGGTTGGTGTAAGTTGTATATGCTGGATATGATAAACTTCATCGGAGTTCTTAGGAGATATTAATATTTACCCATATTCAATCTTAAATCATCTTCCTTTGTAACCAAATTTGTCATCATAATCTGGATGACTAATAATATCTAAAACAAATGCTATTATTTCTATCTCTTCATTATTTGTTAAAGTATAAAGCATTCTCCAAAATGCTGGAAGCTCTACTCTAAATAAGTTTGTTGCAGAATACTTTTGCTTGTATTCTTCAGGAATTAAATTTTTAGCAATAGGATTTCCATAATGTATGTTTGCTTTAATTAAATCCTTTTTATTATTAATTGCTTTGAGAATCATTCTAGATTGTTTATTTATCTCTGCTTCTGCATTTAACTTTTTATAAACTTCTTCTGCTTCAGGAGACAAAACTATTCTTACTTCTTTCATTTATAATTCCAAACCATTTGCAATAGCTCTTTTTAAGTTTGGATTGTTATTTTCTATCCAAGTTATGCCTTTTAATGTTACAGCTATTTTATTACTTTTTTCTAAATATCCTAAAATTGTCATTAAAGTTATATGATTAACTTGTCTAGGTAATTTTCTTTTAATTTCAGCTATGCTAACTACACTTTCATTTAAACTTTTTAAAGTATCTTCCACCATAATAACTGTATTTAATGTAGGCCAGTGAATTTGTTTTTCTTGTATCATATTGTATTCTTTAGTTATTTACTTATAACTATTTGTTATTAACTAGTATTTATAAATGTTTTGAATGCTTCTTCTAACTTAACCAATTCACTTCTGTTTCAAGCTGGTCAATTGTAGGATATTCCTCAACTATTGCTGTTTTTGGAAAAAGTTTAGAGATTTTAATTGCGTCTTTATAATTAAAAATAATACGAGATTTCTTTTTGTCTATCTCTGAGTATTTTGTAAATTTAGATATTTGCTTTTGTATTTTTTTAAGTGAAGATATAGATGGATTGTTTGGATATATTGCTCCTCTTATGAGTAATCCTTCTGAGTTTATTTTGTCAAATTTTTTAGCTACTTGTTTTGCTCTTAGTTTAATCCTTTGAGTAAATTGAACAGCGTCTTTAAAATGAGAGCTACAATAGTGTATTCGAATTTTTTCTTTTGATTTTTTAAAATAATTCAAGATATTTAATGCTGTTTTTTCACTTCCTTTTACTGAATAATCTGGTGAAATTTTCCAGCTTCTTTTTTTATATTCGTTTTCGTAAAGAGTTGCATATTCGAGTTGATTAAGATTAAAGAAATCAACTTTGTCTTTAAAATAGTTAATTAGTTCTATTACTCTTTTTTCTGAATGAGGGATTATTGGAATTTCTATCCCAACTTCTTTAAATTTTTTTGATACTAAATTTATTTTGTTCCAGTTTTTTGAATTGTATAAATCTGGATGAATTCTTAGTTCATCAAGTCCTGATTTCTTGAGAGATTTTACTTTTTTATTGTCGAGGAGTTCGAGAGAGGTATATAAGTGAATATGAAACTTTTTTCCAAATTCTTTTTTTAATGCTTTAATAAATTTTATTGTTCTGTTAATCTTAGCAAGAGGGTCTCCCCCCGTTATTCCTGCTCCTTTTGCTCCACTTAATCTTGTTTCTTCTAAAATCTTTTTGAGATTTTTTGTTTTTAATTCATTTGCATGGATTACATCATTGTTCTTTTTTTCTTTTGAAAGAGGACAGTAAACGCAATTTCGAGGACAAATTCCGGTTATAAACAAAACTAATTTTTCACCTTTCAAACAATATTGACATCCTTTTGCTAAACTTCCAATATGTTCTTTCATGTTTTAATAAATCTAGATAGTTTTATAAATCCTTTTTGTTTATTTAATCTATGTTAAGTTGGTTATGGATATTAATTATATTTGTAGCTTTAATTGTGATTGTGTTCTTTTTTTACTTTAATAGATTTGCTGTTTTAGGAAATAGAATTGATAATTCTTTAAGTCAAATTGATGTTCAGTTGAAGAGAAGAGCTGATTTGATTCCGAATTTGATTGAGACAGTTAAAGGATTTACAAAGCATGAGACAGCAGCAATAAAATCTGTTACTGAGGCAAGAAAAGCTTTGGTTGGTGCAAAAGATATTGTTGGAAAAATAAAAGCAGATAAGAGTTTAGATAGTGCTTTAGGAAGATTGTTTGCAATTGCAGAGGGTTATCCAGATTTGAAAGCAAATACGAATTTCTTGGAGTTACAGAGAGAATTAAGTTCTACTGAAGACAAAGTTGCTTATTCAAGACAATTTTATAATGATTCAATCTTAAGCTTTAATGATTTGTGCAGAACTTTCCCTGGAGTTTTCTTTGCTAGAATGTTTGGAAAAACACCGAGGGAATATTTACAAATTGCTGAGGCAGAAAAGAAACCAATCAAGGTGGAATTTTAACTAAGAAGAAATCTCCATCTTTTTAGGATGGGGTTAAGTTTTTTCCGATAG
>CAYIAD010000022.1:0-10697 GCA_964361295.1 Candidatus Woesearchaeota archaeon
CTGAAAAATATCCCTATGTGTTATCCCGAAATAACTTTTTTAAAAAATTAGTTTTTTTACAAATTCCCGACGGAAAAATAATCAAAACCAAAAACAACAAAATTTTTAAACTAATTTTTTCTAAATAAAAGATGGAAGAAAAAACTTTAGTTTTAATAAAACCCGACGGACTTGTAAAAAGTTTAACTGGAAATATAATTTCAATGCTCTCAGAAACAAAACTAAAAATCGTCGGTGCAAAAGTTGTAAAAGTTTCAAGAGAGCTTGCAGAAAAGCATTATGATAAATTAAAAGAAGAAAAAATAAAAGAGCATGGAACAGAAAAAGGAGCAGAAATTTTTGAAAATGTTTTAGATTATATTCAGGGAAAATTTCATACAAATAGAGTTTTAGCTTTGGTATATAAAGGAGAAGATGCAATTAAAAAAACCAGAGAAATAGCAGGTTCAACTAATCCAGAAAAAGCAGACCCAGTATCTATTCGAGGAAAATATGGAAGAATTCATTCTAAAACAGGAGTTTTTGAAAATGTTGTTCATTGTTCAGACAACGTCGAAAATGCAGTAAGAGAAATTAATTTATGGTTTAAAAAAAATGAAATAGTAGAATAATTATTTATCTTAAACTCCAACTAGGTTTAGATTCATTTCTTGCTTTTGCACAACTAAACTTAACTCCAACTCGGGCTTTATCTGCTAATCCTGACTCTCTCATAACCTCAACAACCTTAAAATCATATCTTATAAATTTTTTATCAGAGTCATTGCTTAATACTTCTACTAAATCTACTCTCTCCTTGCTACAATAAAAGATTATTTCTCCAACTTTATATTTATCCTCAGAAGTCATGCTTGTTCCTCGTCATTAACTCCACTATTTCCAACCCAAAAAATTGTTTCATTATCTGGCAGATTTGGAGAGTCAACTAATTTTGCAACTCTGCTTCCTTTTTTTCCTCTTCTTAAATAAATTCTATAAGTTGATGCATGTCCCACGATATTACCCCCGATTGCAGTTGTTGGATCTCCAAACATCATTGCTGGATTTGCCATAACTTGATTTGTAACATAAATAGCAAGATTATGTGTCTCTGCAAGTTTCATTAAATCATGCATATAACGATTTAATTTCTGCTGTCTATCAGCTAATTGCCCTCTTCCAGAAAATTCTGCTCTAAAATGTGCAGTCAAAGAATCAATAATTACAATCTTAATTGGTTCTCCATTTTTTATCATCTCTCCAACTTTTTCCAAAAGCAACATCTGATGGTCTGAATTAAATGCCCTTGCCACTAAAATATTTTTCAAAACTTTTTCTGGATTTGCTCCAAGCCCCTCGGCAATTTGTTTTATTCTTACTGGTCTAAAAGTTCCTTCTGTATCTATAAAAACGCATTTTCCATTTGTTCCTCCTTTTTCAGGAGGCAACTGAACATTCACAGCTAAAGTTAAACCAAGCTGAGTTTTTCCAGAACCATAAGCACCAAAACATTCAGTGATAGCTCTGCTCTCAATCCCCTTTCCCCCAAGAAGATCATTAAATGCCTTGCTTCCAGTAGTAATATAAGAAGTATTTGAGCGTTTAATTTCAAACTCTACTCCGTCGGTAAAACCTAAATCCAAAAGATTTCTTGCTGCCTGAATTGCTTTTCTTGCAACAGCCGAACTAACTCCAGCAACATCTCCTAAAGAAGTAGGACTCATCACAGCCAAAGACATTAAATCATAAATCCCTGCACTCTCTAATTTCGCAGCAACAGCAGGTCCGATTCCAGGCAAATCAGTAAACTCTGGTTCTTTAGCCCCCTTTTCTTTTTTTGTTTTTTTGCTTTCCTCCTCTCCAGAAACAGCGTCTTTAATCTCTTCAACTTCGTCTTTCTTAGCAACCATAAAACTCTCACTCTATTTCTATTTATAAAGATTATTTGAGTTCAAGACATAGTTTAAATTCGCATAATTTCTACAACAATAAGAACCAAATCAACAACAATAAAACTATAAAAAATACTGCTGTCCATAATTCCTCCAGTAGAAATCTTTCCACTTGACATTTTTTTCAGAGGATAAAACGGCCTAATTCCGTCAAGAGTAAAACTGTCTGCAATAAGATGAGAAGAATAACCTAAGAAAAAACCCAAAGAGATAATTGGAAAAAATAAAGCCAAAACTAAAGTAACTAAAAAAAGAAAACTAAAACTATGCAAAACCCCTCTATGTTTTGTAAAAAACTGCAAAATCCTGGATAAAAATTTCTGCCCAATTGTAGAAAATCTTGAATCCACATCTGGAAGATATGTCGCTAAAATAGAAGTCAAAATAAAAATTGCCTTATGTTCAACAGCAGAAATAAAAAGCAAAATAAAAAATCCAGTTATTGCTAAATGTGTTTTTATTAACATTTTAAAGATATTTTGCAAATTCCTCCTCTTTTATTTTAGCTAATTTTAAAATGCCTTTTAAAGTTCCTCTTTTAAGTTGCTTATGCATTGGAACCACAGTTCCAAATTTACCTTGAGTAGTTTCTTTTACAATTATAACATGACTTCCAGATTGTCTTTTAATTTGAAACCCAAATTTATTGCAAAGAATTTTAAGAGCATCATGCCCTGAGACTTTTCTCAACTCTGGCATTTTTAGACACCTCAAAGATAGTAATCATGGGTTTGTTTCTTTTAATAATAGGAAATTCTTCTAAATAGAGTTCTGTAGCTTCTGTTAAATTAGCTAATGCCTGTTCAATTGTTTCTCCTTGACTAACTACTCCAATCTCAGGACATTCAGCAATAAACATATCTTCTTCTTTTCTAAGAACAGCACTAAAGGTGTAATTATCCATATTTTTTAAAGAGGATTGTTCTTTTTAAGTTTAACTGAATAATCTTTTGAACCAATTAAGAATTTTATTAATTAAACCTTCACTAACGCATTCACCAGAAACACAAACATTTGAAGAACATTCAAAATTATTTTCACAAGAATCATCTGGGTTTAATTGATTTTTAAATTCTAAGTTATCTGAACAGAATTTATCGGATTTTCTATATCCCAAAGGATAACACTTTTTATCTAATTCACACCCATTGCAAAGATAATCACTAGTAACATTTTCAATATTTAATGGACCAGATTCTTCAGTAGGAGAGATAAAAGACATTTCTGCATCTATTTTATAAATTTCACTACAAAGATACTCATCAATATCTTCTTTTATAGAATCACTCTTAACCAAAGGGCAAACAATTTCAGGGAGGTTATTTTCCGAAGACTTTTTAATTAAATAAGTACGAATATTTTCTGCCTGAATAATAGACAAAGAAGAATCAACATTCTCACCATAGATAACCACCGCACTTTTATTATAAATAAAAACAGTAATTTTTTTATCAATTGAATTTAAATTTAATTCAGTAGATTTTTTTAATTCTGAATTAATTCTTCTATCTTTTAACCATTCTTGTAAATCTTGAAGGGAGATTAAATCAAGAGAAGTGGATATTTCTGAACTATAAACCAATTGGACTGTACCAATAACTTGAGATAATTCATTTTCCTGTTTATCATTACATTTATACTCTTTTAATTTATCTCCAATATTTAATTCTCCCGTATTTCTACATCCTCCACCATTATAAGGTTCGCAGACTTTTACTAATTCACTGCAAACAGAAGCAATTGAACTGGTTTGCTCTTCAAAATAAGTTTTAATATTTTTAGCCCAAATTGAAAGATTTTCTATACCTGTTCCTCCACCATAAAAAATAGTAACCTTTTTATTATATACAAAAACAGTAATTGTATCTGCCCACATCATAGGCACAGTTACTTCACTATTTTTCTTAATATAAGAAACAATATTTTGTGATTTTAACCATGTCTGCAGATTTCCAAGAATAATTAAATCAAATGCAGTTGGAGCTTTGTCATCATAAACTAACCAAACAGGATTTATTATTTGATTTAAGTTATTTGCCTCTATCACACATGCTCCGTCTTTACAACCATTAGGACATTCATCAATTATAGAAGCCAAATGATTATAATAATCACAAGAATATTCTTGCAAAAGCTTTCCAGAAGTATTATGAGTAAAAGAAGCCATAGAATCTGGATTAGAAAAAAAACCACATGAATCTAAAGTAACATTTCCATTAAAAGTAACATTTCCCTTTAGATTATAATTCTCCCCATCGCTGTCAATACAAATTTCTTCAGGTATACTAATTGTTTTTGTATATTTAGAACCAATAGAAGTATTAAAAAAATTATCTCTTAAATATTGAGAAGCCTCAACAAGATCAGAAGGACCATATCCAACAAGAAGTAAAGCAATTTTTCCAGAAGCAGAAGGATTATTCACCACTTCAATTAAATATTCCCCTTTTTTAAGATTTAATCTTTCAACAACTTCACTGCAAGTTTCTTTTCCTAACATCTTAGCTATAGCAGAATTACTACAACCATTTTGTAATGTTCCTAACACTATCAAGTTTTTATTAGCAACAAGATTTAATTTAGTATCCTTTACCAAAACATCACCCAGCGTGTATATGCCTAATTTACCGCCCAAATTTGTTTGAATATTTCCCGCTTGGATTACCTCTAAAGAAGAAGTACCAGGACCAGTACCATAAATTATTGCTACATCTGCGGAAGAATTTTCAATTACAAATGGAGTAGGATAATTAGATGAATTAACAAAATTAACGAGACTTAAACTAATTAACAAAAATAATCCGAATAATAAAACCCGCCTTTTCATAATTTAAAGAGAGAGAGAGAGTTTAAAAATCTTTCTTCAAAAATTTACTTTTCCAAACTCGAAATCAATTCATCTAAATTAACTTCTTGCACCTCTCTAATAATAAACTCAGGGTTATTAAAAAAGTTATTCATTCTCACATCTCCATTAAAAAGTATCTCTTTTCCTAAAAGATTTTCTCTTTGTTGCTGGACTAAATCAGCATTTTCTAATTCAGTCAAACCAATTTTAGAAAGAACATCGTGAAATAAAACTGCTCTAATTGTTTCTGTTCCGTCATCAATAACCAGATTTATCAAAGCTCTTTTTTCAGGAGCAACTTTACCATGCTCATTGCATAAAAATCCCTCTGCTTCTTGAACTGCTTTTTTCTTGCACTCAGGACAAACATTAAAAAATCTCGGCTCAAAACTCTGCACAACAAACGCCCGAACACTTGCTGAATCTCCGACTTTAAAATCTAAAATATTTTTATTCTTAACTATTTTTTCTGTCTTTACATCTTGAAGAATCTCCTTGCTAACTTTAAATTTTGAAAAACTTCCAAGATGGACTTCATTATCTCGCACACTTGCATTTTCCACTTCTATAACACTGCCCTCTTTTACCTGCCCATTTTCTACCAAATCAATATGGTTTGTATCCCATAAAACTAATTTGGTGTTTGAACTCTCGTCGGCAATAATCATATTCGCAACTTTGTTTAACTGTCCGTTTCTTTCAAAAGTTCTAACAGGAAATAAACTAATCACCTTAGCAATCAAATTTACTCTTCTCATTCCAGGAAGCAATTCATTAAGTTTAAATTTTTCATTTTCAAAAGAAATTCCTAATTCAGCAGCAATAACCTGAGCAGCTCCGTCTTTAGAAATCAAACCAGAAAGCTTCGCGCACTTTGCATCAATTCTCCGTCGAACTTCTTCAGCTTCCAACTTCGCAGAATTAGCAATCCTCTCAACCATCTTTTCATAATTTACATCACCCATAAATTTGTTTAAAATATTTGAATTTATAAGTATTGTGATGATGAATTAATAATTTTATTCTCCTATATAAAATAATTAAAAAAAATGCTAAGATTATAACTAATCCTATCCCTATCGATTTCTTCAAAAAAGATTCTTCTTTTATCATAAACCAAGCGTTTGAAGTCGCACTCTCTTCGCCATATCTTGCTTTCAAGTAAAAATTATAAAATCCAGAAGATGCATTTTTTGGAATTTTTAGTTCCTTGACAAAACTTATTTTTTCTCCAACAGCCAAAGTTTCATGCTCTGCTGAAATAATCTCTCCCATATCGTTCTTCATTATATATTCTAATAAAACCTCAATTTTTTCTGCTTTTTCTGGATTATGCACTATTACTCTTGCCAAGATTTTTTCTCCTAAAAAAACTTTCAAAAAACCTTCTATAATTTCCACTTTAACATTAAACAATGTTTTTTTAAATTCAATATTAACTGCTGTTAAAATTTCCTTTTCCACTTCTCCTGAACTTACGATAATTTTTCCTATGTATAAATCTGGAATTGCCTCCTCTTTTACTGAAAAAGTTATATAAATTGTTTTGGATTCCCGAGATTCTAATTCAAAAAATGGGCTGTCTATATTTATAAAATCATTCAGATTTAAATTCTGCACAGAAAAATTTATCTTTTTATCTCCAATATTTTTTATTACTATGCTCTTCTTTATTGCCTCTCCTTGTTTTAAAGAAACATCAATCTTATCTACATCTAAAGAAAAATATTGTTTAGAAATTACTACTTCAGTCCCTGCCCCCCTGCTTCCTCCATCATCACTTAAGGCAGGTGTTGAAGTAATTGGAGTTTCTTCAGATGAATAAGTAGTAAAGTGAGTTACATTAAATTTTAAAAATCCTTCAGAATAACTTTCCTTTGTGCAGATATCAGATGGACACACAGAACCATCTTTTAAAATTCTTGGATTTGAAAAACTTAAATTATACAACTCCAGTTTCGCTGATTTGTTAAAAGAGGGTAAATTCTCAGAATTAATTTCAATTAGATTATGGGAAATTTTTATATTTGAATTGATGTCTACAAGAGCATCATTTGGGTTGGAATCATTTAATAAATTTATGTCATCAATAAATTGTATCACACCAAAACGAGTATCTTCAAAAGTTAAATTTGAGATATTCTCTAAATTTTCATAGGCAATAATATCTAAATCTGTTGTTTTTCCAGCGTATTCATCTTTAAAATTATCATAAGAGATATTCAATATGCTTGTATTCATTTTAAAATAAATTTCTTGAATTGTGGAATAATAATCATTAGTGCAATTAACTCTTAAAAAATGCTGTCCAGTGTTTATCCCATCTAAAATTGTCTCATTTAAATAATTAATTATTCCCCCACCATCAATTGAATAACTAAGAGTTTTTTTATTCTTGCAAGAAAAAGATAGAGGTAAATTTTTTGTATATGTGAGATTTTCTTCAGGATAAGTAATATTAATTATGGGCTCTCCTTTTACAATTATAGAAATTCCAACATTCTCTTTTACAGAAGTTCCAGTAATCTCAGAATAAACTAATGAAAATCCACTAAAAATAAAAATTAAAAAAAATACAAAAATTAAATATATTTTCATTTCAAAACCTCCTTAGAGTATGAAAAAGATACTATGATTATTTTTTCTTTCTAAAAATTAAATAACCAATAATTAAGATTATGGCTAAAATAGATATTAATATAACAATTATAAGAAGGGTATTCTTCCCAGTTTCAGCTTCAACAACCTCTCCAACAAGAACTGGAAATGTTTTCATAATATTGCCTGATACCTCCAGCATTCCGCCCTCAGTATCCCTAACTTGATTAAGATTAACACTTACAGAATATTCTGTGCCTATTAAAGCTGTATTTGGAATACTAACTCTTAAATCAATAGCAGTATTCTCAGTTCCAAAAGGAACTTTATATTTATCTTTTTTATTAATTATCTTGGCAATTCCACTATCTCCATCTGATACAGAAGCAGTAAAAGAAAGGTCTTTATCTCCAATATTATTTTGTAATGCAAGACTAACATCTTTACTTTCTCCAGGGCCAAGAACTAATGGATTTCCTTCAAAATAAGATGAAGATATTCCAAAAGCAGAAACAATTGTAAATGCAAATACCAATCCTACAAGCATAATTAAATAATTTTTATTCATTTTTATTGCACAGACAATGTCCATGGACCTCCCGCAGTAGTTGAATATGTTTGTGCACTAATATCATCATTAATCGCTTCTAAACAAAAGTATAATTGCTCCTGCCCAGTGCTTCCATCATTTATTGAATGATTGCCTTTTGAAAGCTGAGCATTTGTAATATTTAATGTAACCCCATTATTCATAAAAGTTCCAGTATTACAGGAATTAGCAACATTTATTGTGAAATTTCCTGCATAAATATATTCTCCTGCAAAGTCCTCACCTTCAAGATCTGTTGCATTCATCTTTATATTTCCTAAGGTAATATTATCGTTGCCAGTATTATTAATTAGCATAGGATTTGATGTTGATAATGTATCAACATCTGTAACTTCAATTGCTGACCAATTCATTGAAAGAGGAGCAAATACCATAGCAGTTAGTTCTGAATATGTAAATGAATTAGAAGAATTTTCTTTAGTCCCTATAAGAGGAAGATTTACAAGATCACTAATAGAAACATTGATATTCCAGTCATTTCCAGCTGTCTCAAAATACCAAAGATTTACACTGCAACTAAAATTAGCAATTTTACTTGTTATATTATTTACATTAACACAAGAAGAAGTTTTTGTAACATCTCCTGATTTGCTTACAATTATTTTAGCGCTTGAAAAATTTAGATTTATAATTCCATTCATATCTTCTGCCTGAAAAGAAATATATGCTATTCTATAATTATTTTCATTAGGATTAATTACTGGAGAAAATTGAACAAGAAAAATAGATGGGGCACTATTTCCAACCTGAACATTAACATTTGCTGAACCACTTGTAGCTTTTCCAGTGCCGGTTAATTTATTAGCAAAATCATTTAAAAGATTGGCAGAGGTAAAGATTACCCCCCCCCCGATTAACAAAACCATAAATACTGCAATAAAAATATTTTTTTTAATTTTTACCTCTTTCATTTCTATACTAAAAAAAAACTATTTATAAATATTTCTATAAAAAACGATTTTCTAAAAAAAAAATTAGATTTGAATTAAATTTTGCAAATTCTCGTAGGATTTTATTGCTCTCGAATAAAAAGTATAAACATTTCTTAAATCTCTCTTTAATAATTTAGAAGTTTCAGCATTACTCATGCCAAGATTTTTTCTCAAATAAACAACAAGTGACTCCATTAAACTTAATCTTCTATTTGAAAAAATTTCTAAAGGGATATTCAAACTTCGTTTAATAACTAAAGAATTCTTCATTTTTCTTAATGAATCTCTATATGAAGTTCCAACTGACCTGGTATCTCTATTTAATAAATCGCTTATTTCAACAAGTCTTGCACCTCTTTCATCTTTTAAATATCTGCAAAGAGATTCCATAGCACCTAATTTTTTATTTTCTATAAATATGCTAAGAGGTACTTTTAATTTTTTAAACCATTTTAATCTACGCTTTCTATTCTCTGTATTTCTGACTATAAAAACAACAGCCAATAAACTTATTTCCCAAGGAATAGTTGAAGAATATCCTTGTTGTGGTAGCTCATCTGGAACATCTTTTAAACAAAAATATAATTGCTCCTGCCCAGTGCTTCCATCATTTATTGAATTATTTCCTGCACTTAAAATAGATTTAGGAATAGTAAGTTGAGTGCCATTTTCCATAACTATCCCTCCAGAAGTGCAAGATTCTTTTTCATTAACTAAAAAGTTTGAAGAATTTAATATAAAATAAGAATCGGTTCCATTTAAATTAAAAGAAGTTACTTTTATTCCATTTAATTCAATATTAGCATTGCAAGTATTATTTATTACGAGGGGGTTATTTGTGGCTAATTTATTTCTATCTCCAGGAAAAACTATATCCCAATTAATAGAATTAGGAGAAAAAATCATGCAAGTAGATTCCTGTAATAAAAAATTAGAAGAATAATTAGCAACTTTTCCCAAATTATCTGATATTCCGACACTGACATTCCAAATTCCAGAAATATCCCAGTACTCTATTCCAACATTACAGCTATAATTAACCTCATTACTGCTGTTTGCAATGAGATTGCACAAACCACTTCTTGTAATTCCACCTCGAGAAAATTCAGCAAAAATACTTGACGAATTAATATCTTCTGCCCCATCACTATCAAAAACATTTACAGAAAAATTTACAATTCTAGTGCTTCCTTCAAGAACACTCTGATCAGATATTGAGGATACAAAAGTTATATTGGGGGCATAATTTATAGAACTATAATTAATTATTGTTCCAAATTCAGTAACTCTCCATGAAGTAGATTGCCCTCCACCACAAGTTGTAGTTAAAGAAGCTATCAAACTATCCAAATCAGAACATTCCCAACTTAGAGGATAAAAATCTTGTTCATAATAAGAATAGTTAGTTGTAATTGTTTGAATATTCCCTATAACAGAATTATATCCCAAAGTAATTGAAGGATTTGCACAAGAACCAGAGCCATCATGCCTTGCAAAGGCAAATACCGTAATAGAAGTTATACCCCCACATAATTGAGGATTATCTAATTCAACATCAAGAAGTTTTGATTTACCCCTATAACCATAACTGGTATCATTATCAAAACTATCTAACGAAGTATTGGCATCTCCTCCAAAAAAATTAAACCTATTTTTTTTAGTGGCACTATCAGGATGCAAAACTTCCGTAAATAATCCTTTTTGCTCAGCAATATAATAAATATCATAACTCTGGTTGCTCAGATGTGGAACATTCCATTCAATATAATCTAAAATTC
>CAYIAD010000023.1:0-4749 GCA_964361295.1 Candidatus Woesearchaeota archaeon
TTCTCGTATGAATCTTTAAAATATTTAATCTTCCTTCCTTGTCAGGAACAGAAATCTCTATCTCTCTGTCAAACCTCCCGGGACGGCGCAAAGCAGGGTCAATCGAATTGATTCTGTTAGTCGCGCCAATCACAACAATCTTGCCTCTCGACTTCAGCCCATCCATCATCGTCAGCAGCTGCGAAACAACTCTTCTCTCAACCTCGCCCTGAACATCCTCGCGTTTCGGAGCAATAGCGTCAATCTCGTCGATAAAAATAATTGAGGGAGCATTTTTTTCTGCTTCTTCAAAAATATCCCTAATTTTCTTTTCTGACTCTCCATAAAATTTAGACATAACTTCTGGTCCATTTAATAAAATAAAATTAGCATCTGACTCATTTGCAACTGCTTTTGCCAAAAGTGTTTTTCCTGTTCCTGGAGGTCCATGCAATAAAACTCCCTTAGGAGGTTCAACCCCAAGTTTTTCAAAAATTTCAGGATGCTTCATTGGAATCTCAACCATTTCTCTAATTTTCTTCACCTCATCTGTCAAACCGCCAATATCTTCGTAAGTTATATCTGGAATCTTTTCATCAGGCATTTCAACTCCTTTAGGATTTAAAATAATTTCAGTATTTTCAGTAACTATTACTGGCTGATTAGGATTTGTATTCACGACGAGGAATTTAATCTGTGTAACTCCTCCTCCTAAATTCCCAAGCCCATTTCCAAAAAAATCTCCAAAAATATCATTTAAATCTCCAAACTCTTCAGACATTAAATCTCTCCGACGCTGAACTCCTCCCATAACAATTATATCTCCCTTAATTAAACTCCTTCCTAACAATCCTCTTCGCAAAGTTTCAGAATCTGCCTGAACCATAATTCCTTGCTGAGCAGGTGCAATCGTAACTTTTTTAGCTTCTGCAACATCTGCTTTAGAAATTAAAACATTATCTCCAATTCCAGTTTTAGCATTTCTTCTCAAAATACCATCAATACGAATTATTCCTGTTCCAATATCAGAAGGATAACTTCTATCAACAATTGCAACAGTATCTCTATTTCCTTTAATCTTAACTACATCTCCTCTTCGAACTCCAAGTTCCTTCATAATCTCCATATCCAACCGAGCAATTCCTTTATACGCATCATCCTGCAAAGCCTCTGCAACTTTCAAATTTATCGTCGGTGTTTTTTCACTCATTTTGTGTTTTCTCCAAATCATTAAAATTTAAACTAACTTTTCCAAAATCTTCAAAGCATAATCTTACCATATCATCCATAATTTTTTCCTGCTGTTTCATAAAATTTACTATCTCCATCGGGATTGATACGGCATAACTATTTCCTACTAATCTCATTTTAACATTAAATTGTTTATGTTTTAAATCTTTAAATCGGTTATAATTTGCTTCATCTAAAGGATGAATAATTTTATCATCGCATTTCGGACAGATAACTGCCCTAAAAACAAATCCTCCTCTGGCTATTTGTGCTTTTTGCATTTTTATATCGCACTTCTTGCAAAGAATTTTGTTATCAAATATATCTTGTGTCATGTTATAAATAAAAAACAGCGAAGTTAATTCTTCGCTGTTTAGGGGAAAAGAGGTTGAATATGAACTTCAACTCAGTTCTCATTTCACTCGAAAAGAGGTTGAATATAAAATGAATATAATTATATACACTCTTATGTGTATACATAGAAATATACACTATTTAAATATTTCTATACTTCTCCGCCACTTAAAATCTTTTGAAGTTTAGAAGAATCTTTAATTTGTCTTCTTTGTTTAGCATAAGAACAATCACAACCAGAATAACTCTCTTGATAATAAACGCACCACGAAATAGTATGTCCTTCTGGTTTATAACACTCTTTTGGTCTCATCTCTTTTTCTTTCATAATTTAAAAATAAATTTTCTATTTAAAAGAATTATGGACTAAAAATACATAACCAAGATTTAAAAAACCAATTAACTTAAATAGATTATGAATAAATTTAAAGAGGGATTAAAAAAATTTTGGGAAATTGTTTGGAAAGATGACTCTCCAAAAGGATGGTTTATCTCAATTTTATTTTTATTTATTGCAATTAAATTTATTTTCTTCCCTCTATTAAGTTTGCTAACTGGAACACAACTTCCCCTTGCCATTGTAGAATCCTGTTCAATGTATCACCAAGGAGATTTATTTTCAAACTATAATTCTTGGTGGGCAAAACACGAATCAAAATATTCAGGCATAAATTTAACAAAAACAAATTTTTCAGATTTTATTTTTAAAAAAGGGTTTAACAAAGGAGACATATTATTTATCGTCGGAACAAAACCAGAGAAACTCAAAATAGGGGATATAATAATATTTAACGGAGGAACAAGTAATCCAATAATTCACAGAGTAATTAAAATTAGTGATACAGCAAATGGAATAATTTTCTCAACAATGGGAGATAATAATAATGGGCAACTTCCAGTAGAAAAAACAATTAGCGAAGAACAAATTGTTGGAAAAGCAGTTTTCAAATTAGCTCCCTCTCTTGGATGGGTTAAATTAATTTTCTACGAACCTTTCAGACCTCAAAGTGAAAGAGGGTTTTGTAAGGAGAACTAACCCAAAACATTTAAAAGTATGCTCAATTCAGAATTAGATAAGTCAAAAACAAAATGGAATTTTGTCCAAAGTGCGGTTCAGTATTAATAAAAAAAACAAAGAATTTTGGTTGTGCTAGATGTGGCTATTCTTCTAAAGAAAAATTAAAACTAAAAACTTCTGAAAAAATGGAAAAAAAACAAAGGGTTGCAGTTCTAAAAAAAGATACTCAAACAGACCCAATTGTCAACGATAAATGCAGAAAATGCGGACACGACCAAGCTTATTTCTGGACAGTTCAAACTCGTGCATCAGACGAAGCAGAAACAAAATTCTTCAAATGTGCAAAATGTGGAAATACCAGACGAGAATATAGATGATAACCATAAAACAATTTTGTTTAACCCTTATATTTATACTTTTTATATCAATTCTATTTCTCCCTCAAGAATTCACAAAATATACTTATTGGATAATCCTCTTAGGAATAATTTTAATTATCCTCTATAAAAAATATCTTTAATTATTCACATCTCTTCCCACTAACATACTCTTTATCTATTTTTTCAAATAATTCTTTAACACTAATAATTCCATCTTCTTTGCATCTCCAAGCATTTGCTCCTGCAAATGGAAAACCTTCATCAAAATTCCCAACTCTAGCATTTAATAATGCTCTTGCAATACAATAAGGTGATTCCGTAGGATCACAAGTAACAAGACAATGATATGGACACTGATAAGGAATTTCCTCTCCTCTCTCAACTCTATCTAAAAAATTATTTCCTCTTCGAACTACTCTTCCAGGCATATGCACAGGACTATGAATTATTCCTAAATCTTCTTTTTTACAATTAAGAATAGCTTGTTTAAATCCTTTAGAAGCATCACAATTTTCTGTTGTCATAGCACGAGTTGCTATTTGAACTCCTGTTGCTCCTAATTCCAAATATTTAACAATATCCCCTCCATAAAATATTCCTCCTGCTGCAAGAACAGGTATTTTTCTTCTAAATTTATCTTCATAAAATCTTACAGCTTCAACAACTTCAGGAATTATTCTTTCCAAACCATGTACAACAAAATTATTATCTTCTAATTGTTTAAAAGAATAACCTAAATGCCCTCCTGCCATCGGCCCCTCTACTACAAAAGCAGAGGGAAAATAACCCAGTTTATCTGATTGGTTAAGAAAAAACCTAGCTACTTTTGCAGAATTAATTATGGGTATAATCATAGTTTTAGTTTCTCTTAAATGTTCTGGAAAATTTCTTAAAATTCCTGCACCTATAGATATAACATCTATTCCTGCTTCTATAGCCCCTTCAACTAAACTTCTAGAATCACTAAGTGCACTCATAACATTAACTCCTAAAAGCCCATCTCCAGTGCATTTTGCTCTTGTTTCTAAGATTAATTTTTTTAAAGATTGTTTATTAGAATAAGCATATATTTGATTATAAATTTCTTCCATGTTTTCTAATGGTGTCCTTTCAATCTCTCTTTTATTTTCTTCTAGATTTTTATAAAAACTTCCATCTAATTCTGCAACACCCACAGCAGCGATATTTCCCAAACCTCCCTCATTAACAACAGCAGATGCAAGTCCTCCTAAAGAAATCCCAACACCCATTCCCCCCTGCACTATAGAAATCTTTTTTCCACCAAGTTCAAAAGACGGAATATTTTTAAATCCCATAAAATAAATAACAAAAAAGGATTATTAAAGATTATTGAAATAATTTATATAATTTTTTCCAAGATTAACTAGTTCTTCTTCCTATTCTTTCAACATGATTGCATTTACCACATTTAATAAAAATTAAATTATCTTCATCAGAAACAAAAACACCTCTATCTATTATTTGAGCTTTTTTATATCCACATTTTTTACATTCATTTTCATAAGTAGCATAAATATTTTTATCATCAACTACGCCCTTTGCTATTTTTTTATTTATTATCTTTTCCTTACTCATTAAATCCTGAGTTACCTCTCTTAAAAAATCACATTTAAGACATCTAACAAAAATTTTACTATCTTCCAATTTAGGAACTAACAAATCTTTGCATTTAGGACAAAAATTTAATTTCATTTTTAAAAAAATGACCCTGACTTCGTAAGACTCGTCATTGTCATAAACTTATTTAAAGTTGTTTATGACCCCGAT
>CAYIAD010000023.1:4759-10103 GCA_964361295.1 Candidatus Woesearchaeota archaeon
CCCAGATTTCTTCTTTACAATCTAATTTATTTTGACTATAATTTAAGAGTCTGGTGCTCTAACCAGGCTGAGCTACGGGGCCGTGTATAAACATTAATTATTAACTCTTTAAAAAATTACCTAAAACATCACAACAATTAATATAAAACCAAATTCTTTATTAATAACATGGAAAATCCTAAACTCAAAGTAAGTGCAAGATGGATTCTAGAAGAAGGACTACCTGAAATAACTTATGTTTATGAAGCAACAAAAAATAGCGGGGTTGGTTCTGCAAGAAGCTATGATATGCAAAGAGTAGGAAGAGAAATATCTGATTTAATCAAAAGTAGATATTCTTTAGAAATAGATGAAAAATCTTTTGAAGCAGATTTAAGATTAAAAAAAACTAAATCTAAATTACTCCAAGCAATAAGAATTCAAGAATAAAAAGGGGCACATCACCTCTAAGTGCCAAAAAAAATTATTTTATTAACTTCTGTATATTCTCAATAGCATCTGCAACTTCTCTACCTTGCTTAGTTAATTTGATAATCTTAATTCTTCCTCTCTTCTCAAAATCAACTAATTTCAATTCTTCTAAAGTCTGCAAAATCTTTACAGCATGGCTATATGTGCAATCCACTTCTTTAGCCAAGATACTTCCGTATCTCATTCGCGTGTTCTTTTTCAGCGAGACCAACATTAAAGCTGGCTTTCGACGGAAAAAGATATCAAAATTGTCTTTCATATTTAATTCTGGTTAATGTATATCTTAACCTATATATTCAGATAGTGGTGAACTTTTAAATGTTTTGTAACATATATATTCATTACATAGTGGGAGTGACTTTGAAAGAAATAATAACTGAAAGTAATTTAAAAAATCCGAGCAAAATCACGACTAATTAAAAACTCAAAATTTATTAAGGTTAAAAGACTTAAACAAAGATGGAACATAAAACTAAAATTCTTGCTGTAGGAGATATTCATGGGGATACTGGACTTGTAAAAAGATTAGCAGAAAGAGCAAAAAAAGAAAATGTGGATTTAATAATTCTTGCCGGAGATATAACTCTAGGAGAATCTTCAACTAAAAATCTTATAGGCCCATTTCTTAAAGCAAAAAAAGAAGTCTTTTTGATACCGGGAAATCATGAATCAGTTGCAACAACAGAATTCCTTGCAGAAATGTATGGTCCTGAAACAAAAAACATCCACGGCTATGCAATACAAAAAGGAAACATAGGAATTTTCGGAGCAGGAACAGTGGATTGGGGTTCAGAAAGCAGAGAATCAAAAAATATTTTTAAACTATTAAAAAGAGGAAATGAAAAGATAAAAAACAGCAAGAAAAAAATTATGGTAACTCATATGCACCCTCGAGGAAGTAAAGCAGAATTCTCTGGATTTAGGGGTTCTCCAGCAGTAACTAAAGCAATAAAAAAATTTAAACCAGATATTTTAATTTCAGCTCACATTCATGAAGCAGGAGGAATTGAGGAAAAAATAGGAGAAACAAAAGTAATAAATGTCTCCAGAGTTCCAAAAATTTTTGAAATATGAAAAAGAAAAAAACAATAGAACAAATAACCAAATACTTCACCGTCGGAATAATTGGTGGAATGATTAATCTTAGCGTACTTCTACTTCTTACAGAATTTATTCATTTTAATTATATGATTTCTGCAGTATATGCTTTTATGAGTGTAAGCATGATAAGTTTTATACTAGACAAAACTTGGACATTTAAAGAAAAAGTTGAAAACCATTTTCTAAAAGAATATCTAAACTTCTTTTCATTTAGTGTAATCGCCCTTCTTTTAAATTTAATTTCGCTATATTTTTTAACAACATATTTTCAAATGTATTACATATTTTCTCAAGTTTTAGCTATAAGTTCTTCTGGTGGATTAAACTTTTTTCTTGATAGAAGTTGGACTTTCCAGTCTAGAAACAAATAAAAACCCCCTCGCTAAACTAAATTCATGCTTAAGAAAAAAACAAAGCAAGAAAAAATAGTTGAAAGCTTTTTCCCAGTTAACAAAGACGACTTAAGAAATACTACTGAAAAACAAGTCAAAGAAGAGATTCCTATGCAAGAAAATATTAAAAAAAGCATAGAAATTAAAACTAAAGAATCTCCGGCTTCAAAAGAAGAAATCTCTAAATTTACCATCGAAAAATCTTATTCTCAACCAGATAGAAAATCATTAGAAACTATAGAATTTCTTCCAAAAAAGAAAAAAGATTCTAGAAAAACAAAGAAAAAAATGCTTTCCAAAAAATCCAAATCAACTACCTCTAAAGAAGTAAAATACCTCCCTCCAAAAATTTTACTAAAAGAAGAGGGATATGAATTAATCATAACTGAAAAACCTCAAGCCGCCCTAAAAATTGCTTCTTCTTTAGGAAATGCAACCAAAAGAGAATTTAACAAAATCCCATTTTATGAACTAGAAAGAAACGGAGAAAAAATAATTGTTGCTTGTGCAGTCGGACATTTATTTACATTAAAGCAAAATATATCTGGAAGTAGTGTTCCAATATTTGATATAAGCTGGGCTCCAAATTTTTTAGCAAGAAAAAAAGATTTCACGAAAAGATATTATGATACAATTTCAAAACTCGCAAAAAACGCCGGCTCAATAACAGTTGCAACAGATTTTGATGTAGAAGGAGAAGTAATTGGGTTAAACATTGTAAGATATTTATGTGGACAAGCAGACGCAAAAAGAATGAAGTTCTCTACACTAACAACAGAAGAATTAAATTCAGCTTATGAAAACAAATTGCAGAATATTGAATGGGGGCAAGCAATTGCCGGAGAAACAAGGCACTATCTGGATTGGTTCTATGGTATAAATCTCTCTCGGGCTTTAATGAACGCGATAAAAACAACAGGTAAATTCAGAATAATGTCAATTGGACGAGTTCAAGGACCAGCATTAAAATTTATAGTTGAAAGAGAAAGAGAAATTGAAAAATTCAAATCAGAACCTTTTTGGAAAGTTTTTATAACAATCAGCGACGAAAAAAACAAATTAGAATTAGAGCACAACAAAGATTTATTTGACAAAAAAGAACTTGAAAAATTCAAAAACTTAAATGGAAAAAAAGCACAAGCAGAAACTAAAAAAAGAGAAAACATTCTCCCGCCTCCAACTCCTTTTAATTTAACAGATTTGCAAAGAGAAGCTTATAAATTTTATAAAATAACTCCAAGCAAAACATTGCAAGCAGCTCAGTCACTTTATTTGGCGGGTTTAATCTCTTATCCAAGAACTTCATCTCAAAAACTTCCTGCTTCAATTGGTTATAAAAAGATTTTAAAAGAATTAATCAAAGTTTACAAAGTAGAAGATTTAATTAAAAGAGAAACTCCAATAGAAGGAAAAAAAACAGATCCAGCCCACCCATCAATTTATCCAACAGGAAATATTCAAACTCTTTCTGGAAATGAAGAAAAGATTTACAACTTAATTGCAAGAAGATTTTTAGCATTATTCTGCGAAAACGCAATTATCGACGACAAAAAAGTAACGGCAGTTGTAGATAATTTAACTTTTTCAAAAAAGGGTTCAGTAATAAGAGAAAAAAATTGGATGAGAATTTATACAGCAAAAATCAAAGAGGAAAAAATACCAGATATGAATGGAGAAGTGGATATAATTGATTCAAAAATTGAAGAAAAAGAAACACAGCCACCAAAAAGATACTCTCCGTCGTCAATTTTAACAGAATTAGAAAAAAGAAATCTTGGAACAAAGGCAACTCGTGCAGCAATTCTTGAAACACTTTATGATAGGGGGTATGTTTCTGGAGAATCAATTAAAGCAACCTCATTAGGAATCTCTTTAATCTCAACTCTGGAAAAATACTCTCCAATAATCATCGACGAAGAACTAACAAGAAACTTTGAGGAAGATATGGAAAGAATAGAAGAGTCAAAACAAAAAGATTTAGAAAAAGAAGAGCAAAAAATTTTAGAAAAAGCAAAAGAAAAAATAACGGATATCTCCCATGATTTTGAAAAAAACAACAAAAAAATTGGAGAAGAACTAATTAGTGCAAATATTCAATTAAGAGAAGAGCAAAAAATTGCAAATAAATTAATTCAGTGTCCAAAATGTAAAAAAGGAGATTTAGCAATAAACTATTCTAAAAAATGGAGAAGATATTTCATAGCTTGTGATGCTTATCCAGAATGCAAAAATACTTCTTCTTTACCTCCAGATAGAACAATTAAAAAAACAGACAAGATTTGCCCAGAATGTCAATATCCTCAATTAATGGCTTTAAAGCCAGGTAAAAAACCCTGGTTTTTTTGTTTCAATAAAGAATGTCCAACAAATAAAAAGAGGTTAGAAGAGTATCAGGCAAAGAAGGAAGGGGAAAACCCGGAGAGTAATTAACGAAGTCGAGTTGTACAAAAACAAGATTTAAGAGTAAAATTTTCTCCAATATTGCATTTTAAACCCAAATCAAAATCAGTTATATTTCTCTCTCCAGACTCTTTAAGAGAATAACATAAAAAATTCTTTCTTATACTAGAATAATAATGAATACTTCTTTTAAGATAGTTTATCAACTTTTCCAAAAGAGTAACTTTTTCATTTAATCTTTCAATTTCATTTTCTAGTTCAATTATTCTATCTTGACAACTGGGCTCTTCTTGTTCTGTGCATAACATAAAGTTATCAAAATCTATACGAGCCTTGTTAGTAAAAACAGACCCGATGTAAAGTTCATACTCTCCATTAGCATTAGTTAGAGCGAGATTATCTATTAAAGTAATATTTGAAGGGGTTATTCTTTCAAGATGAAAATTATTTTCCTGGAATTCTATCTTAATGTGCGAAGTTCCTAATTCATCATACCCCTGAACCCCATTATTATAACCCATAATCCCAACCCGTATATATTGATCTCCGGTCAATAAGTTCATTTGCATATAATTCCCTTCTTTATAAACGACTCTAAAATCATATTCTAAAATATCTCCTGTTGTAAAATTATACTTTGGAACAAGATAAACTCTATTATCTCCGCCTGTATTTTGTCTTGTATGAAACTTACTTAAATTTACATCTACTCTGTATTCATCTGTGAATGGTTGTCCTTCAACATCCTGCCTTATCTCCCACTTACTAGCATTCAAAACTCCCGAAGAGAAATCATCATAAGTTTGGCAAATTTGTAAAGCCGAAATAGAGCTTATAATAAAAACTGCTAAGAGAATTAGAATGTTTTTGTTTTTCAGGTTATTATTTATTTTTTGGATTATTTAAGTATTTAGATTATTTTTTATCCTGTAGTATCCCGTTATTATTTCCTAACGACATATTTTTCAGTTTCTTCATTT
>CAYIAD010000024.1:0-10054 GCA_964361295.1 Candidatus Woesearchaeota archaeon
ATTTTGATTTTACTAAGTTATTTTAGGGGTGACATATGTCTGTGGGCAACACATTGGTTGGAATTTTTATTAAATTTATTGTTTGGTGGATGTTGTTCATTTAGGTTAGCTAAGTGTATGTTGGTATTTTGATGTTATGTTGTTCAAACAGGGTGTTTAAAGTGTTTGTCGTCGGAGAATTGATGATAAATTCAAAATTTAAACGGCTGTTTAAATACCCAACTAAGTGTGTTTAAGGTGTTTTATTAATGTTTTAAATGGGTGTTTAAGGCTGTTTTTTTAGACAAACAGCTGTTTAAATGGGTGTTTTTCTGGGTTGTACGTGCTAATTAAAATAGAAGGATAAATGAATATTTCACGACGAAAAAACAAAAGGTTTTTAAACTATATTTTGTAACATATATTATGTTTTGGTTATTTGGTGGAAAAAGAGAAGTTGAAATGGTGAAAGAAGAAACAAAGAGTGGATTTGATTCTGTTAAAAAGGATATTAAAGTTGTTAGTGATTGGATTAAACACCTAGATTCTGAAAAGAATAATCAAAAAAAAGAGATAGAAGAGATAAAGTATCTTTTATCGACGATTAAAGAAGACTTAGATGGAGTTAAAAATGTTGTTTCTATAATGAATGAAATAAAACCTAAACAGGTGTTTAAAACACCCAGACAAATTTTAGACAAACAGACAGCTGTTTATGCTGTTCAAATGGGTGTTCAAACAACTGTTCAAACACCAAATTTAGATAACTTTTCAGTAACTGAAAGAGCAATAATCTGGATTTTATTAAACAGTGATATGAAACTGAGTTATGAAGATCTTGCAGCTATGCTTGGAAAAGAAAAATCAACAATAAGAGGGCAATTAAACACTATAAAACAAAAAGGAGATATAATAAGTGAAAGTATTGAAAGAAATGGTAAGAAAATGGTGTTTATTAGTGAAGAAATAAGGGAAAAACTGCTAAAAAAGGCAAAAGTGAGAGTTACAAATACTAAAAAATCATAGAAAAGTAATAAAAAATGGTAAAAAAATTCATAAAAGTGAGAGTATATAAGGCAAATAAAGAAAAATGTAGTAATTGTAGCTTAAACCCATAAAAATATGTGTCAAAGTGAGATTATTTGATTAAATCAAAGGGAATCCAAAAAATACCTTGAATAAGACAATAAAATATTGAAAAAATAGGGCAAAAGTGAGAATAAACAGACAAAACTTAAAAATAGGGCAAAATAAAAATTAGGGGAAAAAGTTTTGTCGTCGGTAAAAATAGAAAGTTAAGATAAACTTCGGCTTAAATGGAGTTATTCTGTTAACCGAAGAACTAGTTAAAATTAGAGAAAATTATGAATCTCTTAATTGCATAATAAATGAAAGATTAGCTATTTTCTTTAGATTCTGAGATATTTTTAATTGAATTGATTTATTGTTTATCTTATATTTCTCGACGGGAATTCCTTTTTTTGTAAGTTTACCTACATACTCTCTAATAGAACTTTCGCTTAAATTTAGCTTATCTGAGAGTAATTTATAATCAGAGTATCCTTTTTCTTCATCTATTTGATACATTGCTGAAAAAACAGCCATTTCTTGATCAGTTAGACGCTTAAACTGAAGCCTAATCTCTTTTTTTACTGAGTCTAAAGAGCTAAGAAGTTCGATTGCATTAGAGATAGAATTGGGCGTATTTTGAGTGTTTTTAAGTGTATTTTGTGTCTGTTGGTTTGTCTGTTGGTTTGTCTGTTTGTCTGTTGGAACCCCTTCGTTTCCTGTGGAAAAGACTATATTTTCCTCCTTTAAAGGCTTAATAGGATCATTATCTGTTGGGTTTATGTGTTGGTTTGTTGGGTTTATGTGTTGGTTTGTTGGGTTTATGTGTTGGTTTGTTGGATTCTCTTGTTCTTTATTATTAATTGTTGATTCTTGTAAAATTTCTACTTTTTTTGAATTTTCTTTTAATTTTAGATAAGAATTAGTTAAATGAGTCAAATAATTATTCATTAAGTTAAGAACCCCACTAAACTCATTTAATCTTTGTCTATGTTCCAGGGTATTCTCTGCAATAAGACTAAGATTGTATTTAATCATATCCATATCTTGTTTTACTTTTAAAAAAGCTTCTTTAATATTTTCATCCATAGAAATAGATAATGCTATTGAATATAAAGATTATTGTAATGGTTAGTTATTAATTCTTATAGTTAATTAGTTTGGTGTGTTTTATAAGCAGTATAAGCTATATCTGAAAGAACCCACCTTATTCTTCTTAAATAATCCGCTCCTTTTGAATTCTTAGTTATAGCTTTAATTAATTTCTTTGACTTAAGTTCTGCAAGTAACTTTTTTGTGAACTCTTCATCTCTTGCTATTTCATTAGCTATATGAGAAGTAAATAATGGTTTTGGTGAAACAGAAAAGAGGGCTGAAAGAATCTGTTCAAATATTTTCTCTTTTTTCTTTTCTGAGATTCTCATGGTATAGATATTTTAACTAGATTTAAATAGGTTTTGAACACAGAAATACTTATAAATAAAATTTATATTAAATAAATATGAAAATTATTGGATTTAGAATAAATAAAATTGAATGTAAAAAAAACTCAGAAAAAGTGCAGGATCTAAAAATAAATAGTAGTATAGATATTTTATCTATTAAAGAGATTAATCTAGATTCCATAACTACTTCAAATCAGATGGTTTCTATAGAATTTAAACATACCTTAGAATATTCCCCAGAATATGCTAAAATGGAATTACAAGGAGATATGATTATTGAAGAACAACCTAAAACCTTAAAAAAGATTATGGAACAATGGAAAGATAAAAAATTACCTGCAGAATTTAAAGTTAATTTGTTTAATTGGATTATTAGAAAAACAACTATAAAAATGTTAGAATTAGAAGAAGATTTGAATCTTCCTCCACATATAAATTTCCCTTTACTAAAGATAATTCAAGAAAAGGATAAAAAAGAATAATTTTGTATATTTTAGTATTTATTAAACGTGCATATCCCTTATCACGCCATTTTTTCTAAGCTAAGTTCAAAAAATTAGAAGTGAAAGAATTGTATAGAAAATATTTTGAGTTATTATTGAAAGAGGTATCTCTTTAATTATAGGTTCTACATGACAAACAAAACAATTATACTAAAACTAGAAGAGAATATGTTAAATTCTAGATTGATTAGACTTATATCAAATCTTCTTCAGAAACAATTACAAAATCACCAATTGCAATTATTGCACTATAAGGGATTAAAAGATCATTGTTTGCGGTTCTTTCTAGATTGAGATTCTTAGTATAAGGGGTAGAATCTTTAACAACTAAATTAATCAATTCTCCTGAGTTTGTTTCAAAAGTTATATCTTTCACAAAACCTAATCTTTTGCCTTCTTTAGTTACAATCATTTTTCCTAAAATTAAACTAAATGGATTTTTTTCTGCCATACAAAAGATAAAATAATATTATTTATAAAGTTATCTGTAAAAAAAAGTAATATTCTTTAAATAAAATGGAATATAAGAATTGATATAAATACCCCCTGACCCTACTATTTCTATTGGAAAAGATTTATAAAACAATAGTAGTGGTAATAGTATTAATAATATTTAAAAAATTATATATAATATAATATATATGATCCAGTAACTTGTTAACCTTTTTTTGGAAATGTCCGTGGTTTGCTGTGATTTTTGGGTTTATTATTTTTTGTGGTTTATCTCATAGCTTGCTGTGATTCGGGGTTTATTATAAAATAGAAATTATTTAGTTTACTTGTTGAGCAGTCATAATCGTTTATAAAAAATGTTTTTTCCATAAGAAATTCTGGTGTATTCTTTTTTGAGTAGTTATAATCATTTATATAATCTTTCTAATTTTTTCGTTGATAAATCACACGATTTATTATTTCCAATAGAAATAAAGGTGTCAGTGTAATAAATTTAAAATTCAATTTAAATGATTATCTGACTATAAATAAAAATGGAACTAAATGATATTTTTAACTCTGTGATCAAAAATGGAATTTTCTTAGATAAATCAGTGTTACAATCAAGTTATGTACCTGGTTTAATTCTTCATAGAGACGATCAAATAAAACAAATTGCGTCTATTTTAGCTCCTGTTTTGAGAGGAGAAAAAACTAGTAATCTTTTTTTGTATGGGAAAACTGGAACTGGAAAAACATTGTCTATAAAGTATGTTAAAGATGAGTTACTCAAAAGATGTGGAGAAAATGGAGATTTTACTCTTAGAATAGAATATCTTAATTGTAAATTAAAAAAAGTTGCTGATACTGAATATAGGATTCTTGCTGAATTAATAAAAAAGTTGGGTGGAGAAGTTCCAGCAACCGGTTTGCCTACTGAATCTGTTTATTCTAAATTTATTGAAATAATCGACGGAAAAAAACAGTTGGTGGTATTAGTTCTTGATGAGATTGATCAGGCAGTTAAAAAAATATCCAGTGATTTTTTATACAATCTGACAAGATTAAACTCGGAATTATCCAAAACTCAAATTTCCATTGTTGGAATAAGTAATAATCTTACTTTTTTAGATGAGATTGATCCTCGAGTAAGATCTTCTTTAAGTGAAGAAGAAGTGGTCTTTCCTCCATATAATGCTGTGCAGCTTCAGGATATTTTGAAAAAGAGAGCAGATCAATCGTTTAAACCAGGAGTTATTGATGATGGAGTTATTTCTAAATGTGCTGCGTTTGCAGCTAGAGAACATGGAGATGCTAGAAGGGCTTTGGATTTATTAAGAGTTGCAGGGGAAATTGCAGAGAGAAGTGGATCAAATAAAATTTTATTAAAACATATTGATTTGGCAAATAGTAAAATTGAAAAAGATAAAATTCTTGATATAATACGAACTGAACCAAGGCAGTTTCAATTTGTGTTAGCGGCGATTATACGACTTTCTGAAAGACCAAAAAATGAACCTATTTTTACTGGAGATGTTTATAATCTTTATAGAGAAATTGGATTAAAGAATAAAACAGATATTCTAACACAGCGTCGGGTATCTGATATTGTCCAGGAATTTGATATGATGGGAATTATTAATGTTAGAGTTATATCTAAAGGCAGAGGTGGGAGAATGAGAGAAATCAAATTGGCAGTTACAAAAGAAATTATAGAACGAGCCAAAGAAATTATTAAGGACTCTATTGATTATTACTTATAATTATGGATTCAAATAAAATTTTAAAATTTTGCTTGGAGAAAGGGGTTTTGTTAGATAAGGATCTCTTGGCAGTTTTAAAAGAAACCTCTGATTTTGATTCTGCTAAGAATATCATTGAAAGACTCCAAGGGTATACTAATAAAAAAATAATTACTAAAAGTGTGTTTGTTGAAAATAAAGATAAATTAGATAAACTTTTTTCAGATTTGCCAGAATATAGTCAGAAAAATTTGGAAAAATTAAAAATCCGGCTTGGTTTAAGTATTGAGATTTCTCGAGAGATAGAATCTTCTGAAAGTATTGCGATAGAATCTGTTATCTCAAAGGAGAATGATTCTAATAAAGGAGTTTTAGTTTTAGATAGTTTTCCTGCGTTGTGCAAAAAATTAGAAGTAAAAGATTTTGTAGAGTATTTTAAGAGCAGATATATTAGTATGAGGGAAATTTTACAAGGGCATTCTGAGTTAGATAGTTTAGTTTCTATAAATAAACTTTCTTCATCCAGACAATCCTGTTCAATTATTGGAATTGTATCTGACAAGAGAAAGACTAAAAATAAGAATTTAATTTTGGAAGTAGAAGATCTTACTGGAAAAATAAATGTTTTAATTAATAAGGATAAAGAAGAGTTGTATAAAAAAGCTGAAGAAATTCCTTTAGATTCTGTTCTTGGTTTTAAGGGAATGGGGGGGCAGGGAATTTTATTTTTAAATGATATTATTTTTCCAGAGGCGAGGTTAGAACTAAGAAGAAGGTCTTTTATAGATGAGGCGGTTCTCTTTATTGGAGATTTGCATGTTGGAAGCAAGTTATTTATGGAGAGTAATTTTCTTAAATTTATAGATTATTTAAATGGAAACGTTCCTGGAACTAAAGAGGAAGTGGAGAAGATAAAATATATCTTAATCTCTGGAGATTTAGTTGCTGGAGTTGGAATTTATCCTGGGCAGGATAATGAGTTGAATATCCCGGATATCGAGGCGCAGTATACAAAAGCTGCAGAATTACTTGGAAAAATTCGCAAAGATATTAAAATAATTATTTCTCCTGGAAATCACGACGCAGTTAGAATTATGGAGCCACAGCCAGTTCTTGATGAGAAATTTGCTTGGGCTCTTTATGAGCTTGAAAATGTAATTTTTATAGGAAATCCTTGTTTGATTAATATTGGAGTAAAGAGTGGTTTTTCAGGATTTAATATTTTAAATTATCATGGATATTCTTATCATTATTATGCTGGAAATATTTCTAGACTGATTTTGGAAAAAGCAGCCCATAAGCCAGAATTAATTATGCAGTATCTTCTCAATTACAGACATCTTGCTCCAACACATTCTTCGACACTTTATTTTCCTAGTGAAAGAGATCCATTTGTGATTAGAGAGATTCCAGATTTATTTGTTTCAGCACATACACATAAAAGTGCAGTGAGTTATTATAATAATATTCTAATAATTTCTACTTCTACTTGGGAATCTTTGACTGCTTTTCAAGAAAAAATGGGGAATCAACCAGATTTTTGCAAGGTTCCTATGTTCAATCTAAAAACTAGAGCGGTGAAAATACTTGATTTTGAATAGTTTTTATCTGGCAATAAAAATCCTTGACTTTAAGTAGTAATAAGGGTTTTTATTCTAAGGAGAATTTTGAAAAAAATGAAAATTGGAATAGATATAGATGAGGTGGTAGTAGAATATTTGAGAAGTTTTTTGGAGTTTGTAAAAGTAAAACTTGGAAGAACAGCTAAGTTAGAAGAATTCAAAGATTATGTTTTTACTGAACCTCTTGGATTGGAATTTGATGAAGCTAAATCTTTAGTAAGGGAACATGTTTCTCTTCCAAAAACTTTAGTTAATTTAAGTTTAGTTGATGGAGCTAGGGATTCCATTTTTTTATTATCTAAGAAGAATGATTTATTTTTTATAACTTCTAGACATCCTCAGGATAAAACTCAGACAATTGATTTTTTTGAATTGCATTTTCCTGGAAATAAATTTGAAATTCATTTTTCAGGTGAAGCTTGGAAAGATACAGGAAATAAATCAAAAGCTGAACTTTGTAAGGAATTAGGAGTTGAAGTTTTGCTGGAGGATAATAAAAAATATGCTTTAAGTTGCGCTGAAAAAGGAATTAAAGTTATCTTATTTGATAAACCTTGGAATAAAGATTTACCCAAAGATAAAAATCTTTTTAGAGTTAAAAATTGGAAAGAGGCTTCGAAGAAAATAAAGGAGATTAAAAATGAACTCGCAGAAAACTGAATCATATTTTCGGAATCTAAAAAAAGAAGTAGATAAAGTTTATAGCATGGCTGAGGAGGCAAAAAAAACTGGATTAGACCCAGTTGATAAAGTTGAGATTCCTTTAGCTATGACTATGGCTGCGAAAGTCGTGAGTTTAATTTCTACAATTTATCCGCAAATGATAGATTCTGGAATTGATACGAGAATTTTAGAATTGGAAAAAGATTATGGAAAGCTCGATACTACTGTTGTTTTTAAAATTGCTGAAGAGGTTGCAAAACAAAAATTTTGTAAATTCTCGTCGGTGCTTGAGGCAATAGACGCTGGAATTAGAGTTGGTTTTGCTTATACTACTTTGGGTGTTGTGAGTTCTCCAATTGAAGGATTCACTGGATTAAAAACTCGAAAAACTAGAGATAGAAAAGAATATATTGAAGCAAGTTTTTCTGGGCCAATTAGAAGTGCTGGAACAACTGCTTCTTGTATTGTTTTGATGCTGATTGATTATTTAAGGGAGCTTTTTGGTTATGCAAAATATGATCCTAGTGAAGAAGAAGTTAAAAGAGTCTGGGCAGAACTTTCTGATTTTCATGAGAGAATCTCAAATTTACAATATATGCCTACTGAAGAAGAGACACTTTTTTTGGCAAGAAATCTTCCAATTCAAATCGCAGGAGAGGCATCAGAAAAACTAGAAGTTTCTAATTATAAAAATCTTGAAAGAGTTGACACTAATTTTTTGAGAAGTGGATTTTGTCTTGTTCTTGCCGAGGGACTTGCTCAAAAAGCAGCTAAAGGTTTTAGATTATTAACTAATGCTAAGAAAAATGGAGTTATTTCTACAGGATTTGATTGGATAGAAAAATATATAGAGTTGCATGAATCGAGAAACAAAGGAACTAAGGGTGCAAGTGGCACTCCGGTTTATCTTAAAGATTTAGTTGCTGGAAGACCGGTTTATGGGCATCCATCTAGGTCGGGTGCGTTTAGATTTAGATATGGTAGGGGAAGGAACTCTGGATTTTCTGCAGCAAGTTTACATCCCGCAACAATGGGAATCACCGACGATTTTATTGCAAATGGGACTCAATTAAAAATAGAAAAACCCACCAAAGGGTGCATTATTACTCCTTGTGATAAGATTGAAGGGCCAATTGTAAAACTTTTTAATGGGAGTGTTAGAAAATTAAAAAGTTTAGAAGAGGCAAGAAAGATTTACAAAGATGTTGAGGAAATAATTTATTTGGGAGATATACTTTTTCCTTTTTCTGATTTAGCAAATAGAAATTATAATCTGATAAAGCCAGGATATGTTGAGGAGTGGTGGGAATTAGAACTTAAAAATTTTGGAGAGTCTGCAGATGGATTTAATATTTCTTTGGAAGATGCAATTGAATTAAGCAAAAAAACCGGAATTTCGTTAAATCCTAAATTTATTTTTTACTGGACTCAAATTTCCAAAGAACAAATGTTAAAATTATTTGAGTGGTTAAATCATTCAATAATCCGCGATAAAAAAATTATTTTTCCGTTTAATCCTTCTGAGCAGGAGAGATTCTCTGTCGGTAAACGGGCCCTTGAATTACTTGGAGTGGAACATGAAGTTACTATTGAAAATGTTGTGCTAACTGAATTAGTTAGTAAAATTTTATTTATTAATTTGGGAAAAGAATTGAATATTCTGGAAAAAAACGAATTTTTGCTAAGAGGAATTTTTGAATTATCTGAGTTTAAAGAGGAGGTTTTAGATTTTGTAAATAATCTTTCAGGTTTCAAAATAAAAGACAAAGCAGGGGAGTTTATCGGAACAAGGATGGGGAGGCCTGAAAAAGGAAAGCTTAGAAAACTTGCTGGAAGTCCAAATGTTTTATTTCCTGTTGGAAGTGAGGGAGGAAGATTAAGAAGTGTTCAGGCAGCATGCGAGACAGGAAAAGTAAAAGGAGATTTTCCTCTTTTTTATTGTAAGAAATGTGATAAAGAAACAATTTATCGTCGGTGTGAGAGGTGTGATGAAGTTACTCAGAAAAAATACTTTTTTTATGAAACAAAAGAAAAGTCTTTTCAAAAAGAGAAACCAGGATATGAAAAATCTGGAGTTCCGCATTATTATCAGAATTTAGATATAAATTATTTTTTAGAAAAAGCAAGAGAGAAATTAAAATTAGACAAAGTTGAAATGCCATTATTAATTAAGGGGGTTAGAGGATTAAGTTCTGACGGTAAAATGATGGAAAATTTAGCAAAGGGGGTTTTGAGAGCTAAATTTGATTTGCAAGTAAATAAAGATGGAACAATTAGGTTTGATGCAACTGAAATGCCTTTAGTTTATTTTAAACCAAAAGAGATAAGAGTTTCTGTTGAAAAATTAAAAGATTTGGGTTATATCTTGGATATTTTTGGAAAGGAGCTTGAAAATAGCGAGCAGATTTTGGAATTAATGCCTCACGATATTTTGCTTCCTTCTGCAAAAGAAAGTCCTAATGAAAGAGCAGATGATGTTTTTTTTAAAGTTTCTAAATTTGTCGACGAGGAATTGGAAAGATTTTATTGCTTGAAAAAATTTCATTAATTAAAAACTCGAGAGGATTTAATTGGACAGATAGGAGTTTGCATGGCTCCAC
>CAYIAD010000025.1:0-9965 GCA_964361295.1 Candidatus Woesearchaeota archaeon
AATTAAAGATTTTCCAGCAAATCTTTATGTTAAGAATTAAGGTTTACTTAACATAAGTTAAACTTTTAGATAAACTTTTCTTCTATTAAATGAGATACTGGTTTTCCGGTTTTTTTACTTAATTCTTTAAGCTTATTTATTGTTTTAATAGACAAAGTTACATCTATTCTTTTCCTATTAAAAGGAAGTTCATGAGTTTTATCATACTCTTCTAGTATTTCAAACATTTCTTTATATTTTTTTAATATTTTATTTGATTGCATTTTTTAATCTCCATTCTATATTTTTAATATCATTAATGTTGTTCTTTGCGATAGATATGATTTGATGGATTAGCAATTCTCTATCAATCTGTAAGCCACTATATTCTGTAAATTTTAATGCGAAATACATTGCTGTTCTTTTATTCCCATCTGAAAAAGGATGATCAACAAGTATGGCTCTCATTAAATAGGCTAATTTTTTGTAATCTCCTATTTTCTTATCATTTTGCATTTCTATAGCAAAATCTAAACTAGCATCATTTCTAAGTGTTCCGCCAAATCCAGCATTTATTCTTAGCAACTCTTCCTTACTAATTTTCATACACATAAATATTAGTAAGATACTATTTAAATCTTTCGATAAAAAGAGGTGATAACTTCTTCTTCTAACTATTCTTATATTAAATTTATAAACCTCCTACAAACCTTTATAAATTTAAATCTCGTCTTTTAAATACTTAAAATGAATGAAGAATATTATAGAAAATTTGTAACTCTTGGTTTGCTCTTTGCTTTAGCCATCCTAGTTTTTTCTATGCTTAAACCGGTTTTGCTCTCGGCAGTTCTAGGAATTTTATTCTCATTTATGTTTATGCCTGTGTATAAATGGATGAACAAATTTATAAAACAAAAAACAGTTTCAGCCCTAATAATTTGCATTCTTTTGATTGTGCTTATTCTTCTTCCTTTTTGGTTCTTTACACCAATTGTCATAGATCAATCAATTCAAATTTATACTGTAGTCCAAAAAGCAGATTTCATAACTCCTCTAAAAGCTTTTTTTCCTAAATTTTTTGCGTCAGAAAAATTTTCAGCTGAAGTAGGTTCAATTTTATATTCTTTTACTACTAATGCAGTAAATTACGCAGTTAATGAATTTTCATCTATTATTCTAAATGCTCCGACGCTGATTATGCAATTATTTGTTGTTTTATTTACCCTGTTCTTTATGCTGAGGGACCAGGATGAATTTTTGTCTTATCTTGAAAGTTTGCTTCCTTTTTCAGAAAGTGTGCAAAAAAAATTATTCCAGAAAACTAAAGATATTACTGCTTCAGTTATTTTCGGAACAATTATAATGGGGGGACTTCAAGGAATTCTTACAGGAATAGGATTTTTTATATTCGGAGTTCCAAACGCACTTTTAATGACATTGCTCGCGATTATTGTAGGTATTCTTCCAATTGTGGGGACATCAATTATCTGGATTCCAATAGTAGTTTATTTGTTTGTTTCTGGAAATAATATTTCTGGAATTGGAGTTTTAATTTTCGGTCTGGCTTCAGCAGGATTAGATAATCTATTAAAACCAATAATTGTTTCGCAAAGAAGTGAAATGCATCCATCTTTAATTTTATTCGGAATCGTTGGAGGATTTTTCTTATTCGGTGCCTTAGGTTTCTTATTAGGACCTTTAATCTTGGCTTACTTGCTGATTATCGTGGAAGTTTATAGAAATAAAAGTTCCGATGGTGTTTTTATTCAACACCCAGTTTCTAAATAGAGATGAAACTCAAAACTAAAATTTTGAAATGGTCAGCAGGAGTTCCAGTTGCAATGCTAAATGAAAAAACTGCAACTAAAATCGGGGTGCATGCGAACGAACGCATTTTAATTGTTAAAGATTCAAAAGAGTTTTCTACAATTGTAGATACAGTAGGAGAACTTATAGACGAGGATGAAATCGCAGTTTCTTTTGAATTAAAAAACCGGCTAAATTTAAAGCACAGAGAATTTGTAGATGTTTCCCTCGGAGCTACTCCAGAGAGCATGGTTTTTGTAACTCAAAAACTTAATAATAAAAAATTAAATCAACATCAGATTTATAAAATTATTCAAGACATTGTTAATAATTCACTTTCTGAAGCAGAGATTGCTCTTTTTGTTTCAGCAATGTATGAGAATGGAATGTCTATGCATGAAACAATCTTTTTGATAAAATCTATTTTAAAGTTAGGAAAAAGATTAAATTTAAATCATAAATTTGTCGTCGATAAACATTCTATTGGAGGAATTCCTGGAAATCGCACAACCCCGATTATTGTTTCTATCTGTGCAGCTGCAGGTTTAATTTTCCCAAAAACTTCTTCAAGAGCAATAACCTCTCCAGCTGGAACAGCCGATGTGATTGAGACAATAGCAAGAGTTGAATTCTCGTCTAAAGAATTAAAATCAATATTAAAAAAAACAAATGCCTGTCTTGTTTGGGGAGGAGCCCTTGATTTAGCTCCAGCAGACGATAAAATAATTCATATTGAAAAACTTTTGAAAATAGATCCAGAAGCACAATTACTAGCGTCGATAATTGCAAAAAAATTAGCAGTAGGAAGCAACTACATCTTAATAGATATTCCCTATGGAAATGGAGCAAAAGTTTCAAAAGAGCACGCTTTAAAATTAAAAAAGAAATTTGAATATCTAGGAAGATATTTTAAGAAAAAATTAATTTGTGTTCTCACAGATGGAAGTCAGCCAATTGGAAATGGAATAGGTCCAGCCTTAGAAATAAGAGATGTACTTAAAATATTAGACCCCAATCAAGAGGGTCCTCGCGACTTAGAAGACAAATCTTTATTTTTATCTGGAAAAATTTTAGAGATGACTGGCAAAGCAGAAAAAGGAAAAGGCGCATTAAAAGCAATGGAAATTTTGGATTCTGGAGAAGCATTTAAAAAATTTAAGGAGATAATTTCTGCTCAATCTGGAAATATAAATAAAATTCCAGAGGCAAGATACAAAAAAGATATTTTTTTAAAAAAATCTGGAAAAATAATTCGTATAGATAACAAACTTATAACCGCTTTGGCTAGAATTTGCGGATGTCCTGCAGACAAATCTGCGGGGTTATATCTTTATTCTCACGTCGGAGAAGAGTTAAAAAAAGGAGACAAACTAATAACTATCTACACTGAATCAAAAAATCGCTTAAATGAAGCAGTTTCTTTTTTTACAAATGCAAAACCAATAATTATAAGTTAATACAATAAACCATTTAAATCACATTTTTCTTTAAATATTATGAGAGAATCAGAACAAAGAAAAAAACTTACAGATTATTTAGAAAAAAACTTAAAAAAAGGTTATACTGAAGATTCTTTAAAATGGGCTTTGATAAATCAAGGTTATTCTAGAGTTTTAGTTGAAATAGCAGTTAAAGAAGCTCACTTAGAACTTGCAAAAAAAGCCCCACTTTTAGAGGATAAGCCTAAGATAAGTTATGATGTTATTGATGAATTTAATAACCCAATTCAGATAAAAACTCCTTGGTGGAAAAAAATCTTTGGAATTTAAGGAATAGAAATCTTTAAAACTTCTTGATTAATTCTTTTCTTAGGCCGCCATCGCATAGTCGCGTTGCTCTCGACTTTGTCGAATGCGTGGCAAACACAGATGCCGCCATCGCATAATGGTATTGCACCTGCCTTGAGAGCAGGGCCCTTACGGGCATCCCCGTTCGATTCGGGGTGGCGGCGTTAATGAAATTGAACTTGTGAAATTTCATAATTCTCTTGGAATTCTTAACAAGATTCAAACGATATTTTTTCCGTTCGATCGAGCAAGTTTGATTTCAATAAATCACCGAAGGTAAATTATAGAATTTAGAAATCAGAGTTGCGAGCAGGGGTGGCGGCGTTTACATTGGGATTACAGCTCAATAAATTTATTTCCGAATCGAACTTCGATTCCGAGAGTTTTCACGAGCAGAAAATTAGCGTAGCGTCGTAAAAGCGAGTGAGGGCTCGAGTCAGGGTGGCGGCGTTTATGAATCCTTTTTATTTCGTTTAGTAATATTTAAAAAATCAATTTTCCTAGGATAAATATGAAAGATAAAACAAAAAGAGTGTGGCAGATAGTTTTAAAACTTCCTTTGCAACTTTTAGTAGTCGCTGCTTGGCTTGTTTCTTTTTACGCAGCTGCAACGAAAATGCAAAATATCAGCTGGGGGACTCCAATAGTTTTTACTATTCTTGTAGCTCTTTATGTTTCCGGAGTTTTATTAAACAGAAAAAATTAACTTTTTTCAAAAGCATCCAAAACTCTTGAATCAGGACTTAAAACATAGACATGGTCTTCTTTAAATCTAATTCCTCGATAAACTTTTTGCCATAATTCTCTTCTTGCCTTATCTCTATAAAATTCCCAATAATGCTGTGGCTGAGTTTTGTTTAAAATTTTCCAAAATGCATCTTGAACATTCGGATTAGGATATTTTGTAAAAATAATTGAGTTGCATTGTTCTCCGGGAAAATCAATTCCTCTTGAACATTTTGTCGAGAATAAAACATCAATTTGCCCCTTCTTAAATTTCTCTACAATTTTCCCTGTTTTGTCTTTTTGTTGCAGTTCAGATAACTTTTCTCTGGACATTAAATTATCAATATCCAATTCCTCAAGCTCTTTTTCCGTAGGCAAATCTGTAAAACTATTAATGTGAACTAAAATTGGTTTTTTTGCTATCTTTAAGCATTTGCTTAAAGATTTTAAATAATCTGCTCTAGAATGTTTTCCAGAAGAAAAATTAGAATACTTGCAATCAAATTCCAGTCCTGTTCTTTTTATTTCTATTTCTCCTTGCTGTTGAGTTTCAGCTTCAATAATTTTGAAATTTTCCAAACCAAAAATATCTCTCAAAACCTCTTCAGAATGAATTGTTCCAGACATCAAAACAAAAGATTTATTCTTGTCGATAATCTGCTTAAATCTTTTTGCCAGATTTGTTGTAACAATGCTAACCTGCCATTGTTCTTCTTTTTTAGAAACAGTCAAATAAGATTCATTTAGAAAATCTTCAAACATTCTTGCAGTTTCTTCAACATCTAGCAAATAACTTTCATCGTCGATGTTTAATAGTAATTCAAAATTTTGAATAAGTAATTTTAGGATGTCATAAATTCCTGTTTCCTTTAGAGGAATTATTTCTTGGCTTTCAATGGCTTTTTTGTTTCTCTCGCTTTTTTTAAACTGCTGAATAAGTTCATTTATTTCATTAGTAAAATTTTCCATTTCAGAATTTATCCATGATACAGGAATAAGAGAATTTTGTAATCTGTCTAAATTTATATTTCTTTGGTTGGAAAACTTATCTAAAAATTCATCGCACTCGTCGATAATTTCAACTTCTGTTGCAGGTTTTCTATTTAACATTGTTTCTAATTTGTATTTCAAGGAATTAAAAACAATCACATCTGCATCAACATAAGAATTAAATTGCTCATAAAAACTGCACCCCGGCTTTCCCGGATAAAAAATATATTTTTCATTGTCTAATCCCAGATAAGATTTTTTCTTTGAATCTGGAAAAGATTTTAATTCATATTTTTCAGGAAGAACAGGACTCCAATAAGGACAAGCTCCAGCAACTGAAGCCCTTTTGACATCTTTAATTTCTTCAAAATCTTTCAAATTTACCTTATTATTTTGCTGTAAATATTTTTTTATTCTTTGCCAGTTCTTTTCTCTGATTTCTATTTTGCAAGGAAGATTAGGATTATCTGCACTTGAATCTCTGCCAATTATTTCCTTTGCTTCTTCTATTTTTCCAGAAAAAATATCCTGCAGTTTTAAATTAATTTCTTGTTTTATCCTAGGAATTAAACTCTGGTTGTCCTCGAGAAATTTGCACTGATGGTTTTTTCTTCCAGTCATTACAGAAATTTTCATTTTCTTCCCATCTTCTTTTAACAAATATTTATTTCTCTCATAATCTGATTTATACTGCTCTTGCAAACCCTTGACAGGCACAACAATAGACGTTTTACCGATTTTCCTAGCTATATTCAAGGCAATTGCAGATTTTCCAGTCCCACACACACCACGAATAAAAATCATTTTCTCACCATTTTTAATTGCCTCTAAAACTTCTTTAACAATATTTTCCTGAGTTTTACCATTAGAAAAACAAAGAGGTTTTAGGAATTTACCATCGTCATATAAAGACCAGGTCATAACAAGAAAAATTAGATGAGAGTTATAAAGATTTTGTAAGTAATTTTATAATTAGCAAATCCACTTCGAATTCTCTACGCCTTACTAACTTTTTTATTCTCTAAAATATACTTCCTTCTAAGAAAAAGTCCCTTGTTCTTACTAGAAGTTTTTAGGATGTCTGATATCGGATTAAATTAAAAATTTAAATTATCCAAATAGAGCAGACAATCCTTCCGCTGCAGCAGCTTTCTTTTCTTCTTTTGGTGCTTCTTCTTTTTTATGTTCTGCAGGAGCACTTCCTCCAGCAGGAGCAATAGCTAAACTAGCATTTGCTAATTCAGCGACGATATCTACACCCTTCAAGCTAGCAACAAGAGACTTGATTTTACTCTCATCCACTCCAATGCCAGCAGCCGCAACAACATTCTTCAAACTTGCTTCATCAATTTCTTTACCTGCTTTATGCAGTAAAAGAGCCGCGTATATGTTTTCCATTTATTTATTTCCCCCTTCAATTATTTGAGGAGTAGAATATTTTTCCATTGCCTTTGCATGTCTGTGAGCTTTTTGCAACAAATATTTGATTGTATCTGTTGAGATATACCCTCTATTAACTGCAAATGGCAATGCTCTTCCATGAGCTTCTTTTAATTTGTTTAATGTTCCTTCTGTATCAATATTCATTTCAGAATAAAATTTATTTTCTTTAGTGTCATATGCTACAAGAGGAATAAATCCAATTGAGAACGGCTTAATTCCAAGTTTTCCCATAATATCCGATGCTGCCTGCGAAATTTTGTCTCCTTTTTTTGTAATGACTTTGTCAGATTTAATTTCAATTTTACCTTCTTTAATTTGAATTTGAATTCCAACTGCTCCTAATTCTGAAATTGCAGGTCCAGGAACTAAATCAGTTGGTCCAGCTTTCACAATAATATCTTCTGGAGCTTCTTGCCCTGGCTTTGCTTTTGCAGGACTTTTCTTTTTTATTAAATCAACTGCAAGTTCAAAAGCATCCAAATCAGAGAATAAAATAGCGACGCTATTTTCTATATTTTGCTCAATTTTTTTCATCTCTGGATTTTTATTTTCTTCAATTGCTCTAAAAATTAAATTTTTCTTTGGAACTTTTACAACTGCCTTTCCTCTAAGTTTTTTGCAAATTTCCTGAAATTGAGAACCCGGCAAATTTTTTATAGATGCAATTAAAATTGTTCTATGCCCCTTAGCAAGCTTTTTCAATTCTTCAACTATTTTTTTCTTATACTCTGGAACTTTGGTTGTTTTTTCTATCATCTTATTTTTATTTTCTGAGGTTTAGTCATAGTGAATTTTATTTCTACATTTTTTACATTTTCTTTATCTCTAGGAAGCACTTTAACAACTGAGTTATAAACAGCAATTATATTCTCTATAATTTCTTCATCTTTCATACTCTGTTTTCCAATAGCCACCTTTAGACTTGATTCTTTTAATCTCAACTTTATGCTATGATTAATTTTATTTTTTACTTCTGTTACTGATTTGTCGTCGACATTCATAAGAATACCAAGTTGAGGAGACGGCATTTTTCCAGAAGGTCCAAGAGCTCTCCCGAAAGTTGTAGCAACCTGTGGCATAACTTTTGCCTGTGCAATAAAAAAATCATATTTGTTAACTAAATTTTTAAGCAGTTTTTTATCACTATATTTTTTAAATTGTTCTGGAGTAATTGTATCCATATGTTTATTTTGACTTTCCAAAAATCCCGCAATTTTCTTTTCTTTAATTTGATAAGGAATGCTAACAAAAGAATTCAGCGTCGTTCTTTTTAAGTCAAGCTTTTGCAGATTAATAAGTAAGTCAACTGTCTGGTCAAACTTTCTCTGCTTTTTTTTTCTCAGTTCAATTAGAGCTTTCTTTAATTGTTCAGTTATTTCTTCCATTTTATATCTCCTACATTATTCATCTCAAGTATAGAATATATCTTGAAGCGATATAGTTCAAACGATACAAAAATCTTATAGAATTTGGGTTTATAAATTATTTGGTAAGGGATTTTATTTTTTGTTAGTAAGGTATAGAGAATTCCGATGAAGTTTATCTCACTTGCAATAATCATTAATATAATTTAAAAAAGAGGTAATAATTAATTATTTTTTACTTAAAAGCACATCAAGATTTTCTATTGTTTCTCTTAACTTATCTGAAAGATAATCTGAATATCTTTTTTCTTCTTCTATAGATGCTTGTGCAAGAAAATGATAAACTACCTCTGGTTGAACTTGTTCAAATATATTCGAACAAGGTTGAACTCTTTCAAACATCTCTCTAAATTGAGAAGTATTGTCAGTATTTACCAAATCTCTAAGAATATTTCTTTGTAAAAATGCAATTGGTTCTCCTCTATAAAATATATCATGAGAATCAGGATGTTCAGAATGTTCTATTCTCATTGCTCCTAATTCATAAATTACTGGATTATCCATCTTCTCTTTATTTCTTTTTTAAGGATTTATATTATTAAATAGATATATCTATAGAATTAATTATATTTTACATCCATCCATCATCTGCTAAAAGTTTTTCTCTATGTTCTTGTCTCGCTCTAGTTAATTCTTCTAAGTCTTGATGAACTGCTAGTCTTTCTCTTTCTACTGCTGCTTGTGCAAGAAAATGGTAAAGTCTATCTGGGTGGACTTCTCTCCAAATATTACGATTTGGTTGAATTTGGTTAAATCCTGCTTTAAACTGATCAGTATTATCTGTATTTACTAACTCTGTAAGAGCTCCTTTTGGTAAAAATACAATCGGCATATCTCTGTAATAAAGCATTTGTTCTATAGAACTATCTAAAGTTTCTATTCTTAATATTCCTGCCCTATGAAGTACGCCCGAAGTCTCTAAATAACTCATTTTGTTTTTAATTTTAATTGGTTTTTAAATCTTTATTTTTTTAGATATATTAAGATATTCCTTATCTTCTTCCACACAAATACTTAAAAATAAAACATTTCTTTTTCTAAGATGGAATTAATAGCACTTTTATCAACAGGACAAGGAACATGGACTCAAGTAGCAGGATTAATGAAACACGGAGATTGGGAAAAAATAATTATTATTGGAGATGATTTTGCAAAAGATTTCAAACATGAAAAGCCATTTGAATTTATTAAAGTAGATATGAGTCAGAGAATAGCAGAATTAAAAGATGATTTTGTTCAAAAACTTAAAGGAAAAATTTCAGGTTTAGAAGTTGCATTAAGTATTGCATCTGGAGACGGAAAAGAGCACATGGCTTTAGTTTCTGCTTTAATTAATCTTCCAGTTGGAGTTAGATTTGCTGCATTAACTAAAGAGGGAATTATTGATTTGTAAATGGATAAAGACAGATTTGATAAAGAGGGTAGATTTGAAAAAGAATTAGGAAAAAATATATCTCAATTAAGCGAAGAATTGAGAAATCAAACTTACAAACCTAAACCTCTTCAAACATTTATTCTGCGAGACCCAAAAACTCGTAAAATAAGCAAATCAGATTTTAGAGATAGAGTTGTTCATCATGTTTTATTTGGAGTTTTAGAGCCAATCTTTGATAAAACTTTTATTTATGACTCTTGTGCAAACAGAATTGAAAAAGGAAATTTATTTGCAATTCAAAGATTCTACTTTTTTCTAAACAAAGTATCAAATAACGGAGAAGTCAATGGTTGGTATAGTGAAAATCAAGTAAAGGGATATTGTTTAAAATGTGATATCAAGCATTATTTTCAAGAGATTAATCATGAGGCCTTA
>CAYIAD010000026.1:0-9847 GCA_964361295.1 Candidatus Woesearchaeota archaeon
GTTGGGGTTTATGGAGATAGAAAATTATATTTATATAAAGATGGAGTTTTAATTAGTTCGCAAAGTTCAAGTGTTCCGAGATTTAGTCCAGTCCAAGATTTAATTATCGGTTATATGCCTACAGTAAATTCTCCAAAATATTTTAATGGAAATTTAGATAATATTAGAATTTACAATAGAGCCTTAACTGCTTCTGATGTTAATGAATTATATACTTCTGAAAGTAGTGGAAATGTTGGTCCTCCAAGTTCTGCTTGCGGAGATGGAGCTTGTAATGGAAATGAAAATTGTTCTACTTGTTCTGGAGATTGTGGAAGTTGTGTTCCTTCCTGTGTTCCTAAAACATGTTCTCAATTAGGAAAAACTTGTGGAAGTGTGGATGATAGTTGTGGGATAATTTTAAATTGTGGATCAAGTTCAATTTCTTGTAGTCAAACATTTGGAACTTGTTCTGTAACTGGAACTAAAACATGTCTTGCAGATGGAACTGGTTATGGAGAATGTGTCACAACTGATCCAATAATTGCAAATTGTGCTGGAAAAACTTGTGGAAGTGATGGTTGTGGAGGGGTTTGTGGAACATGTGAAAATGGAAAGAATTGTATTAACGGAAATTGTATAACTACTTGTGTTGATAGTGATGGGGGATTGAATTATACTATCGAAGGAAATATAACTCAATATCCTTCTGGTTCTTATTTTTTAGATATTTGTGCTAATAATACGAGTAATATTTTAATAGAAACTATCTGTAAAAATGGATCAATAAGTTCTGAGGAGCACCACGATTGTACTTTAGATGGAATGATTTGCAAAGGTAGAGTTTGTATTAATTCTTGTATTCCTAAAACTTGTTCTCAATTAGGTAAAACTTGTGGAGGTGTTAGTGATGGTTGTGGAGGAAGTTTAAATTGTGGAAGTTGTGCAAGTGGAAGTAGTTGTCAAGATGGTGCTTGTATTGCTGAAACTCCTTTATGTCAAGGTTGTTCAGTTGGAGAAAAGTGTTATTTACAAGGAATTAGATTTCCAAATGAAAGAGGAGATTCTCTTTATTGCGATATTGATGATGATGCCAAATTACAAAAAGATATTGATGAAAGTTGCATGAATAATTTTGAGTGTAAAAGCAATACTTGTTCAAATAATAAATGTGTTGGATTAGTTGAAGAGGTAAGAGCTCAGGCAGGATTGCTGACAAAAATTTGGTGCACTATTATTCATCCTATAAGCAAAGAAAAAAGATGCGTTTGCATTGCAAATGATGAAACTAAAACTAGTGAAGAATACACCCTTTGCTTAAATGGTTAAAATGAAAAATGGAATTAAAAAAAAACTTATTTTGCTGATTAGTTTTGTTTTTTTAGTTTTAACTTTTTCTGTTGTTTATGCTACTTCTTCTGGATGTGAACTTGAAGGAAAAAGCTATTCTATGGGGCAGGAGTTAGTTGTTGGAGGAGTGCAAAAATATTGTGATATCGACGGAGAAATCAAATTACAGAAAATAGATGGAGATGTTTGTTATAATAATTTTGAGTGTTTGAATAATCTATGTTCAAATGGAAAATGTGTTAATTTGTATGGAGAAGTTGAGAAAAAGGGGGAAGTTATTCAGGATATTGAATCTGGAAAATTTGAAGGTGAAGTTTCTGTTGCAACTTTAAAAGATGCTTATCAGTTAGGGGAACAGATAAAATTAACTGATCCTCCTTCTGGTGAAAATGTTATTATAAAAGAAGGTGTAGAAAATGAAGTTTTTGTTAATAATTATTTGCAACAAGATAATTTGGGAATGGAAGGAGAGCAGAGAACTTTGTGGGATGAAAACGGAAATTTAATTTCAGGAGAAAAATATGCAGGTCCAGATTATAATGGTTATATTATTCAGTTTAAGGAAAAACCAGTTTTAGAAAAAAGAGCAAATGAGTTAGATTATATTAAAGAGGTTAGATATAAATCTGAGAATACTTTTTATCGTTATACTCTTGGGTTAGTAACAAATCAAGTTGCAAATTCTAAAGAGAGAAATCTAGAGCAAAATTTATTTAAACAAGAAGAGAAAGTTTCTGTTGAGCAAGATAAAGCAGAAGCAAAGATTTTAGATAAAATAGAATCAGTTTCTGAAGCAGGAATAACTGGAAGAGCAATAGATGAGAGTTCTGGAGAGTTAAATATTGAAAGTAAATTTACTCAGGCATTTAATGGAATTGTTTTAAATGTTTCAGATGCAGAGGCAAAAGAAATAGAAAAATTAAAAGAAGTTAAAAAAGTTTATCCAAATTATTTAGTGAATATCACTCTTAGTGATTCTGTTCCATTAATTCAAGGGGGAATTCAAGCAGGGCAATTAGATGTTGATGGAAATGATTGTTTAATAAGTGGAAAAGAGTGTTTAACTGGAAAAGGAGTTAAGATTGGAATTATTGATACTGGGGTTGATTATACTCATGGGGATTTGGGGGGAAGTGGAGGCGAAAATATCACACAAGCAGATAAAATAAGAGATTCTCCAGATATCTATGGAAATAAAATAGTTTGGCATGAGTGTGAGGATTATTTTTACAATTGTAATGTTTATCTTTATGATATATTTACAAACAAAATAGAATTAATCTCTACAAATAATTCATATTATAATGTTAATATAAATCCAAAAATTTATGGTAATAAAATTGTTTGGAAAAGTTACCAAGGGTTTAAAGGTGGATCGTCATATACCAATACTTATAGATACATTGTTAAGGATTTTGATACTCATGAAGAGAGTATAATTTCTTTTAATTCTTTAAAAGAAGGGTTTGATTTAATTGGTCAAGGTAATGAAAAGTATAATCTTTATGGAGATTCATTTATTCTTTTAGTAAATCTTCTTAATAGCTCTTCTGGAGAAGAAGTTGTTCCTCTTTTTTTATTCAATATATTAACTGGAGAAAAAACTGAAATTACTAATATTAATTCAAGATATTTTAATGTCTTTGATACTCTTACTATTTATGGGGATAAAGTTTTTTGGGCAGATTCTTCTGATAATACCTTGGAGAATTCTAAATTTTTTGAATATAATTTAGTTACAAAAGATAAAAAAGAAATCTTTAACTATTCCTCTTTTTTGAAGAAGTCTGGAAATTTATCTTTAGATCAATATACTAAATTACTTTTCTATGGGGCAGACGTGTATGAAAATAAATTGTTGCTTACTATTTCTGGATTCCGTTTATATCTTTATGATTTAGTTACAGAACAATTAGATTTTTTAGGGTTTGATGCGAATAATGCAAGAATTTATGGTGAAAATTTAGTTTGGCATTCTAATCAAAAGATTTTTCTTAAAAATTTGGATAGTAGTAATCTAAAAATATCTTCACTTTTAACCCGAAAAGATGGACCGGAAATTTTTGATAAATTTGTAGTTTGGGCAGATTTTAAATATGGTGGTTATCAATGGAGTGATCCCTCAGAAATTTTTATTTATGATATTTCAACAAATCAAGAAATCCAAATAACCGGAACTGATGTTACAGATATCTCTGATTTATTTCCAAATTCAAAAGTCGTTTCTGGCTATGATTTCTCAGACAATGATGCTGATCCAATGGATTATCAAGGACATGGAACACATGTTGCTGCAACAGCAGCTGGAAATGGGGTTTTAAAAGGAGTTGCACCTGAAGCTGAAATTTATGCTTACAAGGTTTTTCCTAATTCCTATGCTAATGTAATTATTTCTGCAATTGAAAGAAGTATGAATCCTAATCAAGATGGAGATTTTTCAGACCATTTAGATATTATTAGTTTAAGTTTAGGTGGACCTGGAAATCCAGATGATGCAATGAGTCAGGCAATAGATAATGCAGTTGATAATGGAGTTGTTGCTGTGATTGCTGCTGGAAATGATGGACCTTCAGAACAAACTATTGGAAGTCCTGGAACAGCTAGGAAGGCAATAACTGTTGGAGCAAGTTACAAGACTAATTATCAAAGTTTTTGGTGGGATTGCACCCCTGGAATACAAACAAGTTGTGGGACTTGTAATTCTGAAGGAAAAGTTTTTTGTAAATATTGGAATGACGGAGATCCCTCAACAGATAAGATAACTTCATTTAGTTCAAGAGGAAATGTGGTTTGGGACGATAATTCTGGAAATAGTCAAATATTAATTAAACCAGATATTGTTGCTCCTGGAGCTTTAATTTGTGCTGCAAGATATGATTCTATCTTTCCAGAAGGACAATATCCTTATTATCATCCCTGTGTTGATGATAAACATGTTCAAATGGCTGGAACATCAATGGCAACTCCAATTGTTTCTGGAAGTGTTGCAATATTAAAACAAGCTCATCCTAATTGGACACCTGAAGAAATTAAAGCAAGTTTGAAAGCAACTGCAATTGATTTAGGTTATGATTCAAAGACTCAGGGAGCAGGAAGAATTAATTTAAAAGAAGCTGTGAAGTTAGAAGACAATTTTTTAATGGCTGTTTTAAATCAAGTTATTTTATCTGAAGATTCTATCGATATTACTGGAACTGCTAAAGGAGAAAATTTTAATTATTATGAAGTTTATTATTCTCAAGTAGGTGAAGAGAGTTGGAATTTAATTTGTTCTGGAACTCAGCAAGTTGATAATGGTGTTTTGTGTGCTAGATTTGATTACGAAAATTTTGATATCGGAGTCTATAAGATTAAGTTATTAGTAAAGGATCAATTTGGTAGTAATTTTGAAGATCAGAATTTCTTTTTTGTTTTTAGGGAGTCAATATTGGAATTGAAATCAAAAATACCTCTTTCTGGTTCTTCTATTAATGGGGCACCAATAATTGCAGATATTGATTCTGATGGTGAGAATGAAGCGATAATAATTGCAGAGTCTAGAAAGATCGCTTATGTTGAAAAGACTGGAGAAGTAAAGGAAATTAACCAAATGGATTCCATCGGGGATGGATTTATTCCAACTATTTATGATTTGGATAATGATGGTTTTTTAGACATTGTTGGTATTGATAGTTATTATAAAAAGATAATAATTGTAGATGTTAATGGTAAATATATTAAAAAAGATATCTCTAATAATAATTTTAGAACAGAAAGCGTGGTTATTGCAGATATTGATTCTGATGGCGAGAATGAAATAATTACTGTTGGTGCAAATAGGTTAATCATTCTAAACAAAAATGGAGAGTTTAAATATAACTTTTTGTTTGAGGATTGTTCCCCTTCACAAAAGCTCGCTATAGGAAATTTAGATAATGATCTACAAAATGAGATTGTTATATTTTGTGGAAATTACTTATATAGTGTTAATGTTAAAAAAAATATTCTTGAATGGTCATACGCATTGAAAGAGTCTAAATCTACCTATCTTTTCTCGGATATTGTTTTGGGAGATATAGACAATGATACTAAACTAGAAATTGTGGTTGGAATTAGTGAAGGTAATACGAATGGATCTCTTTTGGTACTTGAAAATACTGGAGTGAAAAAATGGCAGTTTAAAAATTCTCTCCACGAATCTTTTAATTCTATAATCTTATCTGATTTGAATAATGATAATAACCCTGAAGTTATTTCTGTTGGTTATCAATATAACCTTAGTGGTGGTCTAATGAGGGTTTTTGAAGGAGATGGAAATCTTTTATTTACTCGCCATTTAAAAAATATTATCCTTGAGGATGCTTTCCCGAAACAAATTGTTTCCGGAGATATTAATAATGATGGAATTAAGGAGATTATTGTTACAAGTCATCTTGCAAACGGAGATAATACTGGACTTACTCCAGTGTTTATATTTGATGGGTCCGGAAAAATAGTGGATTTATTTAAGGTTGTTGGTTGGGGATTGTTTGTTAACATGGGTAATTATGATAATTCTAAAACAAATGTTTTTATCCAGACGTCTCATTTTCCTACTCTCGATTATCCAGAAGGTAATTCCTTAAATATTTTTGGGGTTGCTCCGGGAGAAATTGGTGATAAGGATTTTGGGAATATGGACTGGCCAATGTTCCAACATGACCCCCAGCATACAGGATGTTATGATTGCGATAAACAAATAGAAGAAAGACCTCAGTCAAAGATTGTTAATAATGAAGATAAAACAGCTATGAGAAATTTATTAATTAAAATACAAAAGAAAAATAATGCTGAGCAATGGATTGATTACTCTGAAATTGTTAATAAAAAAGTTTCTATTCCAGCTAAGGGTCTTGTTAAGTTAGATATTGGAGAAGACAGCAATGGAAATTCAGTTTTCTCTGGATTTAATAATTTAGATGTTTCTCTTAATGAAGTTGGAACTTATAGAATTTATGTTGAATTTGGAGGAAAGAATTCGATTAGTAATGAGTTTAGTGTTGGTAGATAAAGAAATAGTTATAGAGTTGTTTATAGTTTAATCTAAAAAGTAAGATATAGAAAGGTTTTATAAACTATAGTTTACATATCTAAACTATGATAAATCTATATAAATCTGAGTTTAGTTTATTACAGCAAGAAATTTTTAAATTTCTATCTATGCATGCAGGAGTTTCTTTTAATGCAAGAGATTTAGCAAAGTCACTCCATAGAACACAAGCTGGTATTGTTAAGGTTCTTTCTGGATTAGAGGAGAAAAAATTAATTAAAATAAAAAAAGATAAATATTCTGGAAGATGGTCAATTGAATTTAATCAAGATAGTTCAAAGGCAACTGAGCTAAAGAGAGTTGAAAATTTAAGAGTTCTTTATGAATCTGGGCTTATTAATTTTTTAGAAGAAAGTTTTCCTGGGGCAACAATTATTCTTTTTGGAAGCTATTCTCGAGGAGAAGATGTTTGGAGCAAGGAAGATGAAGGGCATAAGTCAGATGTAGATATTGCAATAATCGGAGTTTCAGAAAAAAAAGTGAATTTAAAAAAATTTGAAGAATTGTTGAAAAGAGAAATTTTAATTAATTTTTATCCTTCATTTAAAGAGATTCATAAGAATTTAAAAGAGAACTTGTTAAATGGTATTTTATTTTCTGGAGGTATTGAGTTATGAAATTGCCAAAAGAATTTGATTATTATCTAAATAAAGGAATAATCAGAAAGGTTAGCCCAGATAAGTCTAGAGCCGAATTTTTAATAAATGAGTCTAATTTATCATTGGAAGGATTAAATGAGCGAGTTAGAATTATTGGAATAAATGAAAAAAATGCAAATTCAATTATAAAAGATTGTTATGATATTTTAATGGAGCTAGTAAGGGCAAAACTTCTTTTGAAAGGCTACTCTTCCTCTGGAAATTATGCACACGAGGCTGAAATTTCTTATCTTAAAGAAATTGGTTTTATAGAAAAGGATATCTCTTTTTTTAATGAATTAAGGTATTTTAGAAATTCTATAACTTATTATGGAAAAATTTTAAATAAGGAATATGCCCAAAAAGTTTTTTATTTTTTAATTAAAGTTCTGAAAAATATGAAATGAAACTAAACTTGAAAAATATTCTTTGGGGTATTATCGCTGTTTTAATTTTAATTGGGATTTTTATTCTTTCTTTTACCTTAAAAAATGAAAAATCTATTGATAAAGAGGATATTAAAGAAACTTCTCAAGATTTTTGCAATATTAAAGATGATTGTGTTCCAGCAACTTGTTGTCATACTGATTCTGTTATAAACAAAAAATATACTCCTATTTGTGATGGTGTTTTTTGTACTCAAGAATGTAGTGGAGCATTAGATTGTGGGGCAGGAAATATTGATTGTGTAGAAAATAAATGTGTAATTATCCCAAATAATTAAAAAAAAGAATTAATCTTCTTCTTTTTGAATAATAATAGTGTTTCTTCCTAGCTTAACTCTTCTTTGTTTTGGTATAAAATTAGATATTTTTTCTGATGATGCTTTTCCACAACCCCAAAAATCATTTTTATATTTTATTACTTTAAATCCTTTTTCTTGTTCTGGAGTTTTTAGTTGAAGTTCTTCTCCTTTAAGGTAAACTTCTGCTTGTTTGTCTGTAAGTTCAAAAATATTTTTTGTAATTTGGTTTTTAAAAATATGGGTTCCATCAATGCTTAATCTAATTCCTTCTTCTCCTGGAACTATTTTTGCAAAATAAACACCTATTCTTTCAATTGGAATTGTTTGTTCTATTTCTTTAATTTTCTCTTTTGTGAAACTTCCTTGATATAAAAATAATCTTTCTGCTCCTCTCTGAATTATTTTACCTGAAATTTCAGTTATTCCAAATTGTTCTTTTAACATCTCTAATATCTTTGCTGTTTCTTTTGAATTAAGTATTTGTAATTGAGGGTATGTCATTGTTCTTGTAAAAATTCATAAATTTCTTTTTGTTTGTGACTATTTAATCCAACAGGGTATTCTCCAGTTAAAGGTTTAATATTTAAAAATTCTCTTTGAAGTAATTCTTTAACTGCTTTTTTATACTCTTTTGTTCCTCGTAGATGTTGAGGAAGTCCTTTTTGCAGATTTTTAATCTTAGTATGTCTTCTAATTCCCAAGCCCATTCGCTTTGGATACGTTAACTGATTAATGCTCATGAACTTGCTCACCCCAGATATTTAAATTTACTAATTTTCTTAGAATTTTTCTCATAATTGCAATTTGAACTTCCATATTTTATTTTGAATGATAAATTCTATTAAAATGTTTGTGATGCTAAAAAGAAACACTTATGTTCCAAAATAGAAACATTTAAAGAATTCAATTTTCTAATAAAATTATGGATGATACTTTATTCAGACAAGCACTTGGAGACACTCCAAAAATCAGAGTGTTGGAGTTTTTAATAGAAGGGAGAGAGTTAGATTATAGTTTGTCAGATATTGCCGAGGGTGCTGAAATTGGAAGAACAACTTTATTTAGAATTTTTGATGATTTATTAAAGAGCGAGATTATTGTTCCTACTCGGGTAATTGGAAATGCTAAATTGTTTAGATTAAATAAAAATAGTTTGTTTGTTAAAAAAATGATTGCTTTGTTTGATGAGATACTAATTCCTAAAAAGAAAGTTGTTGTTTAAGAGTAATTTTTTAATTTTTACAAAAGGGATTTATCCACGATATATTTTTAAACTCTCTCTCTCTCTCTTATTATAGCCCTTAAATGGGCAGGTTATTTTAATAACTGGATTATACAAATGAAAGGAGGTTAAAAATGAATAAAAAAATAAGTTTAGGAATTTTGTTTGTCGTATGTATTTTAGGAATTTCTATGATAAGTGCTGGATGGTTTACTGGAAATGTTATAACTGGAAATGTTAAAAATTCTTCATCATATCATTCTGCAGACTATAACCATGACTGGAAAATTAGTGGTACAGAGTACAATAGAGTAGCTTCTTATTGGAGAGCTGGAAATTATTATTGTAATTCTAAAGGCTATGATGGATATGCTTCTGGAAAAGGAAGTCATAATTGCTCATATCATTCTGCAGATTACAATAAAGATTGGAAAATAAGCAATTCAGAATATCTAAGAGTTAAAGTTTATTTCAAAGATTCCCAAGGATATTATATCAATAAAGAAGGTTTTGATGGATTTGCTGCTTGCAATTCTTGTTCTGGAAAATGCCAAAATGGTGTTTGTGTTCCAAAACATACTTGTACTGACAGCGACGGAGGATTGAATTATGGAGTGAAAGGAAATATTTCAGAATCTGCTATAGGTGGAAGTATTTTGTTTAAAGATAACTGTTCATTAATTCAAGGAAAAAATCTTTTGAATGAGATGTATTGCACTAATGAAGGACAACTGGGCTCTCTAAAAGTTTATGATTGCTCTTTAGAAGGTAAAGTTTGTCAAGATGGAGCATGTGTGAGTTCTTCGTCGGGAAGTATAGAAGAGAGACTTTCTGCATTATCTGAA
>CAYIAD010000027.1:0-8720 GCA_964361295.1 Candidatus Woesearchaeota archaeon
TTTCCCAAAAAAATTGCCAGGAGAATTTGAATAAGCATTTTAATTTTATGAGTTTTTGCTTTTTATTTTTATGGAGTATTAAATTCAATTAAATTTATTTTATAATTTATGGAGCAGGTTTTTCCGAAGAATGGGCATTTTTTCTGAGGAAAAAGGGATTTGCTTCGCGTTAGAACAAGTTCAGGGTGTTTCACTAGGAAAAATTTATCACCATAACAATTTTGAAATTTTGATTAAGGTCGTTGTTTTAATAGATTTATTTATCATACATATTAAGTAACTATATTACTTAAAAGAGAGTATTTATAAGGAATAATTAATACATATTAAGTAATGGAAAGGACTAATCATAGTAGCGGGCCTATTCTGGATAAAGATATAGAATTATGCAAAAAATACAAAAAAGAATTGTATGATTATGCAAAAAGATTAGAATTTTTATATTATCGTGGAAAAATTTCTTTAGAAGAATATCATAAAAGAGCAAATCAAAAGTTAAATGGAAAGACAATCCAAGAATGGTTTAATTACTATGGTAGTCAGATTAAGGAGTTTCAAAGAATTATTGATAAAAGAAAAAAAAGTTTTATTTTTTTGTTTGGCTTATTTATTCTAGGATTTATTTTATTTTTTATAATTTCTAGTTCTGGATTCCAAAAAACTGGTTTAGCAGTTCAAGATGAGTTAAATTTTTCACAAGATTCAAATGAAACTTTATATTCAGAAAATCTAACGGGGGTTTCTCAAAATGAAACTAGTCCTTTCCAAGAGGAACCTCCTGTTTCTGAAGATATCTTTGAAGAAATTAATCAAACTACTGATTCAGAGAATATACTCGGGGTTTCTCAAAATGAAACTAGTCCTTTCCAAGAGGAACCTATTCTTTCTGAAAATATTTCTGAGGTAAATATTTTTACTTTGAATTCTAAAATAGTCGTTGGAAAACCAGTAAAGTGGATTCAAAAAATAAATATAATTGCCCCAAATATTTCTGATTTAAGAATTGAAATTCCAAAGAATTCTAATAATCTTTCAATTAAAACGGGCAAAGAGGCAGAGAATTCTTTCAAAGAATTAGAGGATGAAAATTCACAGGGTTTTGGGAATAAAGAAGTTTCTATTAAAAAAGGAATTACTGGATTTGTTGTTTCGGAAAAATCTAATGGTCCAACCTTTTTTAGCAGATTTTTCGAATGGCTTAAAGGATTCACGATTTCAGGAAAAATCATTTATGATTTACAAGTGCCTCTTGCTGAAGTTAACGGCAATATAATAATAGATTTGGATGAGATAATAGATGTTCAAAAAGAAGAGAGTATAGTAATTGAATATTATACCGAATCTCCTCAATCTTATGAAGAAGAGACAGAAAATGGAAAAAGAATCACCATTTCAGGACCAGATGAATTAACTTATACAGATATTTTAGCTTTCACAAAAATTTCTGAAAAATTTGATCTTGAAGAAAAAAGCAAAATAAAAGTTTATTGGAGAGAACAAAACACCTATCTTGATTTTACAGCACTGGATTCCGATTCAAATGGCAAAATAGATTATATCGAATGGGTTGTTCCTCATCTGAGCAACCAAACTTTTGAGATAATTTTTATTACAAAAGCAGAACACCTAAATGAAAACAGGGAATTTGTTTCAGATATTTATGATTATGTAAAAAAATTAGATTCTAATTGGTCTGAAGAAATACCCAATCAGCATTATGTTAGAGTTAGTTTTGAAAAGAATTTGAGGTCGGAGAATGATATTACGATATTTCCAAGAACTGTAAATGGAAATCCAAAAATAGAAATTTATGAAATTGATAAGAATGAAATTATTGCAGAATTTACTTCTTTAGTTGATAATAAATACAACAAAGTTTTTTTAACGAATCTCGTTGGAGAGCAGGATACTTTTGATTTGAAAATCCTCGACGGAAGTGTTGAGCTAGATTATATTGTTGACCCAACTTCTATTTGTGGTTCTGGAGTGTGTAATGTAACTTTTACTGCTAGAAATGATTCATGGATAGTTCCGACGGGAGTTACATCCATCAAAGGTTTAGTTATTGGTGGAGGTGGGGGTGGAGCCAGGACTACTTCTGCGGGAGGAGGAGGTGCTGGGGGAGATGTAAGGTATTCAAGTGCAATAAGCGTTACGCCTGGAGAGAATTTAACAGTTATTGTGGGTTATGGTGGTTTAGGAAAGGCTACTCCTGGTAGCGAAGGGGGTTATTCAGAAATTGTACGTTCATCAGACGGAACGGTATTACTTCTTGCTGCGGGAGGTGGAGGAGGGACAGTTGCTGCTAACCAATCCTCAAATGGAACGAGTACATCTATTGGAGGAGTTATTAACGGAGGTAGTGGAGGCAGGGGAGGTAGTGCTACTGGTAATGCTGGTTGTGGAGGAGGTGGTGGAGCAGGTGGAATGTATGGTTCTGGAGGAGCAGGGGGAGCAGTAGGAGCTAATAATGGTGCAGTAAGTATAGGTGGTGGGGGAGGTGGTGGTGGAGGTTCTGCAACAGGTACTGGTTTATGTGGGGGTGGTGGAGGTGTAGGTTTTAGTATTGGAGGTAATAACGGAACTGGTGGTTCAAATGGTAATCCTGCTAATCCAGGAACTGGCGGTTCAAACGGGGCTAATGGAGTTGGGGCAGTTGGAGGATTATATGGAGGCGGGGGCGGTGGAGATGATACTGGTAATAGTGCAGGAGATGGTCAAAATGGTTCTGTTTTTATTATATATTCAGATCCAGATGTAACAAATCCTTCTGTAACCCTTCTTAAGGAATTTCCTTCAAATGGTTCTGTATATCTTTCAACACAATTTTATTCTTTCAATGCAACAATTACAGATGGGGTAGCTTTAAGCAGAGTTTTACTCCAGTTTAATAATACAAATTATACTGCAGTTAATACTGCCGGAAATATTTACAATGCAACTATTTCATTTAGTTTACCAGCAGGAACTTATAGTTATAAATGGCTGGCAAATGATACAACAAATAATTGGAATGCGACGGAGAGTGGAAAATATACTATCAATAAAACAATTTCTCAAGGGACAATTTCAGGAACTTCTCCGATAACTTATGGAACGACTGGAGATGTTCAGGGAAGTGAAACAAACTCTGGAGATGGAGATGTTACATACGCCTTATTAAGAAATAATATTTCAGTTTCAAATCCAGATGCAACAGTTCTTGGGGTTGGAGAATATACTTATGTTTATAATGCGACGGAAGGGCAGAATTACACTGTTAATTCTTCAATAGGAGGATTTACTTTAACTGTTAATAAAGCAACTTCTGTCACGAATTTAACTTTTGGAGGGGTTGAAGGAAATAGAACAATTACAGCAGGGAGTTCTATTCTTCTTAATGGAACAATTTTAACAGGTGATCTCGCAGCCACTTTAAGATTATATGATAATGGAACTTTAATTAATTCAAGAGCGATGGAAGTAAGCAATACAACAACTTACAATGATGCAGGATTCCATAATATAACTGTTGTTTATCAAACAAGTCAGAACTACACGGAGAGTTCTAGGACTTATTATTTAAATGTGACTGCCGTAACGAATATTGCTCCCCGAGTAACTTTTATTTATAATGCTACGCCAGAATTAGTTTCCGGAGTAACTTTGACCGAAGGACCGGCGTATACTGCGATAAGAATTAATTTTTCAGCAAATGACACCGACGGATTTGGGGACTTGACTTCCCCTACTTTAAATATTTCAAGAGCTGGAGAAATAATTTATCATAATAGTTCATGTAGTTTATCTCAATCTGGTGGGAATAATGCAAATTATACTTGTTTAGTGAATATTTCATGGTATAGTGCAAATGGTCCTTGGACGATTAATGTTTCTATAAGGGATGCTCTAGGTGAAGTTGCTTATAATACAAATGCAAGTTATGCAACTATAAATCCTCTTACAGGAATTCAAACTGGTCCAGGAAATTTAATTTTTTCTTCAATATTTGCGAATCAGAAAAATGCAACTTTCACCAATGGTCCATTATTAATTAACAATACCGGAAACCAAGATTTTGCATACGGACAAATAAGTGTCAATGCTTCGCATCTTTATGGAGAAATAATAAGTACTTTGGCGATATGGGGGGGAAACTTTACAGTTGCAAACAATACAGGAAGTAATGCAGAATGTAACTTCAAAGGCGATGTTTCAAACGGAAATGCAACAAGATTGCTTGGAAATAACAGCTTCACAAATATTAATCAGGCAAATTTGTCGAGAGGAAATTTTTCGTTGAATAATAATGAAGTAGGTCAAGAACAGTTGTATATCTGTTTACTGTTCGTTGGTACTGAATTGACTCAACAACCTTATTCAACAAGAAATCAAGGACCCTGGACCATAAGAATTTTATTGGTTGCATTTATTCCGTCAGGAAGAAAAAATAGAAGGAAGAAAAAGAAACAAACAGAAGATGTTCTTGACGCAATAGAAAACAATCTAAATACAACTAAGGAAATAGACCTTGGAAAACTTCTCAGAGGTGTAAAAATAAACGCTTCACAATTATTGCGGAATATTAATGGGGAGGCAGAAATACAGATACCTTTGTCAATATTAAACGAAGAAATAGGAGTCGCAGAAGCTTTATGTAAATATCTAAAAGAGAATCTTGGATTAAGATTTAGTGAAATAGCTAAATTGCTTAACAGAGACCAAAGAACAGTTGCCCTGAATTACAAAAATGCTTTAAAGAAAAAGCAAGAGAAAATTAAATTTACTGGGGGGATTGTCGTTCCAATAAAAATCTTCTCTGACAGAAGATTAAGTCTTTTAGAATCTGTCGTCAATTATTTGAAGGAAAAGGGACATACAAACATAGAAATCTCAAAGATTTTAAACAAGGATCCAAGAAATATCTGGACATTATTCTCAAGAGCAGTTAAAAAATTAAAGAAATAGACTAACCAAATATTTAAAAATAGATTTGTTGTAATAAAAATAGTTGGTGATGTTCAATATGAAAAAAAGAGGCAAATTTTATTTAGTATTTTTCTGTTTTATAATTTTATTAATTTTTTCAATTAGTTCCGTCGTCACCGCAAGAGAGGGAAGAGGGGCGTTCTTTGATAATTTTAAAAAAACATTAACAGGAAAAGCTACAGGAAATGCAGATTTGAATATTACCGTCGGCGCAGGAGGAAATGCCCCTTCAATTATTTTTGTTTATAATGCTACGCCAGAATTAGTTTCCGGAGTAACTTTGACGGAAGGACCGGCTTATACCTTCATTAGAATTAATTTTTCTGTCAATGATAGTGATGGGATTGCAAATTTAAACAGCGCAACGCTAAATATTTCGAAAATAGGAGAACTTACTTCCCATAATTCTACATGCAGTCAAATAGTTAATGATGGAGTTAATATTGCAAATTATACTTGTTTAGTGAATATTTCATGGTATAGTGCCCAGGGAGTTTGGACAATTAATGCAAGTATAAAAGATAATGGAGACAATATAGCTTATGGCAAAAATAGCACCTCTACTTCCGGAGCGACCGCAGGAGTTGCACCCACAATCTCGATAAATCCTCTTACAGGAATTAAAGTGGGTCCAAATAATTTAACTTTTGCAACTCTGGCTGCGGGAGTAACAAATTCAACAAGTTCCAGTGACCCATTATTAATTAACAATACCGGAAACCAAGATTTTGCATACGGACAAATAAGTGTCAATGCTTCGCATCTTTATGGAGAAATAATAAGTACTTTGGCGATATGGGGGGGAAACTTTACAGTTGCAAACAATACAGGAAGTAATGCAGAATGTAACTTCAAAGGCGATGTTTCAAACGGAAATGCAACAAGATTGCTTGGAAATAACAGCTTCACAAATATTAATCAGGCAAATTTGTCGAGAGGAAATTTTTCGTTGAATAATAATGAAGTAGGTCAAGAACAGTTGTATATCTGTTTACTGTTCGTTGGTACTGAATTGACTCAGCAAGCATATTCGACACAACGACAAGGATCTTGGGGAATAAAGGTATTATAAAAATAAAATGAACTTCAAAGAAATAAAAATTAAGATTGGGATTTTTTTAGGAATATTAATTTTATTCAGTGGAATGGTTTCTGCTTTTTCTGTATCTGCTCCAAATATAGAAAATGATATTCTTTTTCTTTATCCTGGCGCGGAAGTAGATTTGAAATTTGTCTTGCAAGATTCTGGAGAATCTTTTGATATAACTGCAAAAGCAGACATTCTTCAAGGTTCTGAAATAATAAAATTGGTTGACAGGAAAAATATTTATACAATCTCTCCAGGTGAAAAAATTCCAGTAAATTATAGAATAAAAATTCCAGAAACTGCAGTTATAGGACAAGAATGGAGCGTAGTATTAAGTTTTAGCAAAGCAGGGTCATCGGGGACGGGCCTTAGTTTTGGAAGCACTATTGATCAAATTTTTAAAGTAACTGCGGGCGAAAAACCTCCAATTCTTCCAGAGGAGCCAAAAAAATCTCTTACTTGGTTTTATGTTTTGATAGGGGTGGGAATATTAGTGGCAATATTCTTTATTAAATTAAAACGCAAGAAAAGATTTTAGATTTTAATAAATTTTTAAATATTTTGTTAGTTGAAAAATGAAAAAAAGAATATTGATTTTTATATTGTTATTTTTATCTTTATTAATAATTTTTTTGCTAATTGCGGAAGAGAATAACTTTTTTTCTAAAATTTCAGGAAAAGCAATCAAATCCTCAGGAAAAGCTACTTCTAATTTTGGAATAAGTGTAACTGTTGGAGCTGGAACTCTTCCGAATTTGACAATAATAACGCCTGTAAATCAAACTTATATCCATCAAGAGTATTTAGAACTTAAAGTACAAACAATTTATACTACAAATGTATTCTTTAATTTAGATAAAGGTACAAATATAAGCGCATCCAGCAATGGTAATATAAATGAATATAAAAAATATTTCAATTCAACCCTCGAAAGCCATACAATTTATGTTTTTGCAAATAATAGCAATGGAACAACCCAAGGAAGTGTTAATTTTAGCATAAATAATGATCTTTTTCAAGTGAATTTTAGTGAGTTTTATAATTTTGAAGACGAGGATGACCCAACAACAAATTTGCGTGCTCTTTCTTATCAGGAACTCCAAAATATAACTGGATTCACTATTCAGAAAAAAGATTTCGGGAAGATTATTTTTAATCATTTAATAAATCTAACAAATGTTTCAGGGACTTTTATTGATCTTAATCGTCATATAAATCTCTCTAGGGCTAAAATTTTTGTAAACTCAACTTCAATTCCAAATCTTAATTTTTCAGCAAATCTTTATATATATAATTTAACTTTCAACGATCCAAAACTAAAAATGAATGGGGTAGAATGCCCTGCATCTATCTGTACAATAAACAGTTATTCTGGCGGAACTTTGAATTTTACCGTTGCACATTTCACGGAGTTTGAGGTCGAAGAACGTTCTTCAAGTGGAAGTTCTGTAGGAGGTGACAGTGGAGGCGGAGGGGGAAGCGGAAGAATTTCATATGTCGAAACAATAGTAGAAGATGATTTTTCAATAAATAAAGATGCCCTAAGTGTTTCATTAAAACAAGGGCAAACAAAATCAGAACAAATAAAAATAACGAACACCGGAACTCAAAAAAGAATTTTCACTATAAATAATTCAAGAATTGGAAATTTTATAATCTTCAATGAAACAATTTTTGAATTAAATCCAGGTGAATCAAAAGTTGTAGACATTGATTTCATAGCAAGAGAAACAACTATCCCCGAATTATACCTTGGAAAAGTGATTATAAAATCGGGAAACATAGAAAAGGAAATTTCAGTAGTCATTGATGTCAATGCAATAAAAGCATTATTTGATTTAAAATTAGAGATACCCCCAGAATTCTTAAAGGTAAATCCAGGAAAGAAAACCCTTGCAAATATACAAATATTTAATCTAGGTGAAACAGGCAGAATCAAAACGGAAATATTTTATATAATCAAAGATATAGATGGAAATATCCTCTTGATGGAAGATGAAATCATCGCAGTAGAAACTCAAAAAAGTTTTGTAAAAGAGATAAAAATCCCGACTTCAGTAACTCCCGGACATTATATTTTACAAGTCAAGACAAACTACAATGGCGAGGTGACAAGCAACTCTGCAGGGTTTGACGTTGTATCTGTAGAAGAGATAAGCTGGCAAAATACACTATTGATTATTCTCATAATTATACTTCTGGTTTTGATAGTTTCAATAGCATTCACATTGAGGGAGAAAAGATAGTTTTTTATATGAAATAAACCTATAAAAAAAATGATAATAAATTATAGTAATGATAATCTGTTCTCAATTTTAGGTGTAATTGTTATTTTACTTGCAGTAGTTTTTATATATTTATTAGTAAAAAAAAGAAAGAAGCTCCATAAAAATAAATTTATAGAAGATGAAGATAAGAAATTTCTGGAATTAAAAAAAGAAGAAAACAAGATTATGAATAAATTAGTAAAGGATAGGAAAAAAACAGAAAGCAAAATTAAGAGAATAAAAAGTTTAGATAAAAAAATTTCAGATAAGAAAAAAAAGAAATTTGTGGAAAAAGGGGAGACAGCCTCCCAGGAATTTATGACAGAGAAATAATAATTTAAATTTTAAGAGAAATTAAAATTCTTAATAGTTCCAGCATTTACAATTAAATTTATAAA
>CAYIAD010000028.1:0-8300 GCA_964361295.1 Candidatus Woesearchaeota archaeon
AAACGAGAACTAATTTTCGGTTTTGCCTAGTGACATATGTCTCTTGATTGCACATAAAAATTCCAACCATAATCTTTATAAAAACTCTTTTCCTATATATTTCAAGGAGGTTGAATAATGGCAAAATTAACAGCTTGGTTAGTAACAATCATAGGAGTAGTTTTATTGCTTCCTTTGATAAAAGTTACTGCTTTACAAGCTTACAATGACTGGATAATTGCAGTTCTAGTTTTAGTTGTAGGTATTAGTAAGCTAGTAAGAAACTATAGTTACAAAAAAAGATAACTCTTTTAATTTTTTATTTTTATCTTTTTTAACTATTATTTTTATCAACATTTTTTTATATTTCTTCACCCCTTATTCACCAAAATCCAACAATTTTATCTAATTTCACTTAGCTAACCTAAATGAACAAAACTCCCAAGAGACCAGAGATTTAGTAAAAATTACCTGAATTTTTTATCTCAAAATAGTATAATCATATTTAAAAATGCCCTTTAGTTAATAATTCTATGAATTTTCTATGCTCCTTTGACGGAATTTCTCTTAAACTTTTAGAAGATCGTACAAATACTCCTTATTTTGTTTGTCCTTCTTGTCATGAAGAGTATAGTCGTTATGAAATTAAAAGATTAGATCAAGTTAAGGCAGAAAGAATTGAATCTGCTCAAGAAGAGCTCGCAAGATTAAATAAAAGAAAGTGTCAATTAACCAAATTTTTAACTCTTGCACAAAGCTCACCTAAATGTACACAACGTCAAACCTTTGGTAGTGGGTTGCCCGGAGGCTATCATCCATTTGATCAAGATGCTGAATAATTTTTCTTAAATTCCTCTATTTTTCCCATTTCCTCACAAAAATAAGTTTCATGTGTAAAAGCTTCGTACAACCTGTATTATCAGAACCATTTATTTAGCTACTTAAATTAACTGTTTTTAAAAACTCATATGCCTTCCAAGCTCCAAATCCATATAATACTAATCTTCCAGCTTCACAGCAATATGCCTCAGTCCAATTTCTTAATTTAGGTTTTTCATAATCATAATCACAACTATCTTCTACTTCTTCTAAATCCTCTATAAACGAACCAGGCTTGAAAATCATTCTCCCTAATTTAGAATTAAGTTTCTTATTTGCTCTCATTATCTGGGTTTCAGTTTCTCTAGGCATATTACTCTAAACATCTCAAGGTTTTTAAATTCTTCATATTTAATTTGATTATAATTCTATCTTTTTAATAAAGTTAAATATTTAAACGAGTTCGCACAACCCGATTTATGGAAAAAGAGGAATTCTTAGAAAAATTAAAAGTAGAATTAAAAATCTCTAAAAATTCAGATCATACACTCAGAAATTATTATAATGCAAATAGAGATTTTCTTGAATTTACTAATAAAAAACCAGAGCAAATATCTGAAGAAGATTTGAAAAAATTTATAGTAACCAGATTCGATAAATCAAGTTCAAGTTCAGTTATTGTTTTTTTATCTGCAATAAAATATGCATTTTCAAATATTCTAAAAAAAGATATCACCTTTAATTTAAAGCGCCCGAAAAAAGAAAAAAGAATTCCAAGTGTTTTGACAAGAGAAGAGGTAAAAAAATTACTTAATTCTATTTTAAATAAAAAATCTAAACTCATGATTAGCTTGTTATATGCTTGTGGCTTGCGTGTTTCAGAATTAGTAAATCTAAAAGTTTCTCATTTTGATTTTGATAATAAATTAGGAAATATTCGACAAGGAAAAGGAAAAAAAGATAGAATCTTTAATATACCTGATTATCTGTTTAAACAGCTGTTTAAAACAGCTCAAGAACAAAAAGAATTAAAACAAGAATATCTTTTTGCAGGAATAAACGGCCATCTTTCTACAAGAAATATACAAAAAATAGTACAAAAAGCAGCTAAGAAAGCGGGAATTCAAAAAGAAGTTCATCCCCATACTCTGAGACATTCTTTTGCTACACATCTTTTAGAAAATAAAATTGACATTAGATATATTCAAACGCTATTAGGACATGCAGATTTATCTACTACTCAAATCTATACTCATGTATCTACAGAAGAAATTAAAAAGATAAAAAGTCCAATAGATTTAATTTAAAATGCCAGAATCAAAAAATTGCGCTAAATGTGGATATTCTTCTGAAAATAATTCTCTTAAATTCCAAAACTTTTTATGTGATATTTGTAATTGTTTTGCTCCTGATGAAAAATCTGATTTTGAGAGATATATTTCAGAGAAAACATCCTCTGATTATTTGCAATCTTTTAGAAATTTTTTTAAGGCAAAGGGATTATTACAAAAACAAGGAATGATACGAAAAGCATCAGAAGGAGAAGTCATGTCTAGAGCTCCATTTGGCTATCAGATTATTAATAAGAAGTTAGTACCTGCTCAAAATTCAGATGAAGTTAGAGAAATATTTGAAGAGTTTTCTAACTCAAAAATAAGTTTAAGGGAACTTTCAAAAAAACATAAACTTTCAGTTAATGGACTTAAAAAAATATTAAGAAACTTTGCATACATAGGAAAAATTAGATTTAATGGACAAATACACAATGGCTCACATCCCCCAATTCTTTCTTCTACACTATTTAATCATGTTCAATCAAAATTAGAAAAATTGGGAATCAAGAAAAATTGATATATTCTAGATAACAATTTAATTTTTATACCCTTTTTATTATTCTTTGAAATGTCTAAATGTAAACACGGAAATGGATTTAATAGTAAGCATAGAAATGGTCATTCAAAATTAGAAACTAAATTAAATGAAATTCACCTAATAATGCTTTTAAGAGATAGTGAAGAAAAAAAATATTTGGACTTTTGTGTTTTTCCCGCTCATCAAGGAATATTGGGAAGAATCAAAGCCAAACGATGCATAAAAAAACGTTGTATTTATTATCGCCGTCTTTATGAACAAAAGCCAACATATTACTTAGAAAAATAATTTCTCTTTATCTATAAGAAGTTTGTCTCTTTGCTCTTGCTTTTGAATCTCCCGGTTTGTAAGTTTCTTTTCTTCTTACGTCTGCTATAAGAAGATTTCTATCATATGCAATAAAAACATTTTTCAATTCTTTTGAACCAGTAAATTCCAAAATTGCTTTGGCCAAAGATAATCTCGCAGCTTCGATTTGTGATTTTTCCCCACCACCACGGACAAAAATCTTCACATCAAAATTATTTTTTCCTACAACACTCTCAGTTAAACTTAATGGTTCTTGTATTTTTAATTTATTAAATAAGTTTAAATTTTCATAAGGAACTTTGTTAATAAATACTTTTCCACTTCCAGGAACTAACGACGCCCTAGCTATTGCGGCCTTTCTTTTTCCAGAAGTAACAATTTTTTGAGAAGTCATTTAAATTCCCCCATTATCACAAATTTTTTCTTTTTAACTTCAGGAAGTTTTATCGTTTCTTTATTTTCAAATTCTTTTGGAATTCCAATATGACACTTTATATTTTTCCAAGCGATTCTGCCTCTTCCTCTTCTATAATTTGGAAGCATTCCTCGAATTGTTCTTTTCACAATTCTTTCATCCGATCGAATATAAGTTGGACCCCTTTGCATTCTCCCTGTTTTTCCTCTTTTCTTTAAAAATTCTTCTTTTACCATTTCTTTATTTCCGGTAACAATAACTTTATCACAATTAATAATATCTATTTTCTCTCCTCTCAATAATTCTTTCGCTACATAGCTAGCAAGTCTACCCATTACTATATTTGTTCCATCGATGATTTTCATTTTAATATTTTTATTTTTTCTCCAGAGGGATTTTTTTTAATTTCTTCTCGGATGTAATTAAAGTCAATCTTAGCTTCTTTAAGTTTTTGTCTTGCTTTTTCTGAAAAGCTTAGCGCGGAAATTTTTACCTTTTTCTTAATTTCCCCCTGAGATAAAACCTTTCCAGGAATTATTAAAGTTTTATTTTCTTCTACTTCTTGATTTAGTTTATCCAAATTTACTTCGATTCTTTTTCTTCGAGACATAGACAAAATACTAGCAACTTCTAACCAAGCCTTGTTCTTTTTTGCAGTTAGAATAGTTTCAACTAACTCGGGATTTTCCTTTAATTGTGTTTGTTTTTCTATTTTTCTTTTGGATTTCATTTTAAATTACAGAGAAAATTTTTCTCTGCTAACGCCGAGTGCTTTCACGAACCAGCCCGTCGCCATTGATGTGGGCGAGGGTAGGAGCCCAACTCGCAGATAAAAATGAATATTTGCGTGGTATTTAAATGTTATTAATTTATTTTTATATGCGGATAAGAGGATTCGAACCCATGTAGGCACTAAGCCACAAGAGCCCAAATCTCGCCAGTTTGATCACTCTAGCCTATCCAACACAATTATTATAATTTAGAATTAGATTTAAACTATTTATTTTAATTCTTTAATTAAATCTTTTAAACTATTTTGAATCTCTTCGATAGATTTTTTAACCATTTCCTTTGGAGAAATTTGTCCAAAAGATTCGATGGTTATAATTAATTCTTTACTTGGAGCAATCTCCACTTCTTTATTTTTTTCTTCTGCAACTCCCTCAATAGCATCTGCAATTTCTTTTTCGTCATCGTCTAAAATTAAAATTTTCCCACCCCTTTCTTTTATTTCTAAATCTGGAAAAATCTTTTTAATCTCTTCTTTCAGAGATTTATCTAACAAAATTTCTACTATATTTCGGTAATACATTAAACCCGGGGAGTACTTTGAGTGCTCACTTCCTCTTCCAAGTTTAGCAATAGCAGTTAAAACTAATTCTTGATTTTTGTCTAGATAAGTTATAGGGATATTTGGTAAAACAATTTCTACGTCTCCTTTTATTTCTTCAGCTTTAACAATTCCTTCTTTTTTTGAATTAAGCTTTATTTTTAATTCTGTTTTACTATTCATAGATTTTTCTGTTTTCAAGGGGATTAAACCCATTCGGTGAGAGATTGTTTCATCATAAAGGGGGGAATTATTTTTTGAAATTTCTACTTCTTCTATTGCTAAAATTAAGATTTCTCCCAAAAATCGTCTAATGGCATTTGCTAAACTTTCTTCTACCTCTGCCTTAAAGACAACCTTATTTTCGTTATTTTTTATTAGTTCCATATTTTTATTTATTATTCTTTACTTTTAAATTCTTCTAAGTTCTTCTTCCTCTTCTTCCACCTTTTTTCTTTGGTCCCCCTCGAGGAATTCTAGTAGTATCTAAAATATTAATTATTTTAAATCCTGCCCTAGAAAGACTTTTGATAACTGAATTTGCACCAGGACCCGGAGCAGGGTTTCCTGTTTGGGCTCTGATTCTAACATATAAATTTTTTATCCCCAATTCTTTCATTGTTTCTTCAACTCTTTTTGAGATAAACATTCCAATCGTTGGATTTGCTTTTAATCTATCTTGTTTTGTTACCATCCCCCCAGTAACTTTTGCAATTGTTTTGCCAGACATATCAGTTACATGAACTAGAGTATTATTAAACGAAGTGTAAATTTCCATTATTGCTTCTATCTCTCGCTCTTTCTTTTTTTCTTCTTTTTTTATCTGCTCAACAATTAAAGTTTCTTCTCCCATATTAATCTAATTTTTCCTCCGTTTTTTCCTCGCCAGTTTTCGATTCTTTCTTTTTCTTTTTTTGACTTAATTTTAAGCTTATTTTATTTTCTAATTCTATTGGAACAACATAAGAAGGGATGTTAATTATGTTCTTTCCGACGAGGATTTTTTTATGAGTTATAAGCTGTCTTGCTCCTTTTGGAGTAGTTGAAAGTTTTTTCTTGAACACCACCGTTTGTAATCTTCTATTTAAATAATCTTTTTTATCCAAACTTAAAACATCTGCAATTGATTCTACATTTAATCCAATTTTTTTTAACTGATTAAAAAGACCCTTTTTTTCAGATTCACTTGCAGAAATCATTCTTTTTGCCTTGTCTCTAATTCGTTTAATTTTTGTGTCAGCCTTCCAAATCTCTCTTTTATTCTTCAATCCAAATTCTTCCTTTATTCCCGCTTCTTCATCAATTCTAGTTTTATCAAAAGGCCTTTTTGGTCTTGAATACTGCTTATGTTTTCGTTTCATTTTTTTTCTTAATTCCCGCCCCCTTTCTTCTGTTTGTTCTGAAATGTGCTTTAGTTTTTTGACCCCTAGTTGGTTGACCAAGAGTATGCCTTAACCCTCTGTAACTTTTTATTTTCTTTAATCTCTTAATATCAAATTCTTTCTTGAGTTCTAAGTCACTTCCAAGAACATGCCTATCCTCTCCAGTTTCGAAATCTTTTCTTCTATTTATTAAATTTTTTGGAAGGTTCATGTTCCCCATAAATTTTGTTATTTCTTCAGCTTCTTTATTTGTCAGTGTACCAATTTTTTTGCTCTTATCTAAATTCATCTTTTTGCAAATAGCGTTAGAAATTGCCCAAGATACCCCCTTTATTTTTGTTAATCCAACATAAAGATTTTTATTACCCTCGATATCTTTAGAGAAAATTCTAACTAATCTTTCATCTGCTTTCTTATCTTCCATTTTATATTTTTGATTATGTTCCATGTGTAATTTTGCGCAAATTAGAACTTTTAAATGTTCCCTTTATTCTGTGAACAAGTTATATCTTTCTAATTGAGTTATTTCTTGGAATATTCTTTTTTCTATTGATTTCTCTGGATCTGGGAGGTTTGAAATTCTTGTTTTCATATCTTCGAATGAATTAAAAGTATTTATTCCTCTCTCTTTTATAATTTCTTGCATATGTTTTTTGCCCATTCCTGGAAGCAGTTCTATTTGATGGATTCTTTTATTTATTGCTTGAGATTCATTAAAAAATTTTACAAATTCTGTTTCTCTTTCTTTTACCACTTTTTGAATTATTTCATTTAATTTTTCTTTAGCATGAGTAGTTAATTTTTCTCTTTGTAATCTTCCTAAGATATAATAAATCTTATCCCTTTTTTCCGGTCCAATATAAACCTCTTCTCCAGCTTCAAGAGATACTCCACGTCTAGGAACCAATTCTAAAAGAATTAAATTTTCTTTTCCAATTGCCTGGGCAATAGGCATTAATTTTCCTTCGAGAGGATATCCATTTGGTAAAAATTCTAGAATGATCGCAGATTCTTCTTTAGCTTTCATTTTTATTTAAACTCGCCGATTATTTCAATTATTTTTTTTATCTCTTCCTCATCAAGAGTAGAGCTAAAGCCAATTTTGTTTATTTCTTCTGCTGTCAACGGAAGTAAATCTACCAATTTAGAAATATCTTCCCGCTTTAATTTTAGAATATTTAATTTTTCTAGTTTGTTAAAAAGTTCTTTTGCTGATTTGTCGTCTAGAGAGACAAATTTTTTAATAAATATAATTATTTCTTTTCCAGAATCATCTTTTTTAGATAAATATTCTGTAGATTCGCTCATACTTATAGCAGTTCTATTAGTTATCATTTTAGTTTGTTATTTTTTTTAAATGTACTGGAGCAATTAAAAATTGCTTTTCTTTTGCCTGATCTTTAATTTTTACCATATAATTCCTTCCTCTTTTATTTTCTATAACTCCAGTTCTTCCTTGTAATCTAACTGGAAAATTAGAAGGAATTGACATTTCTTTTACAACCGTTACAGAGTCCCCGTCTACAAATTTTTGGAAATATCTACTAAGAGGAATCTTCCCTTTAGCTCTAATATTCTTTTTATTTGCCATATTTTACTCAGAAATACTTTATTTAAAAAACTATGCCTTGTTTAAAACAGGGAGGTTTTGATTGCATAAATCTCCTCTTTCTCTGGCATTTTCCATATTGTTTTTTATTGTTTCAAACATTTTTGGACCAAATACTCCAGTTCCACATCTATCACAAAAATCAATTACACTATTCGGATGAAGTTCAGTATTACAATAAAGGCATTTTTTTGTCATTTTTTCACCAATTTTTAATTTGCTATTTTTTAAGATAAAGTTAGTTTAAAAATATTTGTATGAGTTTACTCATACTCTATGTCAGATTTATTTGATCTAGTGTTACGAATTTATTCGTAACGCAATGCATCAACAACATTTGTTTTACTTGCTTGCAAAGCAGGAAGAGCACCAGAAATAACTCCGATTCCAAATCCAAATAACAAACATCCGACAATTAACCATAATGGAAATTCAACTCTTAATAAATTAGTATTAATGTAATTAATTGCAATATACTCTATAATTTTTCCAACTCCAATTCCTAATAAAACTCCGACAATAGAACCGCTTAATCCTAATAAACCAGACTCAATTAAAAATATCCAAAGTATATCGAAATTTTTA
>CAYIAD010000029.1:0-7868 GCA_964361295.1 Candidatus Woesearchaeota archaeon
AGAAAATGAAGAAACTGAAAAATATGTCGTTAGGAAATAATAACGGGATACTACACAAGATTATTAATCTCTACTTCTTTTTTATTTTGCCTTCGGAATTTTCTTTTCCTTTACTTCTTCTTTCTTTTTACTGCAAATTATTTCCCCTCCAGCTTTCTTAACTTTTTCAATTGCTGAAGCAGATGCTTCTTTAGCATGTATAATCATCTTTTCAGAAACATCTCCATCTCCAAGAATTTTGTATTCTTTTAATTCATACTCTCCCGATTTATTTCTATATTTTGCTGGATTCAAAACTAAATCTTTAAGATTAATTCTTTTTCTCTTGTCTTTTTCAGTTGACTTACTGGTAATTCCTTGTTTTCCAAAATATCCATGTCCATATAATTTTTGAACTAAAGTTTTTTTCTGGTCTGCTCGCTTTCCTGTTCCAGCCATTCCAAATCCTCCTCTATGTCCGCTTCCACGATGCTTTTTTCTTGAACCATGCCCCGCTGTTCCCATATTGTGCCCATGCATTCTTGAATATTTTTTTCTCTTGTGTGTTTTTCTTAAACTCATTATAACATCCTCCTTATCAAATCATTTATTCCTTCTTTGTTATCTCCCAAAACTCCTTTTCTTGTTTCTCTAAAATGCATCTTGCTATCCATTCCTCCTCGTGGTGGATGAAGTCTAAAAAATGGCTTTAATTTTCCATTTACTTTTACCCCTCTTTTTTTAACCAACTCTTCATAAGTTTTGTCGTCGATATTTCCAAATGCAATAAAATCTTTAACTTTCTTTATCATACCAAGATTCTCTTTTGTCGGTTCTAAAACAACACACGCGAATTTTCTTCTGATTTTTAATCTGTAAAGAGTTTCCCGAATATCTCTATCTAAATGAAGGTCTCCTTTGATTCTAATTATTGCTATCATCTTTAAACTCATTTCTTTTTTACTCCATTTGTTTTTTGCAATGCATCAATGCACGCTTTCATTAAATTAAATGTTGTTCTTTGAACTCCAAATGTTTTACTGAATACATCTTTTATTCCAGCAAGATGTAATAGTTTTTTTAATTCTTTTGCAACAACTAATCCAGTTCCTTGTGGAGCAGGAATCAAAGTTACTCTAACACTTCCAGCTTTTCCTGTAACCTTGAAAGGAATTGTATGATTCTCAGAACAGACACACTCAAATGAACCACACCCTCTTGTAATTTTGATTATATTCAGCTTCGCCATTCTTATTGCTTTATCTCTAGCTGGCAGAGTTTCCTGAGATTTTCCTGTGCCAATTCCAACATGCCCATTTTCATCTCCAACAACAGCCATAGCCGAGAAAGTCGGAACATTCCCTTCTTTAGTTTTTCTTTGAGTTTGCCTCCAAGCTCTTCTTTTACCTCCTCCAAATTTTCCCTTTGATTGTCCAATTGAAAACAAATCATTTTTTATTCTTAACAATTTATCTACAATTTCTGGTTCTAAAATTCTATAATTTTTATCAATAATTTCATCTATTTTTTTAATTTTTTCATTCTTTACATCTTTTCCAAGTTTTGTTTTCGGATTCCATTCAGCAACAATTTCTTCAGATGTTTTTTCATTTCTTCTTTTGTCTTTCCTATATCCTTCTCTGTCTTTCTTTTCAGCTTTTCCAATTATTTCTTTTTTAGTTTCTTCATCAATTATTACACTGCTTTCAATATCTTCTTTTAACATTTCTTCAGTTTTCATTTTATAATTTTTTGCACCTTTTTCAGATTCTTCTTCAGAAAGAGTTCCATGCGCCTTCGCTGTTTTTATTATTTCTTCTTGAATCTTACTCATTTTTTTCTATCTCCTTTTTAATTTTTTCAAAATGTTTTGAGAAATCTTCTTTTAGATTTTTTCCTAAAATACGCTCTTTCTCTGGGAACATATTATCTTCGCATTTTATCTTAATTCCACCATCAATTAAACCTTTTATAAAAGAATAAGTTTTTGATTTGTGCAATACTTTTGTCATCCCAAAATCTACAATTGGGTTTTCCATTTTTGCTTTTTTTATTTTTTTAGCGACGAGGAAACCAATAAGATATGCCGCAGGTATCGATTTTAAACTATTTGAAAATTCTTTTGGCCATCCATATTCTAGAAGAATTCTTGAATCCATTCCTATCTCTACTTTGTCTTGAGCATTTTCACTTGTGATATACTGAATTATCAAATATCTATTTGTTTTTCTAAATACAACTCGGGGTTTTTCTCCTTTCAATAGCTTTGTTCTTTTAAGATAATCTGTTTTATTTTCTTTTCTTCTTCTTTTTGCAAATTTCATTTTGACATCTCCTTGATTTGATTTTTAAGTGCATTCAAACTTGTGAATTCTTTGTTTTTAATTCTTTTCCTTATATTCTTCATTTCCTCTAAACTAATTTTTCCTGAGTTTTTAATCTCCATAATATACTTTCTTAATTTTCTAGTCATAATCATATAATTTATTTTTCTTTTATTAATTTTTTTTCTTATATTTCCCGTGCTTCTTCTTACACCAGATTTTATTTTTCTCCTCCCAGAACTTTCTTGAATAATAATTGCTTTATCTTTGACTAAATCTCTAATATCTTGCTTTGTTATAGCTTCTTTTATTTCTTCAAGTCTGGATTCTAAAAATCTAACTTTCCCTTTGCCAACGCCAAAAGTTCTTGCAACAAGTTCCTTCTTATGTTTTAGATTCATTTTTGCTCCCTTTCTTTATTATTTTATTTAAATTCAAATTTTCTATAATTATTCCCTTTTCTTTTGCTATTTTTGCTACCTGAAACTTTTTCTTTTTACCCATTTTTCCTAAAATAGCAACAACTCCTTTTGGGAATTTTTCTAAATCTGAAATTGTTCTAACGAATTTAGGAGTTTTTCCATTTATTTTTCCTCTATTTTCTTTTTTATTTCCATAACCAATGCTTACCGATGCTGGTTTTCCTTTTTGCTGAGTTCTTAATTTATTATGCCTTCCAGTAGGTTTTCTCCATTTCTGTTTTTTTCTTCTTCCTTTTCCAAGTTTTGAATGCCTATCCCATGCCCTTCTCAAAAAAGTTGGTTTTTTTCTTTTCATATTTCTTTACCGCATTTTTTAGTTATAAAAATACCATCTTGGAAAGTTCTTCTATCCCGTAATCTTATATTCGTCGCCTTTTCCAAATTTGCTGCTGCTTGCCCTGCAATTTCTTTGTCAAATGATTTCACAGTGATTATTTCTTTTTCTATTTTTACTTCTGCTCCAGATGGTATTTTTGCTTTTCTCGGGGTTTTTTCCCCTAAAAAATTCTTGATAATTACTTCCCCCTCTCCTAATTGAACTGTAACAGGAAAATGATTAAAACAAACTTTTAACTTATACTCGAACTTTTCCTGCACCCCCTTCACCATATTAGTTATATGTGCTGCAAGTGTGTTAATCATTTTTTTCTCTCTCTTTGTAGAATTTTTATTTCCAATAATTATTTTGTTCCCTTTTTTTTCTAAAACTACTTCTCTAATTTCAAATTTCTTTTTAGAAGTTCCTTCTTTCCCCTTTACAGAAATTTCATTTCCATTTACACTAACTTCAACTCCCTCGGGGATTTCTATTTCTTTGGATAATTCTTTTCTCATTAGTAGAAATAAGCAATTAAGCATCCTCCTAAATTTTCTTCTTTGGCTTCTTTGTGAGTTAGCAAACCCTTATTTGTGGATAAAATTAAAATTCCAATATTTCTTGCTGGAAGATATCTTCTTTGATATTTCTCTATCTGTTCTACTTTAATAGTAAATCTTGGTTTAATCGACTTGCAATCTTGCAAATCTCCAATTGAAATTTCCATTGTTTTTTCTTGTGGGTTAATTTTATACTTTTTAATCGCCCCCTCCTGTTTCATAATTTTCAATACTTCAATAAATAAATTAGAAATTCTATTTATTTTTATTTCTTCTTTTCCAGAACTCTTTGCATTCTTAATCATATTTAATCCATCAGCAACTATATCATGCGACATTTTCTTCTTCCTCCAATTTATAAGAATAATTAGTGCATGCTTCTGCCAATCTATTTGAAACTACTCTTCTCATCCTGTTGCAAGTAATATAATTATGTTCCCCAATCATACTTTTCATTCCACCATACCAATTACATCTAGGGGCATCGCATCTTACTTTTTTCTCTGCTATATTTGTTTTTATTTCTAAGGTTTCCATTTAACTATATTTTTTAAAGCCGATTTCAACAGCTATTTCTCTAAAACACTGTCGGCATAAATTTAATCCATATGATTTTATATGTGCTCCAAATCTCCCGCAATTCTCGCATTTTCTCGCCGCTATTCCCATTTTTCTATCTTTGGGTTTATTGTGCTTAATAAACTTCGCCTTTATTACAGGTTTTGCATCCAGTTGCTTGAATACTTTTTTCCAATCACTTGCAGTCATTTAAAATAGCCCCCGAATTTATTTTGAATTAATATAAATTTCCTATTTGCTTTCATTTTCCTGTAAACACTGTTCCGAAGTGCTCCTCCATAAATTTAATTATTTCTTCTTTTGAAATATCTTGTTTATTTGGAATTTTTCCTTGTTTAATTTTTTTGAGTCTTACTCTTCTTCCACTTCTTTTGAATACAATTGTTACATCAAACCCTAAAATCCCAATTTCTCTTTGATACTCAACTCCCGGAATTTCAATATACTCTTTAATTCCAAAAGAGAAACTATTTTTGCCAACTTGTTTTTTTCTAAGTTTATTATCTATGGCAGTAAGCATTTTTTTGATAAAATTTTCCATATCTTTTCGTAGTGTAACCATAACTCCAACTTCTAATCCTGGTTTTACTCCAAGGTCAGGAATTCTTTTTTGAGATTTTGTTTTACACGGAGTTTTGTTTGTTAATAATCTCAAAAGTTTAACTCCTCTTTCAAGAGTATCTCCAGTCCCACCTATATTAAGAACGACTTTTTCAATTTTAACTTTCCTCATTATATTTCCCATTTTATTCTATAACTATTAATTGTTTAGTTAAAACATTAATTTCTTTTCCATCTGCCTTTGTTTTTGCAATGGTTTTGTTTTCATTTAGTTCTAAAATTTCTCCCTCTTCTCCTATATGTTTTCCGCCGAATAAAAATATTTTTGCTTTATTTTTTAAGGGGAGGCATTTTTCAATTCTTTTTTCCTTGATATTTAGAACAACCGAATCTCCGACTGCACATTTTGTGTCCGATAATATATTTCTACCATCGCTGATATTTAATTGAATTTTCTTTCCTTTAAGGATTTTCTTACCAATAATTTTAGAAATCTTTTTCCCAACTTCGGTTTCTTTTACTTCCACAAGCCAAAACTTGCCGGTTTTTTGTATTACTAATTTATATGCTTTTTTTATTTTTGGAAAACTCAAAATATCAAAGAGTCCAATTCCAAGTTTGTCGTCGGAAATTTCTTTCCCATTAAGTAGAACTAATTTTTGTCCAATTATCTTTTTTACTTCTGCTCTTGTTTTTCCAAGTTTTAGAATATCTCTTATTGCAATCAAAATGGGAATTCCAGATTCTTTTTTGAATCTTGATCTAACTACAAATGCTGTTCCTTTTCTTGTTATTGGCCAGCTCGTTGGGGCTGACTGTCTTTTTAAGTGACTCATTCGAAATAACCTCCGAATAATTTTCGAATGAATGAAAATTTATTATTTGACCTCATTAGAAATAACCTCCGAGTTTATTTCGGATGAATACAAATTTCATATTTGCTTTCATTTTTTATGTTCCTCTATTTTAACTTCTGACTTTGTTGGCTTTTTAACTTCTTTGTTTTCTGTTTTAGCTTTTTCCATTTTTCTTCTATCTGTCATTTGGATTATTTGTAAATTTGATACCTGAAGTTTTACACTTGCTTTTGAACCATCTCGTTTTTTAACCTGAATTCCCTCGAGAATAACCTTCCCAAGTTTGGTAAAAATTTCAAGAACCTTTCCAGTTTTTCCTGCAAAATCTCCTCTCATAACTTTAACAACATCACCTTTTCTAACAATAAGATTTCTCTTTCCAACTTTCTTTCTTAATTCTTTAGAAAGATTCATAGTCAAAATTTTTCTCTTGATATGCAACGGAGCATTAGCTAGATATTTTCTTTGCTTTCTTGGCTGTTTGCTTGCCTTCCACGATTTGCTAAATTTTTTGTTCATCTTCTAAAACCACACATCTTGAGTAATCTGTTGTTTTGTCTTACTATATCTTTTGATTCTCTCAATATTGTTCTCATATTTTTTTCTCCATATTGTCTATACATTTCTCTTATAATTTGATAAGGGTTTGCAGTTCTAACCCATTCTCCGACTGTTTGAGGAGCTCTTCTTTCTGATTCATTATAAAAGTCACTCATTTTAATATATACTTGAAGCGAGTTTAGCTACAGATGACCATCGCTCCATTACCTCCCTTGCAACCGGACCTTTAATTTGAGTTCCTTTTGGATTTCCTTTATCATCTTTTAAAATAGCAACTGCATTGTCTTCAAACGCAACTCTCTCTCCACTTAATCTTCTCCATGGCTTTTTCTGTCTTATAATTATTGCGTCGAAAACTTTTCCTTTCATTTCTGGAATTCCTTTTCTTACTGAAACTTTTACCCAGTCAGAAACTTTTGCGCAAACCTGTTTTCTTTTTTTTGCCTTTGCATGTTTAACTCCAGTTAATCTTACGATTTTTGCTCCACTATTATCTGCTGCTATTAGCAATGCTCCAAGATTCAAACCTGCTGTTGTTCTTGCACATATGGCTTTCATTTAAAATAACCTCCGTATAAATTTTGAATGAATGAAAATTTTCTATTTGATTTCATTTTTTCTCTCCTGTTTCTTCTGCTGACTTTATTTTTTTTACAAATACAAAATGTATAATTTTACTTAGAGGACGACACTCTTGAATTCTTACTAAATCTCCAATTTTAACATTTTCTGTTTCACAGCTTGGAAGTCGTGCATGAATTCTTGTCCTAGATTTTTTGTATCTTTCATATTTTCTTACATAAACCATTCTTTCAAATTCAATTAAAATTCTCTTGTCTAATTTTCTGATTATTTTTCCTTCGAAAAATCTCCCTCGTGTTTTTAAATTTCCATGAATAGGGCAATCTCTATCCTTGCATTCTATTTTAGCTTCAGCTAGTTTTGTTGCTTCTACTTTTTTTGTTTTTTTCTCTGCCATTTTATTTTTGTGTTTATTCTTCTATTGAATCTGCTTCAAATCCAAGTTCAACCAAGATATGTTTTATCTTTTTTCTGTGGTCTCCTTGAAGTTCAATTGCTTCATCTTTGTAAGATCCACCGCAAGCCAACAAATTCTTGAGAGATTTTGAGATTTTCTTGGCATCAATGTCGCTTCCGAATCCAGTAACAATAGTAACGATTTTTCCATATCGTTTTTTATCTGTTGTTATCTTTATCCGTTGTGAACTCTTGTTGATTTGTTCGCATACACAGGCCTGCTCAGGCAAGCCGCATTTCGGACATATTTCCATATTTATTTATTTTGCAATACCCCCTTTTTAGAGGTATTGATTGTGAGTATTCTCGCGATTGCTTTTTTTATCTCTTTTATTTTTGAACTTCCTTTTTTTGCTCCGCCAGTTTTTGACTTGACTAATTCCATTCTAAGTTCTTTTAATTTCTTTTCTCTATCTTCTTTGTTCAATTTCAAAATTTCTTTATTTTTCATTTTTTCTTCCTCTTAATTTTCTTTTCTTCCTCGGGTTTTTCTGCAATTTGTTTTAATTTTTTTATCATTTCATCATTAATAACAATAGTATCTGTAAGTTTTGCATGTGGAGATAAAATAGAAACTTTTACTCCGACTGTTCCAGGTTTTGTTTCTGCTC
>CAYIAD010000030.1:0-7727 GCA_964361295.1 Candidatus Woesearchaeota archaeon
AATTAAAGATTTTCCAGCAAATCTTTATGTTAAGAATTAAGGTTTACTTAACATATTTGAGTAAGTGTCCCACTCACGCTTGTTTTAGAAAACTATTTATATAATTCTATTTTTTAAATCAAATGAAAACCCTCTTTATACCTATAGATTATGACTATTTTGACTGGCAAGGAAGGAATTATGCTAAAATTATAGGCAGGAATGAGAACGGAAAAAGAGTTTGCATTATCGACGAGTGTGATGTTTATTTATGGGCTGTTTTGAAAGACAAAATTTCAAAAGATAAAGTTAAGGATTTGATTAAGAAGATTTTGAAGATTCAGTTAGATGTCAAGGGAAGACAAACAAGAGTTGAAAAAGTTGAGGTTTGTGATAAGAATTTTTTAGGGAAAAAAGTAAAAGCTCTGAAGATTTTTTGCACAAATTACAAGGATTTGCATGACATTGCAAGTCAAATGGATTTTGAAGAAATAGAATGCCGTAGAGGATATGATTTAGGTTTTGCGACGCATTATATTATTGAGAAAAAATTAGTTCCTTTGAATTTTTATGAAATTGAGGGGGAGTTATTAAATAATTCTCAGGAGTTTGGAGGAATAGATAGTTCTTTGGAAGTTGATTTTTGTGTTAAAGTTAAAAGTATAAAAAAAGTAGAGGATAAAAATTTTAAACCAAGGGTTCTTGTTTTTGATATTGAAACAGATGAAATTGCCGTCGGTGAAGGAGAAATTTTAATGATTTCACTTGTTGGAGAAAATTTTAAAAAAGTTTTTACTTGGAAAAAATCTGACTGTAAAATTTCTGAAGTGGAATATGTAAAAGATGAAGTTGATTTGATTGAAAAATTTGTAGAACAAGTTAAAGAATTTTCTCCGGATTTTTTAGTTGGTTATTTTTCAGATGGATTTGATTTGCCTTATCTTAAAGCAAGAGCTGAAAAATTTAATGTGAAATTAAATTTAGGACTAGATGATTCACAACCTAAATTTTCTAGAGGAATAAATCTAACTGCTAAGATAGATGGAATTGTTCATATTGATTTATTGAAATTTATTAAAACAGCTTATTCTCAGTATATGCAATCAGAAACACTTTCTTTAAATGAAGTTGCAAAAGAGTTTTTAGGGGATTGCAAAAAGAAATTTGAACATAAACACTCTTCTAAAGTTTTAGATAGTGAATGGGAAACCTATTATGAATATTGCTTACATGATTCTATATTGACTTATCAGTTATTTGAAAAGTTTTGGCCAGATATTTTGGAATTTTCTAGAATTATGCAAGAGCCAGCTTTTTCTGTTTCGAGAAATGGGATGTCTTCTAATGTAGAAGATTATATTATTCATCATTTAGAAAAATATAATGAAATACCTGAGAAAAAAGCAGGTTATAATGATATTGGAGAGAGAAAAGAAAGAGAAAAATATGAAGGAGCATTTGTTTTTGAGCCTACTCCTGGGATTTATGAAGATTTAGCAATATTTGATTTTACTTCTTGTTATGGAAGCACTATTGTAACTTATAATTTATCTAAATCTACTTTATTGGAGAAATCTTCAAAAGACTCTTATTCTATTAAAGTTGGAGATAAAGAAGTTTATTTTTCTAAAACCCCTGGTTTTTTTCCAGAAATGTTAAAAGATATTATTGAAAAAAGAAAGCAATTTAAAAAAGAGCTTAAAGAAAATCCAGATGCGGTTAAAAAGGCGAGAAGTAATGCATTTAAATTATTAGCAAATGCTTCTTATGGTTATCAAGGATTTTTTGGAGCAAGATATTATTGTTTAGAAGCTGCTGCTGCAACAGCTGCATTTGCAAGAAAAGCAATTCAAGATTCAATTGAAAGAATAAATAAAGAGGGGTATAAAGTAATTTATTCTGATACTGATTCAATTGCATTTTTAAAAAATAATAAATCAGAAGAAAAAATAAAAGAATTTCTTAAAAAATTAAACTCTGAACTTCCTGGAATTATGGAACTGGAATTAGAGGGATTTTTCAAAAGAGGTTTATGGGTTAGGACAAGAGCTGGAACAGCAGGTGCAAAAAAGAAATATGCTTTAATTGATGAAAAAGGGAAAATAAAAATTAGAGGTTTTGAAACAGTTAGAAGAGATTGGTGTACTCTAGCAAGGCAGTTACAGAACAAAGTATTAAGAGAAATTTTAGAAGATGGAAATGAAAAAAAAGCAATAGAAACTTTAAAAGAAGTTGTTAAGAGATTGAAAAATAGAGAGATAGATAAAAAAGAATTGATTATAAGAACTCAGCTTAAAAAATCTCTTTCTGAATACAAAGCAATTTCTCCTCATGTGATTGCAGCACAGAAAATGAAAGAAAAAGAAATTCCTATTTCACAAGGAAATTTAATTGAGTACTATATTGCAGAAACAGAAGGAAAGAAAACTAAGCTAGTTAGAGATAAAGTGAAACTTCTTGATGAAAAAGGGGAGTATAATCTTGAATATTATTTAGAACATCAGATAGTTCCTGCTGTGGAGAATATACTTGAAGTATTTGGAATAAATGTTAAGGAATTAATTGAGGGGAAGAAACAAGATTCTTTGAAGAAATGGTTTTGAAGAAGCAGGGGAATTGGTTTTAGAAAGAATTTTAAACTAAGGAGATTTAGAGTTATAATGGAAAAAGATATTCAATTATTTTTAATGAATTTGAAGAAAATGCCTCATTTTAATAGAGTGAAATTTGTTTTTTTGTTTGGTTCTGTTGCAAATGGAAACTCTAATAAATTGTCTGATGTTGATTTTGCTATTTATTATGAAGGAGATTCTAAAGAAAGATTTAAGTTCAGACTAGAATTTTTAAGGAATTTGCCAGAAAGATTTGATGTTCAGGTTTTTCAAGATTTACCTTTGTATGTTAAAAAAGAAGTGCTAAAAGGAAAATTGATTTATGCTGTGGATGAGAGATTTGTTTATGATATCGCTTATGAAATAATAAAAGAATATGCTGATTTTAAAAAAGGATATTATGATTATATAAAAATGGAGGAGATTCAATGAAACAGAGAGAGCTGAGAGAAGAGATAATAAGAGCAAAAATAAGGCGAATAGAAGATAGTGTTAATTTTGTAAAAAATAATTTTCCAGACAAATTTAAAGAATTTGAAGGGGATAGAATCTTGCATACTGGAATTTATAAAGAGATAGAGTTTGCAATACAAAACATTCTAGACATTTGTGTAGTAATTAATTCTGATTTAAGCTTGGGTTCTCCTGAAACAGAAGATACTATTTTAGATCATTTAGAGAAAAGCAAGACTCTTGATAAAAAGATTACTGATAAAATACGTTTGATGAAAAGATTTAGAAATATCTTAATTCATAGATATGGAGATATCGATGATAAAAAAGCATTTGATTCAATAAATGAAGGATTTGATGATTTTGAGCAGATAGTTAATGAAATTGAAAATTTTTTGAAGAAGAATAAAAAGAAATGAATTCTTAAGTTTTAAGATTTTTTGGAATAAATGTTAAGGAATTAATTGAGGGGAAGAAGCAAGAAAGTTTATTTTTTTAAATTTCTATAAATATTGACCCTTGTTTTAATCCAACTATCTAAAAAGAAAATGATTATTGTTATTAAAATAATTATAGAGATTAGATAAGTTATATTCTTTGAAGAGATTGAATTACTTTTTTGTAGAAGTATTATAGAGATAATCCCGTAAATTACAAAGAACATTTTTCTTAATATCCCTGTCGTATCTGAGGTATACATAAAAAAGAATGCTATAATAAAAGGTATTGATATTAGTAATACGCTTCCCATAATTCCGTATGTTTGAAAAACCAATAAGCTTTGTGAATCAGAAAGATAAAATACAGAAAGAATAGAGACTGCTAATCCGATTACTGCAGCAATTCCTTTGCTCTGAAATATTCTATTGAATATAATAAATGTTGTAGAAAAAATTATGATAAATAACAAAGTTATTACAAGTAAATAGTTGGTTAATTCAAACATTTTATTCTTCGGACAAAGCTTTTATATGGTCTTCTAATGCTTTCTTTTCCTCTTTATACTCTGAGAAGCTCATTCTTCTATGTTGAAAGTGTTCTTCTAATTTTTCTAGATCTTCTTTTAGTTCTCTAATTATTTTTTTATTCTTTTCTTTTTCAAATTTTTTAAATCCTGAAAGTCCAAGATAAGAGTGAATTGTTTTATCGAAAAAGACGCAAATTATTGAAGCTACGATTGCTAAAGCATAAATACCATTTGCGGTATTAGACAAATTTTGTGATTTCAATGACCATAAAAATAGAAGTATTATTAAATAAATTATCCAGAAAATTTTTCTTCCAAAACTTCCTACTCCACTATTATGAACAAAATAAAAGAAGATTATTAAAGGTATTATCGTCGTTATTGCAATTCCTAAAGTGCCATACTGAATAAGTATTGCTTCAAAGAAGTTATTTTCATTTATGAATCTTATTGCGAGAATAGAGATAATCACGGAGATAATTAAACTTACTTTTTCATTATTTTCTCCAAAAGGCGTTTTATCTAAAACTTTTTTGCATATAATAACCAATAGGATTAGTAAGAGGATTTTTGAAAAAAAGAATTCTGAGGTGTTATAATCTCCAATAATCTTTTCAAAAAAAGGAGCTAAGATTCCTAGGGAACTATCAATTATCTCTGTAATTTTTGTTCTTGCATCTTCAAACTGATTAGATACATCTGCATTTATTAAAGGTAGAATTAAAATTAATAAAATTGATATTAAAAGAATTATATCCCTTTTCTTTATCATATTTAATCTTATATTTTGGAGTTTAAAAAGATTTATAAATCTCTATTCTTTAATCCAATTATGAAAAGAGAGATAAATACAATAAAATTTTTATCTTTATTAGTAATTGGATTATTTTTAATAAGTTTTTTTATTGCTGGAATTAGTGCAACTCCTTCTACAGAAGAAGTTCAACAAAAAGTTGGAGTTCTAAAAACATTATGGGATAGTTTTTTTGCTGGAATTTTTGATGGTTGGACAGATGCTTCAGTTTCTATTGGAACATATCAAGTTGAGATTTTTCAATTCTTGCTTGGATTTATACTCTTTTTATTTGTTTTTTCAATTGCAGGATTTATACCCTTTTTATCAAGTTCTAGTAGTTGGATAAAATGGAGTTTTTCTATTGCTGTAGCACTTCTTAGTTTTTTATTTATAGAAGTAGAAACTATAACCGGAATACTTACTACTTATGAAGCATTGGGAGTTATATTAACTTCAGTAGTTCCTTTAGTTATTATTATGGTTGCTATGTATAAACTTCGTGAAGATCCTAAATTTGGAAACTTTGCAGGATTTGTATCTAAATTTATTTTAATTGGATTTTTCTTTTGGATGATACTAAGATGGGGAGAATCTACAAAATATTCTACTTTTTATTTAGGAACAGCTATAGTTGCTTTAGTTTGGATATTCCTTGAGAAAAAAGTTTGGAGATGGTTAAAACTAAGTTCTATAAAAGCTGCGTCTGAAAGAGGAGAGTCTAGAGGTAAAAATTTTCAGATAACTAAATTAAATAATAAAATAATTGATTTACAAGAAGCTATTCGTAATGAGTTTGATTCAGATAAATTGAATGAATTGCAGAAAGAGATTGAAGTAACAAAGCGGAATATAGATGCTCTTTTAAGTAGTTAAACCTCTAAATTTTTAAACTTGTTTTGATTAGTGTTTTTATGAAAAAGTTGAGTGGATTATTTTTGATATTTCTTTTGTTTGGAATTCTTTTTTATTTTCAAATTATTTCTGCTGATCTAGGAAGTTCTCTTGATGAGAAAGTTGCTGGAATAGAGGAGGGGATTGAAAAAATAGAGGATATTGCTAAGGATGATTCTGGAGAGTATTTGAAGCAGGAGTGGACAAAGATTTTGCAAAACACCGAGGGTGGAAGGAGAGTTCTTGTAGTTAATAATTTTATTGCGACTTATTTTAATTGGTTTTTTAAATTAGTCTTAGGAGTTGAGTATTCTTTGTCTTGGGCGTTTGTTTTTTCTATTTTAGTCTGGGTTGGATTGTTTTTGTTTTTAATAAATCCTATTTCTAGTTTCTCGCAAAATAAATTAGTTGGAGGAGTTTCTGCGTTTTTGGTTTCATCTTTGATTGGACTTGCAGGAGGAATAAAAGTTTTTGTGAATATAGTTTCCTCATTTGTGGATAACCGGTTTTTGTTTTGGATTAGTTTAATTGTTTTGATAATTTTAGTTTTAGTTATGAATATTTTGGGAAGATATGTTTCTAAATATATCACTCAAAGCAAAGAGAGGTTTGAAAAAGAACATGAAGAGTTAGATAGAGCTTCGTTGAAAGTATTTGCTAAACAGTTTAAAAAAATTGGAAAAAGTTAATGTCTTCTGTATCCGATGATTTTTTCGCCGTGATAAATTGGAACTTCTTTAGATTCAGTAGAAGATGATTTTGATTTGAAAACTAAGAAAACTCCAATTGCGATTAAAACTATAGCTACAATTATTATTTGTGTTTTTGTAATTGACTCTAAAAAAGTTACATTTGCTAGTTCTTTTACTTTGTCAAAAGTTAAAAGCAAACCCAATAATCCCATTATTGATAAAACATATCCTAAAACTTTTGTTATCATATTTGTAATAATAAAAGGTATTTTATAAATCTTATGGGAAGGTTTAAATTCTATTTTCTCTTCTTTTTATTATGCGTGCATATAGTGTTTTAGGAAATATTGCTTTAGTTAATTTCCCTAGAGATTTTAAAGGAAGCAAAAAGAAATTTGCTAATGAAATTATTAAAAAAAATAAATCAATTAATACTGTCTTAGAGAAATCAGGAAAGTTCTCTGGAAGACTTAGAAAATTGCATACAAAATGGCTTGCTGGTGAAAAAAATAAAGAAGTTTTGTATAAAGAAAATGGATGTGTTTTCAGATTTAATATAGATACTAGTTATTTTTCTCCTCGACTAAGTGGAGAGAGAAAAGAAATTGCTGAAAAAATTAATCCAAATGAAGAAGTTTTAGTTATGTTTGCCGGAGTTGCTCCGTTTTCAATTGTTATTGCTAAGAATTCGAGTGCAAAAAAAGTTTATTCTAATGAGATAAATAAAGAGGCAAATAAATATGGAAAATTAAATGTTGAACTAAATAAATTAAAAAATAAAATTGAGTTTTTAGATGGAGATATTAAAAGAATTGCTTTAAAATTAAAAAAGCAAAATAAGAAATTTGATGTTATTGTTATGCCCCGCCCACAATTAAAAGATAGTTTTTTAGAACAGGCATTTATGCTTTCAAAAAAATCAACAAGAATTTATTATTATGATTTTTGCAAAGAATATGAAGTTAATTTAATTGTTGAAAAAATAAAACAAGAAGCAGAAAAAGCAAAGAAAAAGATACAGATTTTCCAGACAAAATATGCAGGAGAAATTGCTCCTTATAAAAACAGGGTAAGAGTTGATTTTAACGTGTTATAATTATAGTTTCTTTTCTGCCTTGATGGCAGTAGGAGCTTCGCCTCCGTGCCAGGTAAACCTCGGTCTAATTCTAATTGGATAAATTCTTTCTGAATTGTCGTCGAGAACTATCGCAGAACCTTTAAGATTTGGAAGTTCATCCATGTATTGTTTAATGCTCTCTAAAAGATAGGTTTGCATAACTTGATTCAGGGATTCTAAATCTGATTGAGAGGTGACTATGTGAGAGATTAATATATCT
>CAYIAD010000031.1:0-7135 GCA_964361295.1 Candidatus Woesearchaeota archaeon
TAATGTGTTCACTACTGTGCCCCTCCCTTCAAAAAATATATAAAAACATTACCTCTAATTTCATCCCAAAAACCACGGCGGGGGTTTGTTATAAAACCTCGAAAATTTGAAGAGTAAACATGAGTTATTCCTGTGTTATTTCCGTGTTTTTTAAAATGCTCTTCTGTTTCCCCATAAATTTTTTGAATAATCTTTCTTTCAAATTCTTTTTGCAACAAAGAAGATGGCTTTAAAATTAGAAAGTCAGCTTGTCTTAAAATATTCACCTCTAAATTAGAAGAGTTTTGGGAGATAAAAAGAATACTTATATTTTTATGACGCGCAATCATTATTAATTCGCTTAGCAACTTATTTGCATTACTCATTGAACTTCGTGAATTAAATAAAATACCCCCTTCATCAATTAAAACAAATGAGTCGTTTTCTAAGTCAGAAATTACAGAAACAGATTTTATCCATGACGGCAAATTGTCCTTGGAAAAACCCATTGCAAAACATTTTCTATTATACTTAGAATAGATATTCTCTAGAAACTTAATGCCGAAAGCTGTTTTACCTGTTCCTCTTGCACCTAAAATAATACCTATTTTACTATCAGATTTTGCAACATTTTCTATCCATGAAAAATAATCTCCTTGCATAACGTCAATAACCTGAAACTCTTCGTATTTTGGTTTTAGAGATTCTCTTTTCTTCTGTATTCTCCTCTGTTTAATATTCTCAGAAGCTTTATTTGTCAAACCATAAATTCCTTTTACTAAATAATAGGGGATTTTTGCTAAAAATAAAATACTCTTTCCGATTATTGGAAGAATTACGTTCTCTTTTTTCTTCATCTGATAATTAAACAATTAAAAGTTATAAATTTAACTAAAATAAAAATTAATAAAAAAATTAAAAAATTTTAAGCGTTAGAATCTTCTTCTATCGCCGCCACCAAAGTTTCCTCTTCCACCGAATCGGCTTCCGCCACTTCCGCCAGATCTATTTCCACCGAAACTTCTTGTTGGTCTTGGTCTATCTGGATCCATTGGCTTAGCTTCTGAAACTTTCAGTTGTCGACCTTCAATATCTTTTCCGTCCATCTCAGAAATAGCTGTTTTTGCAGATTCTTCATCAGCAATTGTAACAAAACCAAATCCCTTTGATCGCCCAGAAAATTTGTCTTGAATGATGCTCGCTTCTTCAACTTCATAAGCTGAGAAAAGTTTTTTCAAACCCTCTGAGTCAATAGTCCAAGGTAAATTACCTACGTATATCTTCATTTTATCCTCCTTATAATTCTCTAAGTAGAACTAAATATCTCCTGTTGATTTTGGATTTAACTAACATGAAAAAGCAAGAATTTAGGGGCTTTTAAATGTTTGTAATCAGTTTTCTGTGATGACTCTAGTTATATATTTCTTATGAACAAACTCAAATGCAGGATTGATTATTTTTATTTTTTTTGGGGCATTGTTCCAAACTTCATTTATATTCCTTTGTTCTAGAGGAACTTTAAGTTTTGTAAATTTCCAAGAATCTGCTATAATATAAACAGGAGTTTTTTCTGATTTTGCTATTTTTGCTATTACTTCACTTCCTACTTTGTTAATTATTCCTGTTTTTAGCAAAGCATCTGCTCCTAAGAAAACTTTTCTTGCTTTTTTCATTCCTTGTTCTCCTGATAAAGCAATTCCAATAGCAGAGTCTGGAATAATTGTTACTTTTATTCCTGCATTTTTTAATTGCTTTGCTGTTTTTCTTCCTTGATATAATGGACGAGTTTCTGTATTATAAACTTCAAAGTGTTTTCCTTTCTTCTTTGCATAAATCAAAGAATTAATAACGTTTGTAGAATGACAATGAGTTAAGATAATATCATTCTGGCTTATTAGTTTCAAAACTTTTTTATTAATTTTATCTTGAGCTTGTTCAAAGTGAGATAAAATTTTGTTATAAGGTTCTTTATCTAATCTATTTAGAACATTAATTAACATTGGTTCTGTTGGTCTTAAAGATAAAAGTATTTTTTTGGAAGAATTTGTTGGAATTAAATGATAAGATCTTAATGCTGCTTTAGCAATATTTCTTGCTCCTTGAATTTTAACTGATTTAATATCTTTACATATTTTTTCAAACTCACTCTTTTTATTCATGAAAAGATTAACTTACTAAACTTTAAAAATCCTCTTTTTATATAGTATTATGCTTGAAGCAATTATTAATCCAAAAGAGGCAGAAAAGGGGCCATGGAAAATGTTTTTTATTGGGCTTGTTTATGCGTCCCTATCTTTACTTTTAGTTCACTGGTTTTTTCGTAGCGACGCTGTTTTGTCAGGATATTCTGGAATGATTGTTGTAACTTTTTGTGTTATGTTTTCTCTTCCATTTATTTATTATACAATAAGAAGAGAAGAAAAACAAGATGAGTATGTTGAAGGGTTGTTTAGTGTTTGGAGAGTTCATAGCGATGCGATTTATTCTTTTATGTGGTTATTTTTAGGATTTATCGTTGCTTTTTCTTTTTGGTATATTATCCTTCAAAATCCTACGCTGTTTAATGCACAAATAGAAACTTATTGCTTAATAAATAATCCGTCTGATGTCAAAGGATGTGTTTCTAATAATGATTTTATATCTAGTTCAGATGTCATAACTGGAAATTTGGGCTCGGGGGGGATTAGATTTTTATCTATTTTAGAGAATAATGTTTATGTTATGATTTTTACTTTAATATTTTCATTAATATTTGGAGCAGGAGCTATTTTTGTTTTAGCTTGGAATGCTAGTGTTATTGCTGCAGCAATTGGAATTTTTACACAAAATCAAATTAAAGAAATCCCGATGGGTATTGCGAGATATATGATTCATGGTTTTCCAGAGATAACTGCTTATTTTATAACTGCACTGGCAGGAGGAATTTTTGGAGTTGGAGCAATAAGACATGGATTTAAAGACCCTAGATTTATGAGAGTAATTCAAAATACTATTCTTTTATTATTCATTTCTATATTTATTTTGATAATTGCTGCTCTAATGGAAGTATATCTTACTCCTCTTCTATTCTAGAAATCTTTATATAGAGATTTTTTTTAACTAAACTATGAAAAAATTTGTTTGCAAAAACTGCAACTACAGATTTGAGTCAAAAGTTGAAAAGAGCATTAAAATGTGCCCATATTGCGGGAAAGAAAGAGCAATGGAAGAATTAAACGCTGAACAACTTTTAGAAGACGAATAATGGAATCTGATCAAGAAATAAATATTCGAAAGGAAAAGTTAATTGGATTTTTGAAAGAAAAAAAAGAATGGATCTATGGAATAATTATAAGCTTGATTATTTTACTCTCAGTTTATATTAGAACTAGGAATCTTCCGAAACTCGTGGATGTTACAACTGGAACTTGGACTCTTGGTCCTGATTTAGACCCATATTTATTTCTTAGGTGGGCAAAAGAGATTCTTGCTAATGGAAGTTTAGCGGCAGTGGATTATATGAGAAATGTTCCTCTTGGATTTGATACTGCTGGTGAAATGAAACTACTAGCTTATTTAATTGTCTGGTTTCACAAATTGTTATCAATATTTTCTTTAACAGAAAGTATAACTTATAGTGCAATTATTTTTCCAGTTTTTATGTTTTCTTTAGGAGCAATTGCATTTTACTTTTTTGCTAAAAAAATTTTTGAAAATGAGGGGGAGAATTTTAGCAAAATAGTTGCACTTATATCGACGTTGATTTTTGTTCTGATTCCATCCATGCTTTCAAGAACTATTGCTGGAATTCCTGAAAAAGAATCTGCAGCATTTTTCTTTCTCTTTATTGGATTTTATTTTTTCTTAGAAGCTTACACTTCGAAATCAATTAAAGGTGGAGTTATCTTTTCTATTCTTGCCGGGGCTTCTACAGGATTGCTTGCTCTTGTTTGGGGCGGAGTAATTTTTGTTTTTTTTACAATTCCTCCTGCATTTTTTGTTGCGTTTATCTTAGGTAAAGTTGGAAAAAAGGAATTGGCTATGTATGGCATTTGGTTAATTAGCTCATTTTTGGTAATGTCGCCTTTTTCTACAAGATATATATTATCAAATTTAATTAAATCTACTTCAACTGGAACTGGAATTGCTGTTTTAATTCTTATTTCAATCAGTTTATTTGTTGAAAGTAAAAAATGTTTTGGATTAAATAAAAAAATAAAAATCCCAGACAGATTTATCTCAATTTTAATTTCTGCAATTGTGCTATTAATTCTTATAATCTTAGTATTGGGGCCAACTTTTATCCTCGGACAACTTGCCAGAGTTCATAATGATTTAATTGATCCTCAAACAAATAGGTGGGGTTTGACTGTTGCAGAAAACAAACAGCCATATTTTAATAATGACTGGACAGATAATTTCGGTCCTAAGTTCCTTACTATTCCATTGTATTTTTGGATGTTTATTCTTGGAGCAATATTTTTATTCGGAGAGATGATTAAAAAATTAGAAAAAGAACATAAGTTCTATTTAATTTCGAGTTATTCTATTTTTTTAATATGTTTAATTTTCAGCAGATATTCTCCGTCGAGTGCTTTGAATGGAATAAGTCCATTAAGCATAATAGTTTATTCTGGAGGAGTTTTATTATTTGCATATACCTCTTTAAAAGTTTATTATTCTTATTGGAAAAGAGGAGAGGAGTTTATATTTCATAGTTTTAATTTCTCTTATATCATTTATTTCCTTGTTTTAACTCTTGGAATAATTGGTGCTCGAGGAGGAATAAGATTGATTATGATGTTAGGAGCATTTAGTCCAATTGCAGTAGGATTTTTATTAGTCAAAAGTTCAAAAAAATTTTTAAGAGAAGAAAATGAAAGTTGGAAAATTTTCTGGGCAATATTTGCAGGGATAATTATTTTATCTACGATTTTTACTTGCTGGAGTTATTACAAACAAGAGATGGGAACTGCTGTAAACTTTGGAGCAACAGGAATTTATGAACAGCAATGGCAAAAAGCAATGCAATGGGTTAGAGATGAAACTCCAGAAAATTCAGTTTTTGCACATTGGTGGGATTATGGTTATTGGTTACAATCTCTTGGGGAAAGAGCCACTGTTCTCGACGGAGGAAATGCAATTGGTTATTGGAATCATTTAATGGGGAGGCATGTTTTAACTGGAACAAATGAAGATGAAAAAGAAAGAATGGAATATCTTTACACTCATAATACAACTCATCTTTTAATTGATTCTACAGATATTGGAAAATATACTGCTTTTTCAAGTATTGGTGCTGATGCAACTTATGACCGGTATTCATGGATAAGCACTTTTATTATGGATGATAGTCAAACACAAGAAACAAATAATGCAACTTATTATGTTTACCGAGGAGGAATAGTAGGGGATGAAGATATTGTCTGGCAAGAAGAAGGAAAAGATATTTTGCTTCCGAGAAGAAATTATTATACTGGAGCATTGATTGTCAAAAAAGATGAAACTGGAAAAATTACTCAATTAGAATCAATCTATGTTTATAATAATAAACAATACAGAATACCTTTGAGATATTTATATTATAATAATAAACTAATTGATTTTGGCAGTGGTATTGAAGCTGGGGCTTTTGTTTATCCAAGTTATAATGCCGACGGGAAAAACACATTCAATGAATTTGGGGCAGCATTTTACTTAAGTGAGAGAACTATAAATTCAAGAATTGCGAGATTGTATTTATTCGGCGAACAGGATAAAAATTTCAAGATTGCTCATATTGAGGATGACATAGCTGTAGAAGATTTCAAAAGACAGGGAGCTTCAGTAAATCACTTCTTGCAATATCAAGGATTCAGAGGACCAATAAAAATCTGGGAGATAAATTATCCGTCGGGAATTCAGATGAACAACACTTATCTTAAAACAGAATTTCCAGATTTAAGTGTAACGAAAATTTCTCCAGGAGAATACTAATGGAAGGGCTTTTGATTATTCCCATTTTAATAGGTTTTTTTGTAAGTTTTATTAGTTTGCCTTTTTGGTTAAGAAGGGCTAGAAATGTTGGGCTTGTTTGGGAAGATATGCATAAAAAAGGAACTCCTAAAAACGTCGTCGGCTCTGGAGGAATTTCTGTTTTGCTTGGATTTACAATTGGGGTGCTTTCATATATTGCAATTCAAACTTTTATTTTTGATAGTAATGTAAACATAATTCAAATCTTTGCTTTATTAACAACAATTCTAATTGCAGGAGCAATAGGATTTATTGATGATTTTTTAGGATGGGTGCATGGAGGACTTTCAAATAAATTAAGAATTTTTCTTGTTCTAATTGCAGCAATTCCTTTAATGGTTATCAACGCAGGAGAATCAATAATGATGGGAATTCCCCTTGGATGGATTTATCCTCTGATTTTAATCCCTCTTGGTATTGTAGCTACAACAACTACTTTTAATATGATTGCTGGATATAATGGGTTAGAAGCAAGTCAGGGAATGATTTTTCTGGTGGCTCTTGCAGTCGTGACATATATTACTCGGGATAGTTGGCTGACAATACTTTTATTGACGATGATTTCAAGCATTTTTGCATTTTATATATTTAATAAAAATCCTGCAAAAGTTTTTCCAGGAGATGTTCTTACTTATCCTGTGGGTGCGTTTATAGGAATTGTTGCTATCTTAGGAAATATAGAAAAAATAGCAATTTGGTTTTTTATTCCATATATTCTTGAAGTTGGATTAAAACTCCGAGGAGGACTAAGAAAACAGAGCTTTGGAAAATTAGAAGAAGACGGAAATTTAGCAGTTCCATATGAAAAATTTTATGGAGTAGAACATATTGCAATTTATCTTTTAAGGAAATGGAAAATTAAGGCATCAGAAAATAATGTTGTTCGATTAATTAATCTCTTCCAAATAGTAATCATTATTCTTGGATTTTTATTCTTTGGAGGAGAACTTTTCTTAAAATGATTAAACGCATCTGGTCGAGTGAACTTGGAAGAGGAGCGATTATCCTTTTAGTTATGATTAATATTTATAATGTATTAAATTTTGCTTTTCATTTTTCAATGGCTAGGTTGCTTGGGCCAGCAGATTATGGAATTCTGGCAGTTCTTATGTCATTATAAATATTAATAATACCTAGATCGGAAGAGCACACGTCTGAACTC
>CAYIAD010000032.1:0-1449 GCA_964361295.1 Candidatus Woesearchaeota archaeon
ATAGAAGAATTGAAATGGAAAGAAGGACAAGAATTAGAAGCTGAAATTAAAGAAAATAAAATAGTTGTTAAAAAATCTTAATTTTATTGTTATACCCCCCAGCTTGCTGTGAGGTGAAAGCTAAAGAAAACCCATTAAACGTGTAAAAATCATAAATTAAATTAATCCTTATGGAGATAATAATTGGATTGTTCAAAAATTGAAATGGGGGTTACATTAGGCAGTTGTTAGATTAGATGCCACACAGCTTGCTGTGTGGAGGTTCACTTTTTACCCAAAATTCCAGACGTTTACTTTACAGCTCATTACATTTTAGTAAAATTTATAAATGAAAATTTATTCAATAATATATGATGAGGGAAGAAAAGCTGAGTTTGGGAATTTTATTATTAGTTTTATTTGCAGGTATGATTAGTGCTACAGCAACGACAATTGTTGTCAAAACAGTTCCAGTTCATGAAGTTAAGGTAACTCCGTTTAATTCAGAAAAAGTTGGTTTTGAATCTTATGCTTATTTAAAAAATACTTCTGATTCATATGGCGATGCTACTGTTCTTTTTGATTCAAGTGTTGCAAAATTTGGGATTTTTATTACAATAAATAAAGATGGTGAAAAAATTTATTCTGAAAAATTGGAGGATACTTTTATTGCTGGAGAGCAAATTAATATCAGAGTTGCTCCAGATTGGTTTGAATTTATAGAAACACCATCGCCAGAACCAGTTGCTAATGAAACCGAAGCAAATAAAACCGAAACTTTAAATGAAACTGAAAGTATAGCAAATAAAACTGAGGAGTCCTCCTCTCTTTTAACTGGAAATGTTTTTTCTGAGATAACTAATATTTTCAAGAATAAAATTTTATATTATGTTCTTGGTGGCATGATTCTTGCAATAATTGGTTTTTTTGGATTTCAACAATATTTAAAGATGAAGGACAAACTTCCCCGAGAGATTAAAATTAAAAAACTTAGTGAGTTAAAACAGGAGCAGGTTCAGCAAGGGCAGGAAGATGAAGAATTAAGGATAGCTGAGGAAGAGCTTAGAAAAGCACAGGAAAAAATTGCGACTTTAAAGAATAAGGATAAAATTTCTGAATTGCAAAAAGAGATTGACCAAAAGCAAGAGGAATTGAGAAAATTACGAGGAAATAATTGATTTTTAGACGATTATAGATTTTTGGAATAACAGAATATTTAAAAACAAAACATTCTATTTCTAAATTGCTTGAGCCCTCCATAGCTCAGCGGCTAGAGCGCCTGGCTGTAGAATAGGGTGGATATTCCATTATATTCATGGAAATTAAATGAAACCTAAGAAGCCAGATCCTAATGCTGGTACAGAAATGTGCAGCACCCGGGAGATCCCCAGTTCGATTCTGGGTGGGGGGATAAATAGGGGATTGTAAAATCCCCTTTCATTTTCCTAGAATTCTTAACAACATTCAAAC
>CAYIAD010000032.1:1549-7106 GCA_964361295.1 Candidatus Woesearchaeota archaeon
GATTTTTATAGCATCACAACAAAGAGAAAATCAGGGTTGTGAGCATGGGTGGGGGGATAATTAGGGGATTGTAAAATCCCCTTTCATTTTCCTAGAATTCTTAACAACATTCAAACGATATGTTAATCAGTTCGACGAGCAACTTTGATTTTTATAGCATCACAACAAAGAGAAAATCAGGGTTGTGAGCATGGGTGGGGGATAAAACTGAGAGTTCCAATCCAGTAAGTTCAAAAGGAAAAAAATCCCGAGAGCTTATGGGAAATTGGGACAATTCTTTAAATAATTAAAAGACAAATTTAAATAAGAATTATTTTCTCTAACTGAAACATTTAAACAAGAGAATATAATTGCTCCAGATAAATCATCGATTATTTTATTTTGATGATATTATACTCGGGGATAAGTTTAATTATTTCTGGATTTTCATAAATTTTAAGAAGAATATGTTTGATTATTTCTTCCCAATACTCGCACCAGATATCAACTCCTCCAATGTCCTTTTTGTCTCTAAATCCATTTGCAATACAACCACCACGACAAATATATTGTAGAGAACAGTTATTACACTTATCAATATTTGAGGTTATTCTTTCACTAAATTTTATGTATGCTTGTTTCTTTTGTATATCCTCTAAAGAATCTTGAGTTAAATCTCCTAGTTTTAAACTATCGGCATAAGAAAAAGCACCACAACCCCAAACAGAACCATCTGATTCTACAAATAACGAATTTAACCCAACACCACAATTAGTTCTAAATTTACTAGTATCACTATTTGAAGCTAAAATATTCCAAATTAATATCTGGAAAGTCGAGATATTAAGATCCTTATACTTTTTCTCTTTTAATAATTCTATCCAGTTATTAAATAACACTTTTTGGTATTTAGCTAGTTTTTTCATATTAGGAACCATTTCCCGTTTAATTGTTCTTGTTTTCGGTTCTTCATACAAAGGCAAAAATCCTATCTCATTTATTCCTAATTGATTAAAGTAATTGAGTATTTTATCTAGATTTTTTACATTGATATTTGTTATAACAGTTAAACAATGCACCTCTCTTTGATATTTTTTTATTAGTTCTAAAGAGTTTTTTATCCTATCAAAAGTACCTAACCCAGAAACATCTTTTCTAGTTAAATCATTTTCAATTTGTCTTCCATCTAAACTAATCCCTATATCAATTTTTCTTTTTTTACATTCTTCAAGTATCTTTTCTGTTAAAAGAGTTCCATTTGATTGTATTCTTAAATTTAAATAAGATAGTTTTTTCTTTTCAATTTTATCTATCGCGGAGATGATTTGATTAAATTCTATTAATGGTTCTCCACCATGAAACTGAACAGTTAATTTTATACAATTATTTTTGGCATATTCTGATGCTTTTAATAAAACCTTATAAATAATAGATTCTCCCATATTTCTGCCATTATTCCGAGCAAATTGTCTGGTACAATAAACACAATTTAAATTACATTTATCTGTAACATTAATAACCAAAGTTTTTATTTTATTATCCCATTGATTAAGTTCAGTAATACTTTTTGAGAGAGTAATTTGAACTGGCTTATTAGAAAAACTCCAATGACCATTAAGACTATCTGCATTAAAATATACTCCAGATTTTAATTTTAAAGAAATTGTCTTAGATCCATCCATTTTCCTTTTAATGGCATACGTATGGCATATTAAAAACTTGACCAGGTAAAGACCTTAAAGAAAACTCTAAGTTTCCTTCTTTTCCCATAAGAATCAATTTTTTCTTATCAACCACATCTTTGTATGCTTTATCAACAAGTTCATATTCCATAAAATTTAAGGAAAACTAAACTATTTAAATCTTATTCTTTTTTTAAAATCCAGATAATTCTTCTTCTCCCAGCAATATTTAAGAATTTTACAATTTGTTTAAACTTAGTTTTTTCACCAAGATTTTTTAAGGTTTCTCTATCATGAAGATAATTAATAATTTTTATGTCATTTATTACATCTGGAACTAATCTTCCGTATTTTCTTATCTGTTCTTTTGCCCATTTAGATTCCCCATTTGGAAGATCCATTAAAACAATTCCACCAAGACTAAGGATTCTATAAATTTCATTTAATACTAAAATTTGATCCTTCTCTTCTAAAATATGATTAAAGCTTGACCATAAGCAAATTATCTTATCAAAAGAGTTATTTTCATAAGAAAGATTTCTCATGTCTCCTATTTTAAAGTCTATTTTTAAATTTTGTCTATTATTGTTTATTCTTGCATATTTAATAAGATTTGGAGAAATATCAATGCCGAAGATATTAAATCCTTTTTTTGCTAAAGGAAAAGTTATTCTTCCGTAACCACAAGCAAGGTCTAAAATCCTATCTGATTTTTTAAAAAAAGGTAAAACAAATTTTATTGAACCAATATCTCTTTTTTCATTTGTTAAAGAAGTCATTCCCAAAGTTCCTAATTTCTTATAAAATTCAGTAACCAATATTTGTGTCTTATCTTGAACCATAAAAATATAATGTTATATTATCTATAAAAATCTTCCCCCTAATCAATTCATTACTAAATTCTCCCTTACTTTGACCACTTTTAGTCTGCTCTGGGTGGGGGGATAAAACTAGGGGGCTGAAATGCCCTCTTCATATTTCTTATAGAATATCGGTTAAATTCAAAAATTATAAATAGAATAAATTCATTTCTTAGCTAATCTTTTTTCAGTCTCTTCTCTTTGAACTTCTCTGAGTTTTTTTCGTATTTTCTTTTGTTCAGCACTCATTGGCTTTTTACTTCCAATCATGCGTTTATACATGCTTCTTTGCTTATTTCTTTTGAATCTTCTACCACGTGCCATAAAATATTTAAAAAAATTGAGTTTATATAATTTGTGGAAATTAATTTTATTCTTCATCTCTTCCGTGAGGTTCAGCCATAAAGAAAACTTGGTTTGATTGAGCATCTCTTAGCTGTCCTTCTCTTTCATAAATCAGCGTCGCTGTTGGAAGTGCGAACTTTCCAAGGAATCCGACTTTAGAATAAATTATGTAAGAAAAAGTCCGAATTTCTCCTGCTTCTAATTTTTCCAAATTCCATTCTATTCTTCTTTTTTCCTCAGAAACTCTTACAGGAGACTGTCCTCCAAATTGAGAGTGTACCTTTACTAACTGAGGAAGTCTGTCTACTAAATTAACTTTCTCTAAGTATTTTTTTGCATTAACAATTAATGAAACTTTAAGAGCGAATTCTCCGTTTTTAGAGTGGACAAAATTTATTGATTTTTTGACAACAACATCTGTTTTTTGATATTTTTTTATGAATAAAACAAGAACGACAATCAAACCAATTATAACTAGAGGCAGTGTCCAGTTTGTAGTTATTTCAATTTTGATATTTTCTGAAGGTTTTATTTCTCTTTCCCAGATATATTCTACGAAAATTCCTTTTCTTTCAGAGTTGTCTGGTGATGGACTTAGTGTAGTAAATAATCTTGAGATAATATTTTTCTTTGCAGTTATTTGAGTTAAATAATTTAAATTGCCTAAATTCTCTTTTTTGATTGTTTGGATATTTACTATCCATCCTGAACTTTCTTTTGTTGTTTTTATATTTTGGTTTTCCTTGAAATTTATAATTCCTTCAATTTTTGTTTTGTTTTTACCGACGGCAATATCTGCAGTGAGTGTGTAAAATCCAGCATTTATTTTTTTGAAATCTTCATAATTAAATTTAAATTCAAACTCTTTTTCCTCTTTTGAATCAAGAGTGAATTCTTCTTTGTCTTTGAAAAATACAGACGAGAATTCTGCAGACATTTCCTTGAAATTAAAATCTTCTTTATTTTTTATATAGACTTTTACTTTTTCTGATTCTGGATCAAATTCTTTTACTCCAATTTCAAATGCGTCTTTTAAATCCACAATTTTTAATATTGCTACTTCTGGAATAGTTCCTTTGTTTGAAGCGCTTCTAATATAATAATTAAAGTTGTAAAATCCGCGCGACTGGAAATCTTGCCGAGGGTAAATTATTAATTCTATATTTGCTGTCTCGCCTTGTTTTATTCGAGTTGTGCCTTTTGGAGCCATGCTAAATCCTAGCAGATTGAAGAATTCAAAGTCGTCTGTTTGTCCTGAATTTTTTATTTGAATGTTAAAAACTGCTGGGTTTTCCACTCCTAAAACCAAAACTTCTTCTGAAATTTGTTTTGTGACTTTTAATTCAATTGCAAATACCAACGGAAAAATCAGTAAAAATGCAACGAGCAATCCTATTTTTTTCATATTAAAATACAATAAAATTTATATTTAAGTATTTCGGTGATTTAGTGCCTTGATTTTCCTTCAAGAGCAAGATAAGATTTTGCCTGTCCGACAAATTCATCGCAGTCACCGATTATTTTTCCCTCAAACTGGTCTATTCTTGAAGGTATAACCCACTTGTCATATATTTCTCTTAAGAATTTTTGGAAGCTATTTTTTTCAAAACTTCCTTGCCAGTCCCGAACAAGAGTTCCTTTTACTCTCATCTCAAAACTTCCCTCATTCATCTTTGTTTTTTTCCCATTTTTAGTTACTTCAATTTCTTTTAATCCAAGAATTTGCATATTAACTTTTATATCAAATCTGAAATAATCTGTTAATTTTCTAAAGCCCTCCCATTCTACATCAAGGTCTTTTGTTTCGCCTTTGATTTTTTCGACATATTTTGTTTCTGTCATTAATAAGTCTGTTTCATCGACGAGCCAGTCATAGCAGAATTTGTAAACATCTTTGAAAGACATAATTCCGACATACTTGAACTTTGTCGAATATAACACTTCTTTTTCAGCCATTTTATTATTAGCTAAAGTTTATTTAAATATCTTTCTTTAAGCAGAATCTCGGCAACTCTCGCAAACTAACATTCCGTTGAATCTGTAAAGAAAGTCCCTATTTCCACATTCTTCGCATACTCCTTCGCGAATTTCTTTTTTTTGTTTTGCCTCGCTGATTCTTTTTAGTTTTTCAGATTCTTCTCTTATTTGCGCAAACTCTTCAATTTCTGGATAAATCTCTGGATTAAAATTCAGAATGTCTTTGATTGTTATCATTCCAACAAGCTCCCCATTTTGAACAACCGGAAATCTTTCAAATTTAAAATTCTTCATTTTTTTAATTGCTTGGTCAAGAGTTTCATTTGGTTTTAAGGTTGCGATTTTCCTAGGAGAAATTTCAATGGCTTGAATTTTTGAAAAATCCTCTCTTGATTTTGTTTTAGTCATTGCCCAGAGAATGTCTCTTTGGGAGAGAAATCCCAAAAGATTTTTACCATCGGTAATTAGCAAACTTCCGACTTTTGCTTGAATCATTTTTTTTGCGCAATCAAACAAATTTGTATGCGGAGAAATAGTTATCGGGTTTCTTGTCATTACATCAGCAACGATAATATTATGCATAATCTTTAAAATTTTTTATGCTTATAAATCTTGTTTAAAACTTTAGAGTGAAGTCTATTACAATAATGCTTAAATATTAAAAATTGAAAATATTAGTATGACAGAGAAACCAGTTGTTCTAATGCCAGAAGA
>CAYIAD010000033.1:0-6977 GCA_964361295.1 Candidatus Woesearchaeota archaeon
TGATTTATATTTCTAATTGGATTTGTCGACTATGGTGGTGGGTATCCTGGTCTTACGCGATTTATTGGAGTTTGTGAGCCCCTATCTTTTTTGAATCTAGAAGAAAATTGGTGCCAGAATAATCTTAGTTTTTCTCTAAAAATAATTCCAAGGATTAATAAAATAATAAGAGTTGATAAAAGCCAAACCCACCATAAACTGCTTTCTGGTTGTTTTGCAATGCAACAATTTCCGATGTCACACTCATTAGAATTTTGCTCTTCATCATCGGCACAAAAAGAACGGCATATTCCTCCAGCAGATTTGCATACGCTTTCAACTGCAACTGATTCACACCTTCCATTTACACAACAGGTTTCTCCTGAACCTGCATCTTCAGCTTCAACTTCTGTGCCTGCTATACACTCTGAATTGTAATTGCAAATTTCTCCTCCTTGATTTTCGCAAGTGTCAAAAGTTTTTGATTTATCGCAACAAATAAAAACATTTGAAGAGCACGAATAATCTCCGAGGACATCTCCGTCGCAGTTTGCTTCAGACATGCAATAAAAACCAGAATCTTCACAATCTTTTGTTGTATCATCAACAATTACTTGCTTTGGCCATAAGGAAAATAATAAGAAAGAATTAGTAAGAACATTTCCCCCATCCCAACAACCATCTTTTTCCTGAACATCCATTAGCCATTTTATTGAATCTGATTTTTCTTGAGAACTTGAATATTGAAAAGGAAATAAAGCAAGAGCAGTATCATAAAATTTTCCTCCTGACTCGTCCCAGTATTTATTATTTTTTTGTTTTTGAAGAAGAGAATTTCTGAATTCATCATAGCCAGTTAAAAGATATAGCAGTGATTCTGGAAGAACCTTGGGATTTTTGTCTGCCCCTGTAATTAAATAGGGCATGTAAAGATTGATGTCATAGCCGACAGATTTTAGTGCGACTGCACCCCAGAGTGTCCCTTCATAATTGCATTTTCTATCTTGTGCAAGGCAGAAAGAATTTACTTTTTCTTGCGTTGTTCCTTCTGCAGAAGTTGAAGAAGTTTTTTCAGAAATGTGAATTGTCAAGGATGATTTTTCTTTGAAAAGTAAATTTGTAAGGAAATCGCTCTTACAAGAAATATCAAACTGAACATTGTAACAATTTGGAGAAATTCTATACCACCATCCTCCTGTTGAAAGAGAGAGGCAACTTCCTGCTGTTCCACTGAGTTTTTTATCTTCGCGAACTCGGATGTCATAAGTTCCACCAGTAGAATATTTTATTTCACATTCTGCTTCTTCATCAGATTCTATTTGGAGAAACCAATCAACATCTGAAGGAGTTTCGTTTTGAGAAATTAACCAATCTTCTGCAGTTGTTGTTGACTCACTGACTTGCCCTAATGCTAAAATTGCTTGAGAGGTGGTTTTCAAGGTGCAAGCTTCTTTTGGCCAGCAAAGTCCAGATTTAGAATCAGAAAGAACTTCATTAACACACTTTCCCGTCGACATTAAAGAAAAAATCTTTTGTGTTGGAGATAGTTTTGTACAAGTTATACTATCTATTTTTTTCTCTAAACAAGAATATGCCTTATCAACTTTAGTTTGCTCTGAATTGTCTGAAACATTTTCAGCTGAAAGAATTAATGGGAGAATTAAAATTATTGAGAATACTAGTAAAAATAACTTCCTCTTTTTCATAAAGAGTAGAGCTATTTGTTATTTATAAAATTATCCTTGATAAAAATTTATAAATGGTGTTTCCATAAAAAGAATATGAAGAAGAAGTGGCAGATAAGATATTTTATAATTTTTGTAATAATTTTAATTATTATTTCATTATTTGTTTTTGGAAATTTTAGGAAAGAGATTACTGGGAATTTTATAACCCCCAATGAAAACTGGAATCAAATAAATAGAATAACTGCGAGTGATGGAGTAGCGAGTGATCTTTTTGGAAAGTCAGTTTCAATTTCAGGAGATTATGCAATTATAGGGACATATGGAGATGATGATAAAGGAGATAATAGTGGTTCAGCGTATATATTTAAAAAAAATTCAGTTGGACAGTTTGAGCAAGTAAATAAAGTTCTTGCAAACGATGGAGCAACGAGCGATCTTTTTGGAGGTTCAGTTTCAATTTCAGGAGATTATGCAATTGTAGGAGCAGAGGGAGATGATGATCGGGGAACTTCTAGTGGTTCAGCGTATATATTTAAGAAAAATTCAGTTGGACAGTTTGAGCAAGTAAATAAAATAACTGCGAGTGATGGAGTAGCGAGTGATCTTTTTGGAAAGTCAGTTTCAATTTCAGGAGATTATGCAATTATAGGGACATATGGAGATGATGATAAAGGAGATAATAGTGGTTCAGCGTATATATTTAAAAAAAATTCAACAGGGCAGTTTGAGCAAGTAAATAAAATAACTGCTAGTGATGGAGCAGCGAATGATTGCTTTGGGTGTTCATCGTCATCAGTTTCAATTTCAGGGGATTATGCAATTGTAGGATCACAAGGGGATGATGATAAAGGAGATAATAGTGGTTCAGCGTATATATTTAAAAAAAATTCAGTTGGACAGTTTGAGCAAGTAAATAAAATAACTGCTAGTGATGGAGCAGCGAATGATTTTTTTGGAGATTCAGTTTCAATTTCAGGGGATTATGCAATTGTAGGATCACAAGGAGATGATGATAAAGGAGATAATAGTGGTTCAGCGTATATATTTAAAAAAAATTCAGTTGGACAGTTTGAGCAAGTAAATAAAGTTCTTGCAAACGATGGAGCAACGAGCGATCTTTTTGGAGGTTCAGTTTCAATTTCAGGAGATTATGCAATTGTAGGAGCAGAGGGAGATGATTCTTATAGGGGTTCGGCTTATATGTTTACGACAGATACAACTCCTCCAACATTTACAAATTTACAAAACCAAATTTTAGCACCTGGCCAGAGTTTGGCTTATGACATTAATGCAACTGATACAAGGGGAATCTCATGCTTTAGCATAAATGACACTACTAATTTTAATATAAATTGTGAAGGATTGTTAAAAAATATAACTGCTCTAAATCTTGGAACTTATTGGTATAATCTAAGTGTTAATGATAGCTTTAATAATAAAAAATATGAAATCATGAGCATTACTATTACATGTATCTCCAACTGGACAGCAATAAATACTTCGTGTAAAAACGGGGATTATTTGGAAACATGGTATAATGGCACGACATCTTGTACAAATAAAACTCCTCCAGCTAATATAAGTTCAAGATGTGATTTTGATGGAAATCGAATTATAGGAAATTTTAGTTCATTTTCTCAGTCTCATTTAAATTTAGCGATTTACATTGATTCTACAAGAGGAAATATTTCAAAAATTTATAATCAAACAAGAAAAATTGAATTTAAAGATGGAGATGAAAGTATTGTTGAGTTTAGATATAATTTTGATGGCGAAGCATTAGATATGAATAATATTTTAATTGAAAAACAGAGTAGTAGTGGAAGTTATGGATATTTAATTGTAAAAGGAATAGAGGTAAACAAAACAATAAGAGTTGATAAGCTAGATGATAATAGTGATTCTGTTTGCATTAGAAATAGTCAGAATGCCCAACTATCTTCTTTTAGCAAAAATTGTGATTCAAGTTCTGAAACTTTATTAGACTGTCCTGGAACAAAGAAAAGTTTTTATTGTTCTATATCTGGAGATAAATTTATTATTTCTGGTTTAACTAGTTCAGCTGTAAAAGAAATGATTTTTACAGAAGAAGAGTGTGGTTCTGATTGGGAGTGTGAAGAATGGGGAGAGTGTGTAGAAGGAATTAAAGCAAGATTTTGTATTGATTTAAATGAGTGTGAAAATAATAAAATGGAAGAGACAAATTGTTCAGTTAGTGGGGGATGCACTCCTCGTTGGAAATGTGATAAATGGGGTCCTGAAAAATGCCCTACTTCTAAAGAGCAAACAAGAACATGCACTGATGTGAATAACTGCGGAATCTCTACAAACAAACCAAGCGAAACATTAATTTGTAATCCCGATTCTTTAAATTTATTTTTCTGGATACTGGTTATAGTTTTAATAGTATTAGTCTTAATTATTATCTTTACTTTAATTTATCATTTTAGGAAAAAAATGTAATTATTTTTTATTTGCTTTAGAGTAGTTTTTTCTAACTGAATAGTTTATTGGATTTTTTATTTTCTGGCAGAGAGTATCTGGAACACAGCAGGCAATTCCTTGATAAAACTCTTTGCAGTTTGGAGGCATTATTGGTTTGTGCTTGTAAGCCCATTGAAGCTGGGAAAATATATAACCTTTTTTTAGCAGAACAGAATTTTTTTCATTCCATGTGTAGATTTTTTTTTCCAGTTCTTCTTGAGATGTTCCTACAAAACGGAAAAAATTAATTAGGGCGAATAAAGAACGCTTTTTTCCATCGACAACTCCACAGAGTATTTTTTTTATGCATGGAGGAAATTCGTCTTCTGTTAAATTTTTTAATTCAAGTGGTTTGAAGTTTGCGTATTTTCCAATTGCTTTTTGAGATAGTTCTGGGTTGTCTATTTCGTTTTGTTTTGCCCAGTCAAGAGCATTGGTGATAAGTTCGCTGGCTTCGTTTTCTTCTGAATGGGGGTAAAAACTTTTTATGTTTTGTGCAGTAATTTTCATTGGGTCTGCATCTTTAAGTTCAAATTTTTTCAAGGATTCCTCGTCGAGAACAATGCTTGCGAGAGAAGTTTTTTCGTGAAGAGAGTAAGGCATTCTGAATAAATGCCGAGGAGAGACAAGAATTAAATCGGGCAATACTTCATTAGAAGCTTCATAATCACGAACATATTCTGCTCCTTTTCCGAGAGTTATTTTTGTAATTTCTTTGACTAAGTTTGGTTTTATTTTTTCATTAATATATTTTAATAAAATTCTTGGCCAGTCTGGAAATTTCGACGAGGTTTGCACTGAATTAATTTCTTTTGGAAAAGCTTTCCAGGGGATGATTAAATGAAATCCTTTTGAGCCAGAAAATTTTATTCCGACATTTTTTATTCCGTGGAATTTTAAAAAGTTCAAAATTTGCTGAACCATTATTTTGCTGTAATCAATATACTTGCTATCAACATCAAGGAGGAAATCCCACCCGATTCTTAAAGAATCTATTTGCTGAGGAGTTAAATCTGTTGAAATATCGAGGGGGTTTTTCCAAAGTTCTTCAGAGCAGTGAAAACTTGTTGCACCTTTTTTTACGAGTTCAAAAATATCTCCAATATATTGGAAAGAATCTGGACGTTTTCCAAATCCTTCAAAATACCTAGGACAAATCTCGCGGTTCTTTGAAAACTCAAAGAGCATTTTTTGTATTTCTGGGCGCGAATAATAAAGATGAGTTATTTTACGAATTCTCTGTTCTTTAAAAGATTCCATTTAAATCATGATTAAACAAAGTTTAAATAAATACCCTCTTTTTAGTATAATAATGCTTAAAAGTTAAGTTAATCAAATATTAAAATGCTAGTTGAACTAAAAACTCCTGGTGTGTTATCAAAGGCAATTGAAATAATTTCTGAATTGGTAACAGAAGTTAGAATAAAAGTAAATGAGTTTGGAATGAGCATAACTGCAATGGATCCGGCGAATGTATCTATGGTTGGATTCAAGCTTCCGAAAAGTGCGTTCTCAAGATTTGAACTTGATTCTGAAGTTTTGGGAGTTAATCTTGATGATTTAAAAAGAATTTTAAAAAGATGCGGGACAACTGGAAGTTTGGTTTTGCAGAAAAAAGAGAATCTATTAGAAATTCAAATTCAAGATAGAATAAGCAGGAAATTTACCCTTAATCTTATTAGCATAGAATCTGATGACAAAGAATTGCCTTCTTTAGAATTTAGTTCTAAGGTTGAAATGAATTCTGGAGATTTAACCGACGCTGTTGAGGACTGTGCAGTTGTTGCAGATGCTTGTGGTTTTAAAATAGAGGATGGGAAATTTATTATTGAAGCCAGAGGATTAAATTCAGCTAGGACAGAATTTTCAAGTGATGAAGCAAATATTCAGGCAGAAAATTGCAAATCAAGATATAGCTTGGAATATTTGCTAAAATTTATGAAAGGTGCAAAACTTTGCGAGAAAGCTATTTTAAAATTTGCAAATGACCATCCTTTAAGATTAGATTTTAGAACAGGGGAAATGGAATTAAGTTTTATTCTTGCGCCGAGAGTGGAAACCGAGGATTAGTGATTTTAATAAATCTTGCGAAGCAATAAAATTAAAGAGGGAAATTGTTGGTTTGAGTTGAGGATTAGTAATTTAAACTAATTTGTTTACGAAATTTTAAAATGCAAATTACTAATCTGAGTTAATTAATAATTATTTCTTATTAAAGAAAAATCTTTGAATATCTTTTATTGGATTACAAGGAAGAATTGCTCTGTATTCTAATCCTAAATAAGCACTATTTTCATTATTAGAAGAAAGTCCAAGAGAGACAGAATCATGCTTTCTTAATCCTCTTTGAATACTAATTCCATATTCATACTCTGAATCCATTGATTGTTCTGCTTGAAGTTTTAGATAAACTCCTCTTCCTATTTCTTTTCCTAATTCTGTTTTAAAATAAGAATCTGAAGTTCCTAAGCAATAACCAATGCGAAAATTGGTAAATTTGCTTCCAAATAAATTAGGATTGTCTAGTTTTAAAAAAGACTCTAGTTCATCTAAGGAATTTACATCAAAACCGCCTTTAAATCCTGCTTGAGAACCAAATGTTTTGTATATTGCTCGTTTAAATTTTTTATCTCCGGGTTCAACTGTAATTGCTTCTTCATCTTTAAGATATTTTTTTCTTAAAGTTTGTTCTGCTTCTGGAGGCAAATCTTTTGTTTCTTGTTTTATTTTTGGTTCAACTTTAATCTGAAGTTTTTGTCTAAAAAAACCTCTCACTGAATTTGCTAATTCATTAATAATATAAAGAGATTCTTCGCTCTCTCTAAG
>CAYIAD010000034.1:0-6911 GCA_964361295.1 Candidatus Woesearchaeota archaeon
AGATTTTTCTTTGAAGAATGCCCGTGATATTCAGAAACAACTTTGCCATTAACTCTATGACTATGATATGTATAAGGTCCGTACCTCTTTCCATTTTTAATAATATATTTTTTATATGCCACTTTTCACCCTTTTTTCCTGTAAATAACAAAAAAATTTAACCAAACTTATTAATAGAAATATACCAAAACAGCTTTTTAAAGTTACTTACAAAAATTAAACAATATTCTTATAAATAAATATAAATCAAAAATGTAAGTAAAAAGCTTTAAAAACCAATTTATCGTCGATAAAGAATGGAAGATAAAATTTCAAAAGAAAAATTAAAAAAATACTTTGAACTAACAAATCAAGCACTCAGAGAAATAAAAACAAATATAATTAAAGGAAAAGAAAACTCAGCAGAAGAGATAATCTCTATGGCTGAGAATTATATTTCAGACGCAAAGTTTTTCGAGTCAAAAAAGGACTTTGTAAATGCTTTCGCAGCAATAAATTATGCTCATGGTTGGATTGATTCTGGAGTAAGATTAAGCATTTTTAATGTAAAAGATAACAAGCTTTTCACAATAAAGTAAACTATAAAAACCAAATTCTCCTCTCTAATTTATGCAAAAAAAGGTGATTGTTCTAAGCTTAGGTGGAAGTTTGATTATTCCAGAAGATATTGACATAAAATTTCTTAAAAAATTCAAACAAATTATTTTAAAAAATACTCGAAAATATAAGTTTATTATTGTTTGTGGAGGAGGAAGCATTGCAAGAAAATATATTTCTGCTTTAAGAAAAATAGGATGCAACGAAACAAAGCAAAGCTATGCTGGAATTTCAGCTACAAGAATGAATGCTAGATTTATGAGTTATTTTTTTGGATTTGATTCTAAAGAAGGAATTCCTCATACAACAAAGACTTTAGAAGAATATTCTAAAAAACAAGATATTATTTTCTGTGGAGCATTAGAATACAAACCAAATCAAACATCTGATTCAACTTCTGCTGAAATTGCAAAACATTTTAATACAATTTTTATAAATTTAACAAATGTTCAAGGACTTCATGATAAAAATCCAAAAGAGCATAAAGATGCAAAGTTTATTCCAAAAATATCTTGGAAAGATTTTGATAAAATGGCAAATAAACTATCATTTAAACCAGGACAGCATTTTGTTTTAGACCAAACAGCTTCTTCAATTATTATGAAAAACAAAATTACAACATACATCCTTGGTCCAGACATGAAACAATTAGATAATCTTCTAAAAAACAAAAAGTTTAAAGGAACAATTATTTCTAATTAAAGATAGAAAATAATTTCTAAAAAAAAGAATTTTATTTTTGTGAGTCATATAAAGTTCTTACTTCATCTGCACTTAAAGCCCGATTAAAAATCATCACTTCGTCAATAAAACCATTGAATTTGTTAGTGTTATCTCCATTTGTACCTATTCTTACTGGCTCAGTAGAAGAAGTTATTCTAACATTTCTAGAATCACTTACAATTTGAACCCCATCTTTGTAACCATAACAATTTGTTCCAGAACCAGTATCATCATTACTCCAAGCAATTAAATGCCAATTCCCATCATTAAACCCACTTCCAGAATTAAAATTACATGCAAGTTCTAAGTCACTTCTTCTAGATTCAACATACATAGAACCATCAGCAAGTACAGACATACCATATTGACGTCCATTTGAATCTTTATATTTAGTAACAACATTCTGGTTAGTAACACTACTAGTCTTAACCCAAGCAAGAATTGTAAAATCTTGTTGATTAAAATTTATAGAATCTGCACTAGCTATTTGGACATAATCATCCACCCCATCAAAACTCATAGCTTTTCCAACTTGTCCAGCATAGGTTTGAATTGCTCCAGTTATAACTCCATCATTTGTTCCAGTATTATCCAGTAAAGTTGTTCCAGAAACATCATCCATTCTCCACCATGAAATTAAAGAACCATCACAAAATAAAGAAGGTTTTATTCCTTGACAAGTTGTTCCACAAACAGAATCAGAACAAGTATTTCCAACACAAAGATTCTCTGCACAACTACAATCAGGTATACACTCAGAAACACGAACACTAAAAGTTTTTGGTTGAGAACAAATATATTCATCTCCGTTTGAGTCTAAAATATATGCACTTATCTCTACCTTACTCACCGAACCAGTTGTTCCAGAATCAATATCAGTTAAAGTTTTAGTTGCTAATGGTTCAAGATTAATTTTTTTTGTTATAACACTTCCAGAATTACCTGTTGCATCTTTAAAGGTTATTTTAACTCCATCAATAACTCTACCACCAGCTTTTCTATGCAAAGTTACTGAACAAATATTTTCAGCACAATTCGCAGCTGTTGGAATTATATCTACTTTAAGACAAGCTTCATTACTTGCAACATCAGAAGAATCTCTTTGAATCAAACCACTAATTACTGCCCAGACAATTCCGATAACAATTAATGCTAATGACACAAAGATTACAGTTGTAACAATCTCAGACATACCTCTCAAATCCATAATAAGTAAACACGATTCTATAGTTTATAAAATTAAGGTTGTTGTTAAGTCCATAATCAAACCTAGCATTCTATACTAAGATATGCTCGTTTACTCTAGCATATTTCATTAAAAATTAATATCTAATCCACGATGACAGGAGTAGCATTTTAAAATTTTTCTAACTAATCCATTTTATAATCAGAGATATTAAAATTAGATTAATTTTAGATTTAAACATATTTAGAATCAAGATTGCTCTGCTCCCAATCCCGATTTCTAAATTTCAAATTTACCTTCGGAATTAATTGAAATTAAGGTTGCTCGACACAATATAATCTAAGATTACTTGTACAACCAACAGCATTATAATTAACAAATGCCGCAGTATTCAAAGAAGTTCGCCCGTAATAAGCAAGATCAGATGAACTGCTAACCCAATTATTACAATTTCTTAGAGAATCAAAACTTCCAAAAGAATTAAAACCTGTCCAAGCGTAATATGATGCAGTGATAACAGAATTGCTTAATGGAAAATTAAACCAAGCATTGCTATTAGTTTCACTAATTAATGTAATTCCATCACTTCTATAATATTTTGTCATTGGTTTTAGAACCCAATCACTTCCCCCAACTTGCCTGTTTATAGAAGAAACTAAAGCTTTCCAAGTTCTTGTTCCAGCAGGTTTACTTCCATCCGAATTACATCTAAAGTCTGCTCCAGTAATTCCCCCGATATTGCCTGAACTAGAAGCAGCGGTAACATAAATTCTCAATCCAGGCATACACTGATTATTATAGCAAAATTGTGTTCCAGAGCAAGTTCCACAAGTTAAAATATTTCCACAACCATCATCTAAATTTCCACACTCTCTTCCAGCACAAGTATCAGGAGTGCATGAAACCCCAGATTTTCCAACTTCCCAAGTATCTTTAATATCTCCTGTTCCCGATGGCAAAATTGGAGCAACAGAAACTTTTACAACATCAGCAGGATTTATTTTATCTAAATTCAAAACAAAAGTTTCAACATCAAACTCTTCCATAAAACTTTCATTTTCTAAAATCTCTTGTTTTCCCTCGCTATCAATAACAAATTTTATTCCAATTAAATCTCCTTTTCCTTTGTCTCTCTGAACATTAACAATTAAATCTCCACTCTTAGCAAAAACTTTAGTTATCTTTAAATCTAAACTAACTTTTCCTATAGAAATTTCTTTACTTTCTTTTTTAACCAAATTACTGATGCTTACCCAAACAATTACAGAAATTACAACCACAAGTGCTATCATAAGAACTGCAGAAACAACTGTTGAAACCCCCCTCTTTTTCATTTCAATTAAACTACTTTAACATTTATAAACTTTAAGAGACATTTATTAATATGATAATTTCAGAAAAAACCTTCGAAGCTTCAAAAAAAAGAATTAACGAAAGCAAAAGTCCAATAATTTTCACCAGCAACGATGATGAATTAAATAGAAAAATCCTAGAAAAATTAAAAATAGATATTCTTTTATTAAATCAAAAAGATAGACAAGATTTTCAAAAGCAAAGAAATTCTGGTTTAAATCAGGTTTTAGCAAGAATTGCAAAACAAAATAATGTGATAATTGGAATTAATTTAGATGAATTGCTAAACTCATTTGGAAAAGAAAAATCTCAAATTTTAGCAAGAATAAAACAGAATATCCGACTTTGCAATAAAAACAAGTTAAAAATGAAATTTATCTCTCCTTCAAATAAAACAACAAATTCCTATGACTTAAAATCCTTAGGATTAGTTCTAGGTATGCCTACTTGGATGACGAGCAATCTTGATTTCAATTAATACCGAAGGTAAAAATAAGATTTAGAAATCAGGATTTGGAGCAGAGCAATCTTGTGGTAGTGAGTAAATATAACTAAATAACATATGCAAGATTGGGAGAAGAAAGAATTATAAAATCCGATTTTCTATAAACCTTATGAACCTCCAAAAACTAAACGAATCATTAAGCCCAAATGAAAGAAAAATACTTCCTCATTTAGAAGACTCAATAAATGACATCTGCAAAAAATCAAATCTTGATAAAGTTTCTGTCCTAAGATCATTAGAATATTTACAGAACAAAAAAATTATAGAATTATCATCTGAAATAACCAAAGTTGTAGAAATCGGGGTCAACGGAGCATTATACAAAAAAAAAGGACTTCCAGAAAGACGGCTTCTTAATTTAGTAAATGAAAAAAGAATTATCTCTTTAGAAGAGGCTCAAAAATTAAGTGGACTTTCCGAAGACGAATTCAAAGTATCTCTCGGAGCCTTAAAGAAAAAAGCAATGATTGAGCTAAAAAATGGAAAGATTTTCTTAAGTGCTTCTCCTCAAGAAGTTGCCAAAAAAACTCTAGAAGAACTTTTCTTAGAATCACTCCCAATAAAATTTGACTTACTTAGTTCAGAACAAAAATTCGCCCTTAACTCTCTTCAAAATAGAAAAGAAATTATTCAAATAGAAGAAGAAAAATTCATAAAAATTAAACTAACAGAACTTGGAAAAGAAATAATGAAATCAAATTTTAAAGAAGGTGATTTTATCGAGGGCATTTCTTCAGAACTTTTAAAAGCAGAAAAAAACTGGAAAGGAAAAAAATTCAGAAGATATGATATAACCTCTCCTGTTTCTGCAATCACTGGAGGAAAAAGGCATTTTGTAAATCAAGCAATTGACTACGGAAGAAAAATCTGGACAGAAATGGGTTTCCAAGAAATGACTGGGAACATGACTATCTCAAGCTTCTGGAATTTTGATGCTCTATTCACAGCACAAGACCATTCTGTAAGAGAAATGCAAGATACTTTTTTTCTTTCAAATGTTAAAAAAGCAGAGCTTCCAGATAAAAAAATAGTAGAAGCAGTAAGAAAATCCCATGAAGGAGGAATTGCAAACAGCAAAGGATGGAACTATAAATGGAACGAAGAAGAAGCAAAAAAAATGCTAATAAGAACTCACACAACTTGTCTATCAGCACAAACACTTTCAAAATTAAAACAGGAAAATATTCCTGCAAAATTTTTCACAATTGGTTGGAATTTTAGAAATGAAACAATAGATTGGAATCATGGATTTGAACTTCTTCAAACAGAAGGAATGGTTATAGACGAAAACGCAAACTTTAGACATTTGCTTGGATATTTAACTCAATTCGCTAAAAAAATGGGATTTGAAAAAGTAAGATTTAGACCAGCATATTTCCCTTATACAGAACCATCGGTAGAGGGAGATGTATGGAATGAAGAAAAACAAGAATGGGTAGAATACATCGCCGCAGGAATGTTCAGACCAGAAGTAACTACTTCACTTTTAGGAAAACCTATTCCAGTACTTGCTTGGGGGCCTGGATTCGGAAGAATGTTAATGCAATATTTCAAAGTAAAAGATTTAAGAGAATTCCAAGAAAATGATTTAACTAAATTAAGAGAAATGAAATTTTGGATGAAATAAAATGGAATTTGAAGAAATAGAAGATATGGCAAGAATCTGCGTCGAAAACAGGTATAAAAAAGCAAATGTAGTTTCAACTTCCCCCATTATACTTAATCATCTAACCGAAGAAATAGGAGAAATAGCATTACAAATTAATAATTCAACTCTAAAAAGAAAACCTATAAATATTAAAAATTTAGGAGAAGAAATTTCAGATTCAATGATGCTCTTGATTTTCCTAGCACATCAAAATAAAATCAATTTAGAAGATGCTTTATTAAATAAAATTGAGGAAATAAATAAGAGATGAAAAAATATGATAATTTAAATAATGTGGGGGTGAACAGGAATAATGGCAAATATAAAATTTTCAAGACAAACTTTTGAAAAAGAAATTATCAAAGTAACAGAAGAAATTTTAAACAAAATTGCAATGATGGGTTGCACAGTAGAATCAGTAACTGAAAAAGAAATTGAACTAGAAATTTTCCCAAATCGCCCAGACCTTTTATCTTATCAAGGATTCAAAAGAAGTTTTCTTGCATTTTTAGGAAAATCAACTGGATTAAAATCCTATAAGATTAATCCTCCCGAAAAAGAATTTGTTGTAAATATAGATAAATCGGTAAAAGAAATTCGTCCTTATACTGCTTGTGCAATTGTTAAAGGATTAAAGTTTGACGACGAAAAAATAAAAGAAATAATAGATATCCAAGAAAAAATTCATAACACTGTTGGTAGAAAAAGAAAAAAATTAGCGATAGGAATTTACCCCCTTGAAAAAATAAAACTTCCAATAACTTTCAAAGCACTAGAACCAGACCAGATAAAATTTCAACCTCTTGAAATGCTCAAGGAAATGACAGGTTTACAAATTCTCCAAAGACATCCAACAGGAAGAGATTATGCTCATCTACTCGCAGGAAAAACAGATCGGA
>CAYIAD010000035.1:0-6894 GCA_964361295.1 Candidatus Woesearchaeota archaeon
AGATATAAATGACGCTATTAGAGAAATGGTCAATGTGATCGTTGCGGACGTTCAAGAGGACTATTTAAACGCTTACGATACGATTGATTTTAAAACCAATCGTGGGGAATATCCTTTATTTGATGATTTGTGATGTCTCTTTTTTTACCTCCAAATTATTTTAGGAAAAACGATTCTCTTTTATTTTTGGCAGGACCTATTATGGGAGCTCATAGATGGCAAAATGTCGCAGGATTGCTATTACTATTAACATGTGCACCCATTTAGAATTATAATTCCTAGAAGAATAATTCCTAATTTTCCTCAACCAACAAGACCCTACCCTCCTCGTAAAAAATCTTCTGGAGAATTAGACGAAGTCATAAAAAAACTAAAAGAAATTGGGAAATAAACTTTATTAACCCCCTTTCTTTGATTAAGATATGAAAAAATTGGGATTACTAATATTTGCATTTTTATTAATTTCAAATCTTTCTGCAATTGAATTCAATCTTAACTCAGAATATCCTCGGGGGGGAGCAATTCTTGCAACTCTTTCTGGAAGTTTTCAGGAAACTCTAACTAAAGATAATTTCAAATTTTATCGAGGGAATGTCAGAATACCCCTGACCTTTGAAATCTCAAAGATACAAGACATTTATTATCTCTATGCAAACCTTGCCGATAAAGAGCCAAATAATTATTCTATAATCTTAGAAGATGTAACATACTTTAAAGGAGCGAAAGTTGTTAAAGAAGACATCCAAAGAAATTTCACAATTACAAATAAAACAGCAGATTTTTCAATTGATAAAGGGTTTGTCGTTACTGAAGATGATTTTTCTCTAACAATTCAAAACCTGCAGGACTTTAAAATAAATATTTCTTACAAATTTGCCGAAGAGAAACAGGCAGACATTTATTCAGGAGAATTTAAAATTCTAAATTTTGAAATTAATAATATAACTCCAAGAGAAATAAAAAAATTAGAAATTAGTTCCGGAGCAACTAAATATGAAATTCCAGTTTATGTTTTAGGAGTGCCAGAAATAAAATCTCCTGTAAACTTTTCATTTGATGTTTCAAAAGTTAATGTAATTTTAGATTTAAATAATCAAACAAAAAGGATAGTATATTTGATTAATTCTGGAGATGAACCAATTTTTCAAATAAAACTTTCACTCGACGAGGAACTTGAAAAATATGTAATTCTTTCTCAGACTGAATTTTTGAATGTTTCTTCTGAATTTTTATATCCTTTGGAGATTTCAATTTTTTCCGATGATTTGCCAAAAAAAATATTAGGAAATTTAACCGCTCGTTCAGGAACAATTGAAAGATCTGTAATTCTTAATATTAGTTTTTTCCCAGGCTATGTAGGTGTGGAAGATTTAATAAAATCATGTTCTGAACTTAACGGAGAGTTATGCGACTCTTCTTCATGCAACGGTCAAATTTCTCAAGCCAGCGACGGAAATTGTTGCTTTGGAGTTTGTTCTTCTAGCACTGAATCTTCACCAGTTTCTTGGAGATTTTTAGGTTGGTCAATTTTAGTAATCCTTATTATCGTATTAGTTTGGTTTTATTTTAAAAAATATAGAAATGCTGAAGCTCCTGCAAAAGGAGTATTTAAATTTTTAAAAAAAGAATAATTATTTTTTCCTTTCTAGTTCATTAATTTTTTTCTGCATCTGTGCTAATTGCATTTGCATTATTCTAGCAATCTCATCATAACCATGCAATCTTCGTGTAATCTCATTTAGAATATCATTCCATCCATTATTTGAAATTGCAATAGATTCAGGAGAAATAACTTCTAAATGTGCAGGCATATATTTGAAAACCAAAATAGCTAGGTGGAAAATTTCTTCGAGTTCAACTTCTATTTCTGCAAAATTAGTGTAAAAATCTTTCTGCTCTTTCATAATGACTGGTTCATTTATTTTCTTGCTTACTATTTTTACGCCCTTTTCTCCCCCCATTTGTTTAATCATATTTTCCAAGGTTTCATTAAGATGTTCTGGCGGTCTTCCAATTACTTCAAGGATTAAACTCGCTCTGATTTCTCTTGTTAAGTTTTCATTCGAACTCATTTTTTCTCTCTTTGAATTTTATTTTTTTAGCAAGAAATAAACCTCCAAGCAAAATACAGAAGATTACTAATCCGTAAATTGCATAATTATTCTTGCTTAAATCTGAATTGTTTTCTTCGCTTTTTATAGTTTGTGGGGATAATTTAATTGCATCTTTTTGAGGATTAATTATTAAAATTTCCTCGTCAGCAATTTCGTTTTTCTCAACTTCTTTTTGAGTTTCAGTTTCATCTTCTTCTATTTTTTCTTCCTCTTCTGGTTCAATATTTAAATTCCCCACACAAGCCAATCCCTGAGTTTTTATCGCCTCTAGTTTTACCTCTCCAATTCCAGAAACATCAATCAAATTATCCAGAGTTTCAAAAGGACGAGTAGCAATTATATTATTTGCAGTCGCAGGTCCAATATAAATTATCTTGTCTAACTCAGTTGCCGACGCTGTGTTAATGTCTATTTGTTCATTGGAACATTCCGCATAAATTACATTTAGAAATACTATCAATAAGAGAGCAAAAATAACTGCTTTTTTCATTTAATATTAAGAAAAACAGCAAATTTAAGTTTTATTATACTTTTCTGCAAAATCAATATACTCTATTTCCCCTCGCCTTTCTCCTTGTTTTGCAATCCAGATTCTTGAAAAGATTCCTTTTTCTAAATACCATCTGCATTTTTCTTTTTCTTCTTTTGAAAGAATCCCATTTATTTTTACTTCAACTCCGACGACAAAATGCGCTCCTTTTGAGATTTTTTTAATTGAGATAAAATCAGGGAAACCAGTTCCAATTGTCATAACTCTTGAAAAAGGATTGAATTTTCTTTTTGCAGGAATAAGAACATCTTTTTCTAAGTCAATATTATTAGACCATTTATCAACGATTTCTCCTTTTTCCTCTAAATCTTTTCTTACTCTTAATTCAAATCTTGCTCCTCTTGCTCGAGAACTCTTTCCTTTCCTTATTTCAGATTTTTTTTTGGATTTAGGAATTCCATTTTCATCCCAAGACGTTTCATAACTATCAGGATTTCCTGCCTCTACAATTTTTTTCATAACCTCTTCTTTATGCTCATTATCAACTCTTTCCATGTTTAATTAAATTAAGAATTCTTTATTAAATTATCTAAATATCTCTCGCCTGTAATGTCCGTCGTTTATTTTCTCTTGCTCTCTTAATTCCATCTCTTAGAATATCCTCAACTTTTCTTTCTAAAGCAAGTTCAACTTCATCAGCAACACTTCCAATTGATTGTTCTTTATCTAGCTCATGAACAACTTTTCTAATATTTGATTTTATTATTAATGACATTTTATTTAATATTCTATAAAGTCAAACGATATATATACATATCGTTTAATGGCTTGGCGAAATCTTATAATCACCAAAGCCGCATTTAGCATTAGCTCAAAAAGGGTAGAACAATTTGCTACCAATTGTGATCAACCGGCTCATTCAAAGAATATAAATCTTCTTAATTGCTGGTATGCATAGAACTATTTTATTTTTTCTATTCCTTTTTTTCATTCAAAACTCTTAAAAACAATTCTAACTATAAGTTGATATGTTTATTGATATTCATGCACACTTAGAAATGTGCAAAGATTCTGAAAAAGTCATTAAAAATGCTAAAGATATTTTAATTATAAGTGCAGGAGTGGATGAAAAAAGTAATAAAAAAGTATTAGAATTTTCTAAAAAATTCAATAATGTTAAATGTAGTTTTGGTTTGTATCCAATTGAAGCTTTGAAATTATCTGAAAAAGAATTGAAAAAAGAATTAGTTTTTGTCGAGGAGAATAAAGATAAAATTATTGCAATTGGAGAGATAGGGATTGATTTAAAAGAATCTCCTGAATTTGAAAAACAAAAAAAGAATTTCATTAAGATTATTAAACTAGCTAAAAAAATTAATAAGCCTTTGATTGTTCATTCAAGAAAAGCTGAAAAAGAAGTTATAGATATTTTAGAAAAAGAAAAATGCAAGAAAGTGGTTATGCATTGTTTTTCTGGGAATTTTAAACTAGTTAAGAGAATTATTGAAAATAAATGGTTTTTGAGTATCCCTACTTGTGTTAAGAGAAGCGAGCATTTTCAAAGGGTTATTTTAGAAGCTCCAATTGAAAATCTACTCTGTGAAACTGATTCTCCTTATATGCATCCTGATGGAGAGAGAAACAATGAACCTCGAAATGTTATTGAAAGTTATAAAAAAATTTCGGAGATAAAAAATTTAAGTTTAAAAGAAGTTGAGAAAAAAATAGAGGAAAATTTTAAGAGGTTGTTTGAATGAAAACCCTTAAAACTAATCATGGAGAATTAAAACTTCCCGGATTTTTCCCAGATGCAACTAGAGGATATATTAAAGGAGTTAGTTCTGATGATTTAAAGAAATGTAATTTCCAAGGAGTTGTTGTTAATACTTATCATTTATTAAAAGAAGGGTTAATTAAAAAGATTGAGAAAAAAGGAATACACAATTATATGAAATTAAATTTTCAAATTATTTCTGATTCAGGTGGATTTCAGGTTATGTCTTTAATTCATAGACATCCTGAATTAGGTAAGATAGAGAAAGATAAGATAATTTTTAATTTAGATAATAAAAAAATTATTTTTACACCTGAAAAATGCATTCAGCTTCAGATGAAAATTGGTTCTGATATAATAATGTGTCTAGATGATTGCACAAATTCTTCTGCTAGTTTAAAAGAACAAAAAATAAGTGTTGAAAGAACAATTCGGTGGGCAAAACAATGCAAAATAGAATTCGAGAAACTAACTAAAAATATAAAGAAAAAACCATTAATCTTTGCAATTATACAGGGAGGAATAAATAAACCTTTAAGAAAAAAATGTGCTAAAGAGTTAATTAAAATTGGATTTGATGGATATGCTTTTGGAGGATGGCCTGTAAAAGAGGGAAAACTTTTAACTGGGGTTTTAAAATATACTGCTGATTTGCTTCCAAAAGACAAAATAAAATATTGCATGGGTGTTGGAAAGCCAGAAGATATAATCCAATGTGTTAAAATGGGATATAACTTGTTTGATTGTGTTATACCTACTAGAAATGCAAGACACAAATCTCTTTTTGTTTTTAAAAATAATAAACTAAGTTCTTTTGTTTTAAATATTAAAGGAAAAAATAAATTTTCCAATAAAAAAATTTCTTTTAATTGCAAGTGTGAATTGTGCAAAAATTATAAGATTTCTGATTTATACACTCTTTTTAGCAATAGAAATCCAGAGTCAATTAGATTAGCTACGATTCATAATTTAACTTTTTATTCTGAGCTGATGAAAAGACTGACTAAGAACTAAAAGAGTATGTTGTAACTTTAAAGGAGTTAATAGTAGAAAGGTTTATATATAATCTCTTAATTATTTTTTTATGGTACTTGAACATAATAACAATAATCACTATCATATTGTAGATTTGTCTACCTTGGGGAATATTCTTCATTTACTCAACTCATTAAAAAATGATCCTAGATATAGCTTACTTAGAGCTCATAAAGTTTCTCATTTATTAAAAACAGAAGCGAGTAAACATTCTGCTGATATAGAAACTGGAAGAAAAAAAGGCAAACATATTGCTAGAGTAAGAGATAATTTGGTTTCTGCTCAAGATTATTTTTCTAGAAATTATAGTGGTTTTTTAAATCATGATATTATTTTTGATTTAGAAGAGTTACTTATGGGTTCTAGTTATAGACTTCCTTATAGAGGAGAAAATGATAGAGTCAGAGCAATGGGATATGCTTTTTTTTATCCTAGACATGTTTCTTCTGAAATGACTTCTTTTTTCTCAGATAATGACTTAACAAAAAATGCTGTTGAAAAAGCATTGCATGCTCATTTTAATATTGCTAGAATTCATCCTTTTAATGATGGTAATGGAAGACTTGCTAGATTAGTTCAAAATGGAATTTTAGATAAAGCAGGATTACCTCCAATAGATATATCTCCTTTAGAAAGAGGAGATTATATGGACTTAATTAATGCGGCACAAGTCGAACATAGAGATAATGAAGGGCAATTAAAAGAAAACCAGGTTAAGTTATATAGATTTTTAGCAGTTAGATTATTACAATCTCTTAAAGAGTCTAGAAAATCTTTATAATTTTAAGCTATTAATTTAACCCTCAAATTTAAATATTAAGATATTCTTCTGAGTTTATGACTGAAGAGAAAAATATTGATTATCCAAAATTAAAGTTTAAAGCAGGTTTAGAAATTCATCAGCAATTAGATTCTGGAAAACTTTATTGTAGATGTCCAAGTGTTTTAAGAAAAGACAATCCGGATTTAGAAGTTTCTAGAAGATTACATGCTGTTGCAGGTGAAAAAGGTGAAATAGATGTTGCTGCTCTTTATCAATCTAGTTTGAAAAAAGAATTTGTTTATCAGTTTTACAAAGATAGTAATTGTCTAATTGAATTAGATGAAGAACCTCCTCATGAATTAGATAAAGAAGCATTAAAAATTGCTATTCAAATTGCTTTGCTTTTTAATATGACAATTATTCCAATTATTCAAATTATGAGAAAAACAGTAATTGATGGGAGTAATACTTCAGGATTTCAGAGAACAGTTATGATTGCTAGAGATGGATTTGTAGAAAGCTCTTTAGGAAGAGTTGGAATATCTGGTTTATTTTTAGAAGAAGATGCTGCAAGAATAATTGAAAGAGGAAAAGATAAAGATATTTACAGATTAGATAGATTAGGAATTCCTTTAGTTGAAATTGTAACTTCTCCTGATTTGAAAAATGCAGAACATGCAAAAGAAGTCGCATTAAAAATCGGACAAATTGTTAGAAG
>CAYIAD010000036.1:0-6451 GCA_964361295.1 Candidatus Woesearchaeota archaeon
TTTGCGAAGCAAAAAGTTGCCGATAGGCAACCCTTTAGGGCGAGGAGGATGTCATATCACAATAATCCTTATTAATCAAATTCTAAGAATAGTTTTATGGGAAAAACTCTTCCAGAAAAATTAGTTGAAGAACATTTCAAAGATTATTCAGAGAAGATATTTATTCCTAAAAGAAAAGAGTTTTATTTTCCAATTTTTGCTGATCAACCTAGTTTATTTCAAGAAAATACTTTTTATCAAAAAGAAATTCCAGCAAATGCCATTAGAGGTATACTTGGTTTATGGGGGGAATTACTTTGGAATACATTTTTAGGAGGAAGTTTGTATAAAAATAATATTTATGAAAAAAATGGTTCTACTCCTTCTCCAGATTTTGAATTATGTCAACCAGATATTTCTGCTCCTGATAATTTGTTTGTGGAATCAAAAATGGTTTCATGTGCTCATGAATTAAAACTTCCAGCGCATCAAATTCAAAGATATGAATGGCTTCAACTAGACCCCATTAATAACAGAAATGTTAGGGTAAAATTTGTAGTCTCTCGTCATAATATTCGTGGATTAGAATCAAAAGTAAAAGGAATGAATCAAGAAGAAAGAGTTGAATTATTTGCTAATGCAATTTGTTATTCTCTTGTTCTTCCATTTAGTATAATCCATAATTGGTATCACTCTCAAGAAGGAGGTTTCATTAATAAAAAGTGGAATCCTTCAGATGAAGCAATAATGACTTATAAAAGAGCATTTCTTCCTATGCAAAGAATTAGTTCAAGAGCTCTTAATGAGATGTTTGCAAATCCAGAAGAAACTCTAAAAAAGATGGGAATTTCATTAGAAGATTATATCTTAAGTAAACAAACTTTTCAAGGAGATGTAAAAGTAAAAACCCATAATTATCATAAGATAAAATCATTTCCTATTTTATTTGTAGAAGAAAAAGACCCAATAAATCTTTTAGAACAATTTAGGCAAGAACATACACAAGAACATGAAGAATATCTAAAAGCTTTAGAACAAGAAAGATTAGATGCAGAAAAACAGTTAGCGGAGTTTAGTTTAAAACATGATGAGGAGGAAGTGCCATTTTAAGTTTAATAGATGTTAGTAATGTGTAAAGAATTCGTGGAGGGTTTATCTTACTTGCAAAATATACTATTATAACTATTTGTAATAATCACAACCTATCGGAGTTCTTATTTGATAACAACTGCCATTGAAATTACATCCCCTTTCCAAACTCAAACACTTTTCCATTGTCTCCTATAACAAAAACCTTTAACTTTTTCATATCTGATTGGCTGATAATAGAGAAGTCTTTGATATTTTTGTAATCTTCATTAATCTCTGTTCCTGCTATCATTGGAATAAAACTAGGAAGAATGAATAAGGATTTGTTTTTCCATTTACCAATTAGATAACATTTGTATTTTTCTCTTTTAACTCCTTCTTCTAGAGTTATTGCTGGGTGAAGATGGGAAATAATAACTGTTTGTATGTTTTTATCTAGAATTTCTGGATAGAGTTTATCTCCATGTGTGAATATAATATCTCCTTCAATGTGAAAGTCCTTATATTCTCTATTATCTAATTCAAATCTCTCGTGATTTCCTTTAATTAAAATTATTTTATTTTGAGGAAGATATTGTTCTAAAAATTTGAGGAAATCTCTTACTTCAAATTTTTCTGATTTGTCAAATTTAAAATAATGTTTTATATCTCCTAGGAGGATTATTTTCTTTATTTCAAGATTTTGTGATTTTATTTCTTGAATTATTAAATTCATTTCTTTTTCAGTATCTTTTAGCTGATTAAATGGAATTTCTATTCCACTTTGCAAAAGCATTGACTCATAACCTAGATGCAAATCTCCAATTACAAGAATTCCATTTTCTGGAAAAAAAAGAGATTTGTTGATGAGGAGATAGTTTTGGGGCATAAAATAATAAAATTAAGAAAGGTTTTTAAGGTTTAGAGACATTGTTTATTAATGGAAAGTAAATGTGAATTTATGTATGATGACTTTTCTGATAGACTTTTAATTTCATGCAAGAAATCAGGAGAAAAAGTTATTGGAAGCATTAAATTTCTTAATCTAAATATTGATGTTGGTTCTGCTAATAAAATTCTTAATGTTGAACTTAAGAAAGCTTCTAACTTTTTAAAGTCTATTAAAATTAATCCAGATATATTGAATAATCTCGTTGAAGCTAACTTGATACTTAAAACTTGTAGAGATGGTTATTTGATATATTTTGTATTAAAAACAGAGGATAGGGTTGAGAGAATTCCTTATAATATCCAATCTGTTAAAACACCTATTCTTTTAAGATGACTTTTCTTATCACAGATAAGAAAGAGATAGATAAACTTATTTCTGATAAGATTAAAGGGAAAAGGCTAATTTTTACTAATTATTATAAATTTGGGTTATTAAAGAAAGATATTGAACATGATTCTGTTTTGAAAATTTTCTCTCAATTTGATAAAATGTTTGAGATTGAAAAAGATAGATTAAAGCATGGAGATATTGGCTATGAATTATTTTATAGATTGAGCAATAATATTTATTTTTCAATAGCAACTTGCCCAAAAAATAATAAAGTTTTGATAATTCATGCTATTGAATATAAAAGAGATTTGGAGAGGAGATTTGGGAGAAAGTGAAGAGGGTTGGAATTGGTTGTTAATTTCAGTTATCCCAATTTGTTAAAAGATAGAATAAAAAGATTTAAATACATACACAAATTATAGTGTGTATACTAAAATTGAACATATAAAACAGATGGCAACTTTTACTCTTTCAATACCTGAAGAATTAAAGAAGAAAATGGATGAACATCCAGATATAAATTGGGCAGAATATCTTAAAAAAAGATTTATGGAAAGAATGATAGAATTCAAAAAGTTTGAAGAGTTAAAAAATAGAGGTAAGTTATAAAATGGCTTCTTTAACTTTATCTGTAAGTGAAGAAATGAGAAATCAGCTAAAAACATTTCTTTGGATTAATTGGAGTGAAATAGCAAGAGAAGAGTCAATAAAAAAGTTAATTTTTGAAAAATATATTAAAACTGGGGATTTAACTAATGAAGGATGGACTTTTTGTGAAAAGATAGACTGGCATCCTGTTGATGAACTGCCTTTTAAAGATGAATTCATTAAAAAAATGAAGGGGATAAAAAATGGCAAATTTAAGAGATATGCTTCTGTCGAGGAGTTTTTTAATAAAATAAAATGAGTTATTCTATGCTTATCTCAGATGCATGTGAAGAGAGTATAGAAAAATTATGTAAGAAGAATTCTCTTTTGAGAGAAATACTTAAGAAGAAAATGAATGAAATTCTGCAAAATCCTCAACATTACAAACCATTAAAATATGACTTAGCAGGAGAGCGAAGAGTTCATATTATGAAGAATTTTGTTCTAAAATTTGAAATTCATGAATCAAGACAGATAGTTGAGTTTATTTTCTTCGGACATAATGATGAAGCTTATAGAAGATGAACGATTTGGAGGAAGTGTCGTAATTGGTGGAAGTTCAATACTCAACCTCCTGCTTTTCCTTTGGATTAATCTTCATTCCTCTACATAACTAACTTTTCCTGTATCACCAAAGTAATTCATCTTGTTCTTATTTGCTATTTCATTAATATAAACTTGGTGCATTCTTTGAAGAAACTCTTGCTTGTCTTCTATTCTCATTAAATCCATATGTCCTTGAAGTAAAAGCCCTAAAGCAAAAGGAGAGGGGATCCTTACAACATCATAAGATACTTTTACTTCTCCTGATTTTATCCAGTTCAGAACTTTTTTCGCACTTTCAATATCCATTAAATCTTCTAAAACTTCTCTTTTAGCTTCATTAAGAATTGGAAATTCAGCAGATATTTTTTTAACAGCTGCAATTAAAAAATGTGATTTCATTTGTTGTTTTCTAACTGATTTTCTTTGTCCTTTGTAAGTTCTCAAAATCATTAAACTTCTAGTTGCACAATGCCTGAATCTTCTTGCTAAAATATCTGTTTTTTCAATTGCTTCTTTTAAAATATCACTTATATTTTCTGAGTTTAATTTTTCAAATGCTTTTTCAATTTCCATTCTTTCTCCAGAAAAATAAAATCCTCTGTCTGATATTCCTATTTCTATATCTCTATTTCCTTTAAGTCCCATTAAATAAGCTAGAGCTCTTGATAAAGCATCATTAACTCTTCTACCATACATTGAATTTACTAATAAATATTTTTTAGAGTCTCTTTCATCAAGATATTTTTCTATTGTTATATTTTTTGTATGGGGAATCACAGAAAAATTCGATTGTTGTTCAAAATAATTATATATTTCTAAAGCTACTTTTTCACTTACATAAAGATAATCTCTAATAAATTGGATTATTTTTTCTTGAGTTTGTTTTTTGTCTAGTCTTTCTTTTATTAATCTTCTAAATTCGTTTATTTCTAAAGCAGATTCAAAACTTAGGGGAAGCATTTCAGAGAACCAAGATGGAACAGTTGGAGAACGCTCTGGACTAGGAGCAACATAAAGATTCATTCCTCTAGTATATCTGTATTGGTATTTGTTTCCTCCTAAAACAAAAACATCTCCTTTTTTCATTCTATTCATAAAAGATTCATCTACCATTCCAACTTCTTCTCCTGTTGAGAGTTTAACTGTTACAAAAGATTCTTCTGGAATTGTTCCGATATTAGTCATATAAATTACTCTTGCCATTTTTCCTCTTTTACCAATTGTTTTTTCTTCTTTATCGTACCATATTTTTGCATAGACTCTTGATTTTTCTAAATCATACTCTCCTGTAAGATAACTTATCACATCTAGAAAATCATTTTTAGATAGCTCAGAATAACAATAGGATTTTCTTATTGTCTCTAATAGTTCATCTATTTTCCAGGGCCGATTTATAGCCATTCCGTAAATTTGCTGTGCTAAAACATCTAAAGCATTTCTTGGAAAATGGATTTTGTCTATTCTTCCTTCAATCATTTCTTTTTGAATTACTGCACATTCTAATAAGTCATCTCTATCTAATACTAAGAATCTTCCTTTTGCAATTCCTTTAAGTTTATGTCCCGCTCTTCCTATTCTTTGTAGAGCTCTTGAAGAGGCCTTTGGAGAGCCCATTAAAATTACTAAATCAACAAAACCAATATCAATTCCTAGTTCTAAAGAGGTTGAACAGACTACAACTTTTAATTTTCCATTTCTTAAATCTTCTTCAATTTGAAATCTGTGTTCTTTGCTTAAAGAGGAGTGATGTGCTGCTATATTTGAAGAATTATAATCTGAAGGAAATTTCTCTTTTAGATGACTTACTAATCTTTCTGTTGCTGCACGAGTATTTGTGAAAACCAGAGTTGTTTTATGCTCTTGGATTAATTTGTGGATTGAATTATTTAAGGGAATATAAGGATTTTTTTCAGAGATTAAGTTTTCTACTGGTGTTAGAACATCTACATCTATTTCTTTGTTAAATGGAACTTTTGCAATTTGAACTTCTCTGTTTTTATCTATTCCAACTAAAAACTTAGCTACTTCTTCTAATGGTTCAATTGTTGCTGATAAACCTATTTTTGTTGGCCAGGTTTTAGATATTTCATTTAATCTCTCTAGGCTTAAGCTTAGATAAACTCCTCTTTTGTTTCCTAAAGAATGGATTTCATCAACAATGCAGTATTCTGTCTGACTCATATGTTCAATTAATCTTTTTGAGGTTAAAACAATTGCAAGTGATTCTGGAGTTGTGATTAAGATATGAGGAGCATATTTTGTCATTTTTGCTTTTTCTTTTTTTGAAGTATCCCCTGTTCTAAGATTTACTCTTATATCTTGAAGTTTTTTACCATGTAATGAAGCGATATCTCTTATTTCATTTAAAGGTTCTATTAAGTTCTTTGAGATATCATTAGATAATGCCTTTAAAGGAGAGATATAGACTGCATATGTTTTGTTTTCTAATATGTTTTTGTCTGCAAGTATAACTAATTTATTTAAAATTGCTAAAAAAGCTGTTAAAGTCTTTGTTCCTCCTGTTGGAGCTGAGATAAGAATGTCTTTTTTATTATGAATATTTAAAACTCCGTATTTTTGAGGAAGAGAAAAATCTTGGAATTTTGAGAAAAACCATTCTTTTACATAAGGATGAAGAGTTTCAACTATTTCTGATTTACTTGATTGTTTTGCATTAGTTATTTTTGTCATTTTTGAACACAACCTAAGCGGTTTTTTTCGATTTTCCCTTCTTTTGCGGTTAAGTGATATCTTCTCTTTGCCTTCTACGGATATCACACATTTTCACCTACTTTTCCAGAATTAGCAATAAAGCAAAACTTATTGTGTAATATATACTTTAGAGGAGGTATTTAAATTTTTGCATAAGTTTTGTGTGTTATCCCGAAACTATTTCATAAGGCTGTTCTAAACAGCTGTATGAAATTA
>CAYIAD010000037.1:0-6440 GCA_964361295.1 Candidatus Woesearchaeota archaeon
TTTTGATTTTACTAAGTTATTTTAGGGGTGACATATGTCTGTGGGCAACACATTAAAAATCTATCCCAAACCTTAAATACTTCTTTTGATTTAATTAATTATGACTAAAAAGAGAGAAACTTACAAATGTGAAATATGTGGGAATATTGTAGAGGTTTTACACGAAAGTGTAGGAACTTTAGTATGTTGTGGTCAACAAATGAAACTTCAAAAAGAAAATTCTATTGATGCCGAGCGACTTCACGAGAAAATCTCTTCTTTAGGAAACATGAAAAATCCGAGTGAGGTCGTGAGCCTAAAAGAGAAACATGTTCCAGTAATTGAAAAAAATTCAGAAGGTGTAATAATTAAAGTTGGAAGTATTCCTCATCCAATGGAAAAAGAACATTATATTGAATGGATAGAGATATCTACAAATCATGGAGAATCAAAAAAATTCTTAACACCAGGAGAAAAACCAGAAGTTAAATTTCTAGTTAAAGCAGAAATCAAATCCGCTAGAGCTTATTGCAATTTACATGGACTTTGGAAAAATAAATAATCTGAAACCTTAAAAACTCACTATCCTTTTAAGCTAGATAAAAAATGAAGAAAACTAAAAAGAAGCTGAGTGAATACTGGGATAATCTAATCCTTAAAACAATTCATCCTCATGCAAATTTCCAGAAAATAGAAGGGGAGATAAAAGAACATTTTAGTTTTATGCAATTAGTAATTAAAAGAATATTACTTCCAATAATTCTTTTGTATATTCTCTTGGGACTAATTTTTGAGATAAATATATTTGGTACATTATTTATATGTATGATAATCTTCTTGTATAGCAATTTTCTACCTGATTTAGATTTAATTGTAAAAAACACTAACAAGAAAAGTCAAGAGTCGCTTTGGTATGAAAAGTATTTTGCATTATTTTTCGCCCCAATTATTATCTACTATATTCTAATTGGAAGAGCAAAACCAATTTATTCAACAGAGAAAAGGTGTTTCCATAATATTAAGAGTATGATAGTTTGGGGAATCTTTTTATTAATTTTGGGAAATATCTTATGGGATGAGAACATTAAAATATCTATGTTGATTATTTTTGGAACAGCAGGATTCTTATTCCATATAATAGTAGATGGAGTGGTAAAAGGAAGTAATCTTATAAAAGAGAAGTTGTCTAACAAAAAGAGTTAAATAGACAAAAAAAGATTATAATTGTCAAAGAGGTAAAAATGAGATATAAAAGACTAGCAGAATTATATGAAAGTTTGAATTTCACAACAAAACGCCTTGAAAAGATAGATATTCTTTCTAAATTCTTATCTGAACTTTCAGAAGAAGATCGAGATGTTTTGTATCTTTTATTAGGAGAAATTTATCCAGAATACGACGAGAGAAAAATAGGAATTTCAAATCAAATCGCAATTCAGGCAATTTCAAAAGCAACTGGAACAAACAAAACTAAAGTTATAAAAGAATGGAAAAAAATAGGAGACATTGGAAAAGTTGCAGAAGAACTAACAAAGAAAAAAACTCAATCAACTCTCTCTTCCCATGTTTTAACAACTCAAAAAGTAATTGAAAATTTAAGAAAACTTCCAGAACTAGAAGGAAAAGGAACAGTTGGGAAAAAACTCTCCCTAATAACAGAACTTCTTACATCAGCGTCGCCAATTGAAGCACAATATCTTGTGAGAACTTTAATAGGAGATTTAAGAATCGGACTTCAAGAATCAAGTGTTAGAGAGTCTTTAGCAAAAGCATTTTTTAAGGATTCAGAAGAATCAGGAGAAAAAATTCAAAGAGCAATTGATAAGACAAATGATATTTCTTTAGTTTTTGAAATGGCTAAAAAAGGAAGATTAAAAGAATTAGAAAAATTAGAGCTAGAAGTAGGAAAACCAATTAAAGCAATGCTTGCACAAAAAGCATTAAACATAGAAGAAGGATTTGAAGCATTAGGAAAACCCTGTGCAATTGAATACAAATACGATGGATTTAGATTATTAATTCATAAAAAAGATAATGAAGTAAAATTATTCACAAGAAGATTAGAGAATGTTACAAAACAATTCCCAGAGGTAATAGAATATATTAAAGAATACATAAAAGGAAAATCTTTTATTATGGATTCTGAAGCAGTTGGTTATGATTTTAAAACAAAGCAATATCGTCCATTTCAAGAAATAAGCCAGAGAATCAGAAGAAAATATAGCATAGAAGAACTTCAGAAAAAACTTCCAGTAGAAATTAACGTTTTTGATATTATTTATTATAATGGAAAATCTTTGTTAGATGAACCATTTGAAAAAAGGACAAAATTATTAAGAGAAATAATAACAAAAAAACCTTATAAAATAATTCCATCAAAATTATTAATAACTGATAGTTTAGAAAAAGCAAAAGAGTTTTATGCTCAAGCATTAAAAGATAATCAAGAGGGAATAATGATGAAAAATCTTAACTCTGAATATAAACCGGGAAGAAGAGTGGGGTATATGCTAAAAATAAAACCAGAAGAAAGAGATTTGGATTTAGTAATAACTGGTGCAGAATATGGTTCAGGAAAGCGTTCTGGATGGATGTCAAGCTTTATACTCTCTTGTAAAGAAGGAGATAAATTTTTAGAAGTTGGAAAAGTTGGAACAGGCATTAAAGAAAAAGAATCAGAAGGAATTTCTTTTACAGAATTAACTCGAAAATTAAAACCATTAATTATAGAAGAAAAAGGAAAAGAAGTTTTAATAAAACCCAAAATAATTGTTTCAGTTACATATCAAGAAATACAAAAATCTCCAAATTATAATTCGAGTTTTGCATTAAGATTTCCAAGATTTACTGCTCTTCGCCCAGACAAACATATGAATGAAATAGCAACATTAAAAGAAGTTGAAAAAGATTTTGAAAATCAAAAAAGAAATTGGAAATATGGGTAACATTTAAGAAATAAATCTATTCAATTAATTTAAAAAGCTTTATAAATGAATTTTTCCAATATTTATTATTATAAAATGGCAAAATCAGATAGTAATTACAAAATTCAAAACATTGTTGCAACTGCTTCTTTAGGAAAACCAGTTCCATTAACAAAATTAGCAAGAACGCAACCAAATACAGAATACAATCCAGAAACTTTCCCGGGATTAGTTTTAAGAATTAAAGAACCAAAATCTGCTGTCTTAGTTTTCTCATCTGGGAACTTGGTTTGCACAGGAACAAAATCAATTGCTCAAGTAAGGCAAGTTATAGACGCTGTTATAAAACAACTTAGAAAAATAAGTGTAAACATAACAGGCCAGCCAAAAATCACCGTTCAAAATATTGTAGCTTCTGGAACAATAAACTTAAAATTAAATCTAAATTTCTTAGCTTTAGAAATGCAAAACACAGAATACGAACCAGAGCAATTTCCAGGTTTAGTCTACAAGTTAATAGAACCAAATGCAACTTTCTTATTATTCAGCAATGGAAAATTAGTATGCACAGGAACAAAAAATAAAGCTCAACTTGAAGACAGCATGGTTCAGCTATTAAAGAATGTTAAACAAGCTTTGAAGAATTATAAATGAAAAAGACATTTATTCTATTAACATCCTTAATCTTAATCATTTTAATAATTGGAGTAACTTTGTTTTTTGTGTTTAACAAAGAAGATAAAAAAGACAATAATCTATCTTCAAATTCTAATGAATACAATCTAAATGATTTAAAACAAAATTGTGAGAACAATCCAGATGTTTGTTTTAAATGTTATAACGAATCCAATGGGTTAAGATTAAGTGCAACTCAAATAGAAGATAAAAACTATTGTGAAGAACAATGTTTGAATAACCCACAAGCTTGTTATATTAAACTAGCCCAAGAAACTCTTAACTCTGATTTTTGCAAAAAAGTTAAAACTACCACTGGAATTTATTTATGTTATGCAAATCTAGCTAAATCTTCTAAGGATACAACAATATGTCAATTAATAACCAATGAAGATAAAGAATATGAACAAACATCTAGAAATTCCTGTATTAATTTTGCGAAAAGCGAATGATTTTTATACTATACTCCTCTGATTAATTTTATGGCAGAAAAGTATAAACTCCCTCAAAGATAAGCAAAGAAGTACAGATAAATAAATCTCATGTAAGCAAAACTCTCTCTGAATTGATAAAAAAGAAATTAATAATCTGTCTAAATACTTTAACTAATAAGGGTAAATTTTATCAAATAAACTCTCAAGGAAAAGAAATTTTAAAACAAATTTCTAAATTTGGCTGATAGAGAATATATTTTAATTTTTAACGGATAATCGAATTAAAAAGAAAATAAAAGCCAAAAATGAGAATAAGAAAAACAAAATTCCAAAGAGAATAACATCGGGAAAAAACATTAAAGATTTTAATAAACTTCCACTGAAACCACTTAAAAATACCCCCATCCAAATCCAAGTAATAAAAAAGAACCCCGCCCATCCTAAACAGAAACAAATTACTTTGAATAATCCTTCTTGGGTATTGAATAATCTCATAATTTAAACAAATTTAACAGTATTTAAATATCTTACTCCTCCAATCTCTCATTTAACTCACTTGAAATATTTTCAAGCATTTTTTGTTTAACTAATTCTTTATTTTTAGTCCATTCTTCATGTCCTAAAACCCATCCCAATTTAACAAACGCCGTTTCACTTAACATATCTTCTAGATAAATAACTCCTGTTTCTAAAAGCTCTCTTCCATTAGAATAAACTAAAGGATCTAATCTCCCAAAAATAGTTTGAGCTGTTGCACAAACAATCAAACCTTTTTCCTGAACTTCTTTTAATTTTTTTGTCCACGAATTTCTAGCTCTCATAGTAGAAACATGTCCAAGTCCTCCCATTTCTATTACTAATCCTTTATATCCATTTTTCAGATAATAATCCAAAATACTTGGATCTTGTCCAGGATAAAATTTCAATAATGCTATTTTCTCTTCGAATTTTGTGTCTGCTTTTAATTTATCTTTATTTTTTGTTTTATATTTTTCTAAAATTTCTATTTTATCTTTGAAAACTCTTGCAATTGGTTTTGAATTTACTGCTTGAAATGTATCTCTTTTTGAGCTGTGAAGTTTTCTAACTTTTGTTCCTCTTAAAACATTGCAGTAATCATCATTTGAAGAGGCGTGTCCAACTAAAACAACTTCTGCAATATCAGAGATACAAGTTAAAGCAGCGCATTGAAGATTGAGATTAGCGTCGCTGGAAGCTCTATCAACGCTTCTTTGAGAGTAAGTCAAAACAACTGGTTTGTTTAAATTTTTTAGCATGAAGCTCAAAGCAGCAGAAGTATAATGGAGAAAATCTGTTCCATGAGTTATTAAAACTCCTTGAATGTTTGAATCATTTAAAAGTATCTCCGCTGTTTTTGCAATCTTTTGCCAATCTTTAAAATCCATATCTTCTGAAGCTTTCATAAATGGAACTTCTACCTTTGTTACATTCACTTTTTCAAATAGCTCTGGATAAGTTTTAAACAAACTTTCTGGATTAGTCAGCCAATCAACTCCACCTTTTTTTGGGTTTAGTTTTGCTGCAATTGTTCCTCCAGTAATAATCATTCCAATATTTTGTTTAGAACTATCTTTTTTAATCTCAAACTTTTCTTCAATTTCTTTTGCTTTTTTCTTAAGCTTAATCTCCTGAACATCTTTTTTAATTAATCCAATATTATATCCATTTCCTAGCTTCAAAAGAATAATTCCTTTTTCATCTTCTGGACTTTCTAATAAAATTCCTTCATAAATCTTATGAACTTGATGAACTTCAACATAATCTCCTGGTTTGGCAGTTGTTTTTATCATAGTAGATAAAAAAGAACAAGATATAAAAAACTATCTAATAGATATTTTTTCTATGCCCTATTTTTAAAATAATTATCTCTTGATTTAATAACTCAAAAATAACTCTGTAATCTCCAACTCTCAATCTATAAAGTTTATCATAACCTTGCAATCTCTTTATATCATTAAAAGAACAAGAATCTGCAAATTGTTCAATTTTTTTAACAATTCTTTTTCTTAATAAAACCTCTAATTTTTCTAAGTCCTGTAAAGCTCTCTCATCCCAAGAGATTTCAAAACTCATATTCCAAGCCTCTTCTTGGCTTCTTCATGAGAAATTTTTTTTCCTTTGCTGATTCTATTTCTAGCTTCTTCTATCTCTAGTTTAGTTTTTTCATTTAACTCTAAATTATCTTCTATCATAAACTCTAAAACATCGCTATAAGTTTCTCTATTCATAACTCTCATCTTGTCTAAAAATGTTTTTACATTATCTGAAATTTGTATTGTTGTTGACATGTTTGTTTTATAATTCCTTATAATAGATTATAACTTATTATAGTATTTAAACTTTTCTCTTTTCCTTTTTCTGTGTTATCCCGAAACTATTTCATAAGGCTGTTCTAAACAGCTGTATG
>CAYIAD010000038.1:0-6322 GCA_964361295.1 Candidatus Woesearchaeota archaeon
GCGAGACAGTTTGTATGATATCTACTAGGTGTGTTATTGTCTGAGTGGAACAAGTTTCTAGTACGAGAGGAACGGAACTTGGGTGCCTCTGGTGAGCAGTTGTCAATGGCAGGCTGCATAGCTACGCACTGTGCGAATAAGAGCTGAATGCATCTAAGCTCGAAGTCGTCCGCAAAACGAGACAATTAAGGCCGTCAAAGAAGATGACGTTGATAGAGATCTTGTGTAAGATTCAAGCTTCGGCGAGAATTTCAGCATAGATCTACTAAAAGCCTCAATTGTGATTTAACATAATAATCTCTCCTACTTATTTTAATTGTTGAACTTATCGACGAGAAACTACAAAATTGAATTTAAATCTTTTAATTTCTCTAGTAAAATTTTACCTTTAGAGGTTATTTCATAATCAATAATTTTATATGCAGTTTCTTTTCTTTGGATAAATTTATTTTTAGTTAAATATTTGAGAACATTTTGAAGTGTGAGGTGGCTTTTCTTTGTAGCTTTAAACATTGTTTTATATTTTGATTTTCCTATAGATAATAACTGAAGAATTTGAAGCATACAATCTGCTTCTGCTGATTTGAATAACATACATCGCTACAGCAATGTTTATAAATAAATAATCCATCGTAATATTGATGTATACTCTGCTTAGCAGAGAAATTATACAAATGAAAGGAGGTTAAAAATGAATAAAAAAATAAGTTTAGGAATTTTGTTTGTCGTCGGTATTTTAGGAATTTCTTTAATAAGCACTGGATGGTTTACTGGAAATGCTGTTTCTCAATCTGGCTCAGCTTATGCAGAAGGAAAATATCAGGTAGGACTTGATTCAGGAAAATATTATGTTATGTTTGAAAAAACTTCAACAACAAATTTGGGAGTTATTTCTATATACAAATTCATACCTAATCAAGTAGAAGAATTAATTGAAAAAATTGAAGTGGCGAAAGGAGATACAAAATCTCTTACAAATCTTCCTTTGCAAATTAAATTTACATCAACTAATAGAATTCGTAATAAATTAAGATTTTACTATACTTTAAGTGATGTGAAATGTGCAAGTGGAGAGAGTTGGAGTAATGGGGGATGTGTGAGTTCTTCGTCGGGAAGTGAAGTAACTTATCAAGGTGTGTTAGAGATGCTTGGAAAATGCCGAAAAGAGCAATTTGGACTTGCAAATTATTAGGGTTATAAACAAAAAATAGACTATGATGGTGATGGCATTATAACAGGTAAAGAGATGTGTAATTTTGGTAAAGCAAATTCTATTTGTATAGCAACCGGTTCGACAGTTGGTGCAACAACTAAAAATCTTACAGTCCTGGGAAGTGAGCCTGGAACCTGTAATGGTGGAACTAATTTTGATTCCTATCAGAAAAACCCCTATTTCTTGAAAACAGCTTGGTGTTGCTCAGCTCCTTAAATAATTCAATTTTTATCTTTTCTATTTCTTTTATTTTTTAACTTCTATTTAGAATTATAAAACAGCTAGGGGAAAAATATCTACAATCCAAAATTACCCACGAAATTTTCAATTACTTTATATTCCTGCAAAAAATCATAGCCCTTTTTTGTCAAAGAAAAAGTTTTCTTTTCGTCGTCTGAGATTTCAAGCTGGATAAATTTCTTTTCTATAAGTTCGTTTATGTATTCCTTGAACATTTGAGGCGAAAGATTAGAAGAATACAGCAACCTCGTTGGTTTTATAGTTCTATTCTTTTGAATTGCTTTCAATACATCTCTTATAACTTCAAGTCTCTCTCGTTTTTTTCCCATTTTATTTTGTGATTTTTAAAACTCCATATAAAAATAACAAGAAAATAATAATGTTTATCGACGATACAATAATGATTATCAGGTAATTCCAGTCAAGGAAAAGTGCTGAAAATGAATTCAAAAGCCAGGCAATTAAACTAAATGCCATTGCTATAAAATAGAATTTTGCGAAGTCATGTTTTTGATTTTGATAGAGATTGATTAAACTAATTACTGATGCTAAAAAGAAAATTAAAATTTGTGAGATAAACATAAAAAAATAAGTATCCCAAAGATAGTCAATTACGATGATTATTACACTGAATAAATAGAAGATTAAAATTGTTGGGTTTGCAAGAGAGCTAAATGCTGGATTTTTGGTTCCTTCAATTTTTTTCCAAATTAAACTATATAAAAGAAAAAATCCTGCGATTATTAGAAAAAATTCTAAGAAAATTTTTAAGAAGATTGAATAAATCTCGTTGATGAAAGGAGATAAAAAATAACTTCCTAAAAAGTATCTTGTGAAAAATGCTAATCCATAAAAGAAAAATGCATTCCTAAAATATCTTATTCCTTGATGCAAACTTATTCTAAAAAGTCTATCTGCTTTAAGCACAATGATTGAGCAAATTGCTACTATGATTAATCCATAAAATATTTTTAACAATTCTTTATTAGAGACTATCCAATTATAAACTTCCATAAATTCAGATTTTTTCACATTATTTAAGGTTTTATATTGGATAGTATAGAGGATAAATACCTACTTTTTCTTCTGTCTGTTTATAAACTAAATTTTGTTAAGAATAATATAAACCTCTTTCACCCAAACAAGAGCCTCCCCTCAATTGGCTCTTGTTTATATTTTTTTATTATGTTGTTACTATTAAAAAAGATATATTCTGTAAAACATTTATTTTTTCTTTCGAATGATTTTTGTTATTTCAAAGGTTACTAAGCCAAAAATTGCGAAGGGAGTAATCAATAGCCAGTCTGTAATATTTAAAGAAGTTGCACTGAAAATTTTTGCAAGAGGAGTGTAAATAATTATTAAATGTAAAATTATTGAGAATAAAACAGAATAATTAAGCCATTTATTTGAAAAAATTCCTATTTCAAATAAAGATTTTCCTGAACGGCAGGAATAAACAAAAAGAAGTTCAAAGAGAATTGCAGTTGTCCAAACAATTGTTCTGATTCTGTCTATTTCAAAATTATTATAAAGACCAAAAAAATAAACAATTGACTCTGTGAGAAATGCTAATATTCCTCCCAAAATTACAAATTTCCATATATTATCTAAAATGTTTTTTTCTTTTTTTGGTTTTTTATTCATAACATCTTCATGATTTTCCATAATTAAAGAAAGGGCTGGAAAAGAATCAGTAATTAAATTTATCCATAAAATGTGAAGAGGAAGAAGAGGCAAAGGAAGCTGTAAAATTAATGCCATTGCTATTAAGAATATCTCGCTGAAATTAACAGTAAGAAGGTATTTGGTAAATTTTTTTATGTTGTCGTAGGTTTTTCTTCCGTGTTTTATCCCCTCAACTAAAGACGCAAAATTGTCGTCGACAAGAACAATGTCTGAAACATCACGTGCAACATCTGTTCCTCGAATTCCCATCGCAACTCCGATATCTGCGGACTTTAATGCAAGAGCATCATTTATCCCATCGCCAGTAATTGCAACAATTTCTCCACTTTTCTGAAGCAATTGAGTAATTCTTAATTTCTGTTGGGGACTGGTTCTTGCAAAAATTCCTATCTCTGGAAGAAGTATTATTAAATCGTCATCGCTGATTTTATCTAATTCGGATTCTGTCAAAATTTTTCCAGAAATTCCAATCTGATCTCCTATAGCTTTTGCTGTCAAAGCTGAATCTCCAGTAATCATTTTTATTTTTATTCCTGCATCTTTGCACTGTTGAATTGCCTCTTTAACTTCTTTTCTCGGAGGGTCTATCATTCCTGCAAGCCCTAAAAAAATCAGACCTTTTTCTTCTGGTTTTTCTTTTATGGAAAAATTCTTATAAGCAAATGCTAAAACTCGAAGTGCTTGATTTTCCATAAGATGAGAATTTTCTAAAAGTTGTTTCTTTCTTTTTTCTGTTAATTTCTTAATATCTCCGTATATAATTTCAAAACTTGACATTGAAATTATTTTTTCTGGAGCTCCTTTAGAATACAATATTTTACTCCGTTTATTGCTCCTTAAAACAGACATCATTTTTCTTTTTGAGTCAAATTCAAATTTTTTTATGCTTGGTTCTGCCTCAATTAAGTTTTTTTTGTTAAATCCTAAATCTAAAGATGCTGAAATAAGTGCTTGTTCGGTTGGGTCTCCAATAATTTCGTATTTATCCTCGACAATTTCGAAACGGGCATTGTTGCAGAGCACACTTGTTTTAATTAACAAAGAGAGTTCGTGATTTTTCTTAATATCGATTTTTTTATTGTTAAGAAAAATTTCCTTTCCAAATTTCTTGAAAAAATTATTATTTGCAAAAATTTCTTGAACTGACATTTTCTCTTCAGTCATTGTTCCTGTTTTATCTGAGCAGATTATAGTGACTGAACCCAAGCTTTCAACTGCTGAAAGTCGTCGGATAATAACATTTTTCTTTGACATTAGAACAGATGAAATTGCAAAAGAAATTGTAATGACTGCTGGAAGCCCTTCTGGAATAGCTGAAACAGCTAGGGCAATTGCCGTAAAAAACATAGTTTTCAAATCAAAATGTTCTGTCAATCCTAAAATAAGGATAAGAATAACTGCAACGAGAATAATTATTCCTAATTGTTTTGAGAATTTATCTAATCTTTTTTGCATTGGAGTTTCTTGTTGTTCTAATTTTTGAAGAGTTGATGCAATTTTACCGAACTGAGTATTCATTCCAGTTGAGATAACTATTACTTTGCAAGTTCCACGAACAATCTGAGTTCCAGTAAATAGTAGATTTTTTTGTTCAGCTAATTCTTTTTTAGAATAAATATTTTCTGGATTTTTATCAATGGGGAAACTCTCCCCCGTTAAAATTGCCTCGTTTGTTTGAAGATTCTCTGATTCCAAAATTCTACAATCTGCATTTATTCTATCTCCTGCATCAAGAAGAATTATATCTCCCGGAACTAAATCGAATGAAAAAATCTCAGAAACAATTTCGTTTCTAAGAACTCGAGATTTAGGAATTAGAATTTTTTTTAAATCATCTATTGATTGCTCTGCCTTATACTGTTGAAAAAAACCAAACCCAGCATTTAATATTACAATGATAGAGATTACTATTCCATCAATAAAATTACTAATTATAAATGATATTAATGCAGCGAAGATTAAAATGTAAATCAAAAAAGAATTAAACTGGTTAAATAAAATTTTTAATGCTCTGAACTTTTCTATTTTTTTAATCTCATTTTTTCCGTATTTTTCCAATCGGATTTTAGCTTCCTCTGAATTAATTCCATTTTCAGAAGTTTCAAGTTCTTGAAAAAAATCTTTTGGACTCTTTTGATACGCCTCTTTCATTTTTATAACAGGAAAAAGGCATTTAATAAATTAACGAAAGAAAGAATTAAAAACTCAAAATTTCATCTATTCTTGTAAGTCAGGTAGTTAACTTCGGGACTCTGGTATTAAATTACCAAGAAATAAAATTATGATTTCTGAGTTCTCCTTCGGGACTTCGCGAACAAGTTCGCGTCGTGAGGAAGGTCCGGACACTACGAGCGATTTTGTGGTAGCAGTATAATCCATAAGGAACTGCGTGCGAGGTCGCGAGCAAAAGACTGCTGGAGAAATTCCAGTTACTTGTGAAGGTAAGGCAATGTTACAGAAACGACACAGCTTGTCAGGAGTAATGAATCCGTGGGAGAAACTTTGAGAGACAAGATTTGATGAAACGAACATCCCAGTTAGTGCAAGGCATAAAGCCGCATAGTTGAATGTTAACACATTCTGTCTGTCTTGAAAAAGAAACAGAGAATGACAAAATCTGGCCTATTCCTGACTTACAATTTTTTATAGCAAGATTTTTACAAAATCTTTATTCGAGCCCCCACTCGCTTCCTGTTGTGATGCTATAGCTCGTGAAAACTCTCACTATTCCTGACTTACAATCATACTCTTGTTATAATAAAAATCGCACATTTTTTTATAGCCAGATTTTTACAAAATCTTTATTATTTTTTATTTTCTTTTTTTATAATATATAATCAATATATTTAAAAGTAAAAGTATTAACTAATTATAATATTAAAATCATCTGGGGCTCTAGCTACATTCGTCGAAGGACGAGGCTTCGCTAGTTCCTAATTCCTGAAGGGGCTCTAGCTCAGCGGGAGAGCACATGACTGAAGATCATGGTGTGCCGGGTTCGACTCCCGGGAGCCCCATACTGAATATCCCCGCTCATTTCATTCACGCATAAAAAATTAAAGATTTTTCATAGGGAGCCCATATATGCAACTGAAATTTGCATTTTGATTCTTAGTCACCCCATTAGGCTCTGTTGCATGATTAAGGTAACACTACAGGTATAACCTGTAAATTTGCTTT
>CAYIAD010000039.1:0-6014 GCA_964361295.1 Candidatus Woesearchaeota archaeon
TCAATGTTCCCAGAGTTAAGTAATTTTCTCTGGGTACTTTTTCAACAGAGCCAATCATATCATAAAGTTTTTAAGATAAAATACCATTTTGTTTTTTGCATAAAATACAGAAAAGATTTGTTTCTCGACGGAAGATACGTAGAATTTTTTAAGAGAGTTTGCAAAGGATTAGAAGAAAGATATTCTATAAAGTTTGAAACAATTGGTTTTGACGAAGACCATGTTCATTTTATGCTTCAATCTGTGCCAAAATATTCTGCCTCACAAATTTTTAGAATTGTGAAAAGCATAACAGCAATAAAATTATTTGAAGAGTATCCTGATTTGAAAAAAGAATTGTGGGGTGGAGAATTCTGGAGCGACGGAGGGTATGTTGGCACTGTAGGAGAAGGGATAAACGCAGAAATAATTAGAACTTACTTAAAAAATCAAGGAAGAAAGGGAGAGCAGTTAAGGTTAGATAATTTCTAGATGCCCTAAGGTCTTGCCTTAGGGAGATTCACTTTTACTAACCCGATTCCTCCAATCAATCTTTTCTCTCCTTGAAGTTCTATTGCAAGATTATAGCTTACTCTAGGCTTTTCTTCGGATCTTTTTATCATATGATCAATTGTTTTTTCTGCATCAGAAAGAGTAAATGGATTTGGAAATACTAATAACCATTGCGTTACATTGAGATTATTTATAACAAGAATAATTCTTTATTATCTTGTGTTATGAGAAAGATTTTTAAGAATAGAAACTAAACTAAGATTATGATAAATACAGAAATACTTAATGAAGATTTATAAGAGTAGATGCTAATCAATCAGAAGACGTAGTTGCTCAAGAAATTTATAATGTAGTGAGAGCCGAAATACAAAAGAATGGAAGATACCATGGATAGATTAAAATTACATTTTAGAAAAAATTGTGAAGGATATTTTCTCAATGCAGAAGGTAAAATCTTAGCTAGAAAAAGCGAGAAAGGTTTTATTATTTTTCCAGGAGGAGGAATAGACGATGGAGAAAATATTTGGGAAGGAATGATTCGAGAAGTGTTAGAAGAAACAGAATTTAAAGTTAAAATAAATGGAGAGCTAGGAAAAATTCAAATTAGTTGGGGAGAAAATTGGGCAAAAACTGAGAAACAGAAAAAAAGATATGAAATTTATCAAGGAGATGAGATGCATTTCTTTTTCGGGGAAATAGTTGATTCGGAGATTGCAGATATCGATGAAGAAGATAAATGGGATGGAGAAAAATTTATGGATATTCAAGAAGTAATCGACTTTATAGATTCTACAAAACCATTTGAGGAAGATGTTAAAAAATACCGAGAAGTGCAAATTAAGTTCTTAAATGAATTAAAAGACAAGTTAGCTATTTAAAAAAATTCTTGTAGAACTTAAAAAATAAATAATTTCTTTTTTTAAGAAAAGAATCAAAAAGACGGAAATCCCCATTTTTTTAGAAAAAAAAGAAACAAAAAAAATCGGTGACTCCAAGTAAAACTCAAACTTAATTTTGAATTTTTCATTCGGAACATTGCATTAAAATTCAACCTCTCCAAGTATTCAAGGCAACTAACAGCAGATTAAGAAAACAAATTTATAATTTGATTAATCTTTAAAAGAGGTTCATGACTTCTGTAAATGTCATATGTTCTATAAATCTTTCTTATTTTTGCCAGCAGAATAATTTAATCTGTCTTGGGCTATATGTCTGAATATTTGCAGCAATTGCAACTGCCTGAACATAAACATCTTTTTCAATATAATCTGCCATTCCACATATGTCCTTGAGTGCGCATATATTAGCTGAACATTCAAGATATTCTGGAATTCGTGAATTTACTATTTCCCTTATTTGAAGCGGAAAATTTTCATCATCCCATTTTACTGGAAGTCGTGATTGAGGAATATCTAATACAACTTTTCTTAATTCATCATTTAATTCTATCTCCCTAAGAACTGCGACTTCTGTATCATAAACTTTTTCAGTTATATTCGGAGTTTTAATATATCCTTTGTTAATTACAATTAATATTGCTCCAGTTATTAGAAGTATAGATACAAATGCTTCTACTATGCGAATCCATCCCCTTTTATTTTTCATCATCATTTTTTATTTACCAAATACGAATTTTTATTGAGCCAGATTTTATATCTGCTAAATTATTATAGTATTGTATTGGAATTTCTTCAATATAAACATTTCCAGAGACAGATTCAAATCCTTTTTGTATTTCATCTTCACTGCTATTCGTGAAACTAATTCCGAAATTTGTATCTTCTGTTACTCCTAAGTCATCTTTTAGTCCAGTATAGTTATCGTCGTATTTCAGAAGAAGTTCATTAATCTTATTTTCAAAAACATAATTTGTTGTGCGTGCTGAGCCAAGAGTGTATTCATCTTCGGTTAGCAAGTCGCACACTTCTCTGCCTCCAGATTCAGTTATAAATTCTTTAGAAAGATATATCTTAAAAAATTTAGCTACTATATTGTTAATGCGAATTCTTCTATTTTCTTCCACAGTAAATCCAACAAGATTATTTTCTTCACCTTTTACAACAGTATTTTCACTGGTTATTTCAGGAATACCCGAGATTTCAAAACAACTCTCTTCTATTACTGTTGTATCCTTAACTTTAAGAGATGTTGAGCTTAAATTGGAACTTATTTTTTCAATAATGTTTTCTTTAACAGCTCCAAGGACAATTTCTTTTCCTCTTTCTTTTTTTACTGCTGGATTAAGAATCGTGAACACAAAAAAAACAAAAGTTACAAAAATTACAAATGAAAGAACTAATCCAACATGAGATGCTTTCTTTTTCATCCTAAAAATAAATTTGCCGTCGCTGAAATAAAGAAAGATATTAGCATCAGCGCCAGAGAGTGTTTAATTCCGTTCTTAATATTGCCTTCTGCAAGTTTTCCAATAGTCAATCCGCTAAAAAATCCCTGAATTAATAATAAATATAAAAAAGAATTTGCGATTTCTTTTGCATCAATTTCTCCGCCCCCTCCTCCAAGAAGTCCGGCTTCTTCAAGTCCCCCGCTTAGTCCTGCTACCATGGGGATTATTTTGAATTGCATAACTAATATAATTAATATAAATACAATGAAAATTATATAACCCTGAACAACCAGCGTCGACACAGACGCCTTTCTTTCTTTTTTTAATTTATCAGTCATGCTCACAGAACCAGCAACAGATTCTAAAATTTGCCCAATATCTCCTCCTGCTTTTTCTGCCTGTCCAATTAAAGTTAGAGCCCTTGAAATAGTTTTATTATCTGCATCTTTAGCAAAAGTTTTCAGAGCCGAAGATAAAGGAATTCCAATAATAATTTGGTCTGCTAATTTATTTATATGCTGGCTTAAAACTCCGTATTGTTTTTCTTTTAAATTAACTATGCTTTTGCTTATAGGCGTACCTGTTTTTACACTTTCAACCAAGTTCCTAGCAAACTCTAAAAACATTTCTTCTTTTTCTGTAGTCATCGTTACTTCATAAATAAAAGAAAGTGCAAATGGAATTATGCCTGCAAAAATACCAATTCCAATAAGGAATAATTTAACATTCCCGCTTAAAAATATTCCAACAATAATTATCACCAATCCTACTGATAATCCGATAATATGAGGTTTCTTGAATTCCATTATTCTGCTGTAGCCCCCCTAATGTTTAAAAAAACAAGGAATAAAACATTCATCATAGAAACTCCAAGAATCATCATAATTCCAATGGTGCTTGTGCTAAATCCCAATCCAATACCGCTTATTTTCATCATAATCAAAAGCAACATTAAAATCATCGGAGCCGCAATCACGACGCTGATATAAATGTCCATGAATGTTTCCGCGCTCTTGGCATATTTTTCTTTTTCCAAGCGATAATCTAATAAAAGTGTCTCTGCCCTTTTTTCAAAAAAAGTTTGCAATGAACCTCCAGAAGTCATTGTCGTAGCTAAACCATTAAGAAGTTCAGAAAGTTTAGAACTCGGGCAGTTGAACGCAGTTGTCCTTAAAGCACTGACTAAACTATACCCTTGTAAATTTATTAAATTAAGCAATCTAACAAACTGCCTTGCAGTATTAGGATAATCTTCTGTGGAAATAAGAATTTTAAAAATTTGCGTCGGTTCAATAAGGGCGCCAGAAATTGCAGACATATGAATTGTTGCAAAAGGAAGTTCTTGATTTATTAAATTGCTTGCAGATTTTTTTTCTACTCCTGGATAAAAATACATTGCAGAAAAGCAAATGATGGGTAGAATTATTGGAATCCAAAACACTTTCAAAAATCTAATTCCAATTGATTCACTAGAAATCGTTATAAAAGGAAGCTCCACCCCAAAATTAAAAAATAGAAAAAAAATCATGGCAAGAATGCTTAAAACACCGACGATAATTGTTGTAAAAAACATCATAGAAATATAACTGCTTGGAAGAACTTCCAGATTTGCCTTAACCAAATCTTTTTTCATTCCTTTAAAAAATGGTTCTTGGCTTAAATCAGTGGAAATTCTAGAGAATATTTTGTTGGATATTTGAATGTATCTGCTTGGTTTTGATTCCCGGACTTCTTTCTTTTTCTCTTTCTTTTTCTTTAATCTTTTTAGAGTAATTTTTTCAATCTCAGAAAGTTCAAAATCTCCCAAATTAATTTTTCTTTTTGCAGATGTGGATTTAGTCGCTTTTTTATGAACTATAATTTTTTCTTTTACTTCTTCTGTTGGAATTGCTTCTTGCTTTTCTAGAGTTTTTATTAATCCAATTCCTTTTAATTCTTCTAAAAACGCTTCATTATTTTTCTTCAAATACTTTTTCAAAATTGCTATCTGTGAAACTATCAAATTTTTTTCATCAGATTCTACATTTGTTTTTAACTCATTCAGGAGAATCTTTATCTCTCGGACTATTGCTATCTCTCTGTCAATAATCTTTTTTATCTCATTAAAATTTTCACTCATTTAACACCGTCTCTATCTCCTCCTGAATAGAAATCATAAATTTTTTTATATCTGTAAAATCTTCATTTTGTTTTTTATAGTATGCTTTTTCAAGCTGAACTTCAGATTCTTTTAAAGTTTCAATAAGCTGTTTTATGAAATCAATATCTTCTTCAAAAGAAACTCTTTCTTCACTTTTTGGAACCTCTTTTTTCTCCATATCAGAAACAGGTAATTTCCATTATTAAATATTATGTTTGTTCTATTCCCAGCTTCTGCAAAACTATCGAGGGGTTTTTGTAATACTCATTGATTAAATCCTGAACTTCTTTAAATCCAGTAATGTTTTTTTTATACATCTGATAAAGCACATTTACTCTCCTTCTAAACTCTAATTCTAACTCCTCTAATTTTATTCCATATCTCTTAGAAATTTTTTCAAATATCCTGCTACTTTTTTTAAAGTAAAATTTGTCCTCGCTTGGATTCCATATGAAAGGAGTATTAGTCATAGCAATTCCCTCTGATGTTACATTTACTATTTCAACAATTTCTCTTAATTTTCTAGTTTCTTGCTTGTTTGCAATTGCGTGAGTCATTATGCAAACACAATCTAAAATATTTAACAGCGTCGGAGAAAGTTCAATCGGAGGTGTTTCCAATCTTTTTATAACAGTATCAACAGAATCTGCATGCATTGTGCTAATTGACGAGTGTCCTGAAGCCATTCCCTGAAATAAAACATAAGCTTCTTTTCCTCTTACTTCCCCAACAATTACATAATCTGGAGCTTGTCTAAATGAACTTCTTAATAAGGTAAATAAATCAACCTCTCCAGTTCCACCACTCGTCGCTGCTCTTACAACGCTCGGCAACCAGTTCTCCCTCGGCAAATTTAATTCTCTTGTATCTTCAATAGAAACTACTCTCAGTTCAGGAGGAATAAAGAACGCAATAGCGTTTAACAAACTGGTTTTTCCCGACGCTGTTCCACCAGTAATAAGAATGCTCATTTTATACTGAAGTAACAGCCAAAAATACGCAAGCATTTCAGAGATCGGAAGAGCGTCGTGTAGG
>CAYIAD010000040.1:0-6010 GCA_964361295.1 Candidatus Woesearchaeota archaeon
CAAAAATGGGGCTGCCCGGATTTGAACCGGGGTCGTCAGGTCCCAAACCTGAAAGGCTACCAGGCTACCCCACAGCCCCCCATTATAAATTATATAACTAATTTATAAACTTATTTTTTTGTGGGCGCGGGAGTTTCAGCTGGTTTAGCTCCAGTTGGAGCCACTGCTTTTGTTGTTGTAGCAGTTGCTGTCGCTGTTGTTGTAGCAGTTGCAGTTGTTGCTGCTTTTTCAGCTTCTATAGCTGCTGCTGCAACTTCCTCTGCCTTTTTCTGTTTTTCTTGAGCTGAACGAACTTCATTAAAATATTCGTCTAATTTTTTTCTCTTTTCCGACGGAGTTTCTGTTTTTTCGGATTTTATTTCTCTATCATATTTTCCCTCGTTAATATCTATAACTGTTTCTTTTGCAATTTTATTTTCTATTAACATTCCTAAACTAGAACAAGTTCCAGCAACAGTACTTACTGCAGATTTTAAATTTTTACAAAGTAAATTAGGGAATTTTGTTTTAGCAACAGAAATTATATCTTCGATGGAAGCATTTCCAGCGTACATTTTTTTCTGCAATCCAGAACCTTTTTCAATTTTAATTTGTTTTTTTATTAATTCTGAAACTGGTGGAGAAGCAACTTGAATTTCAAATTCTTTTGTTTTAGTATTTACATTTAATATAACCGGGACTTTTAATCCGTTGAAAGATTTTGTAGCGTCGTTAATTTTTGAGATTACTTGTCCGATATTTATTCCTGCTGGCCCAAGCTGTTGGCTAAGCGCTGGACCGGGTTTCATTGAACCGCCCTCGACTAAAAGTTTAATTTCCATTTTCTTCTCCTTGTTCAGATTCACGCCTTATAACCTTTACGTTATCTAATTTAAGTGTTACTGGAAGTGGAACTACTGCTCCTAAAAGCGTTACTACAACTTCTTCTTTTTGTTTGTCAATTCTTGAAACTTTTGCTTTTTCTCCTTTTAAAGTTGAGCCGATTATTTCTACGATATCTCCTTCTTGAATTGAAATAGTTATTGCTGATTGTTCAACCATATTTTTTATTTCTTCGTAAGAAATAGTTTTCCCGACGATACCTTTGACATAAGGCAAATTAAAAACTGAATCTTCCGCAGATTCTCTGTCTTCAGCTTCTAAAAGAATATATCCTCTAAGTCCATATGGACGAGAAACTGAAAAAATATTCAGATTTTTTTTCTGAGCTTTTTCAGCAACCATATCGATGGCTCGCTCTTCTTTATTTGTTGTTACTTTTATAATGAAAATCATTGTGTTTAGCTCCGTCTAAGAGTTAATATCTTAGAAAGATATAATTAATGTGAAAAAAGGGTATTTAAACTTTATGAAATTATCCTGAAAACATTTTCATAATTATAGAAATTAAAAAACCAATTAGTCCGATTATTCCGATTCCAATTGCAGAAACTTTTGCAATTTGTTCATACTCTTTTCTCGATGGTTTTTTCAACGCCATCCAAACTCGTTTGCACTGAACAAAAAAGGATTGCAATTTCTGAATGTATTCTGCCATATAATAAATAGAGGTTGTGGGTTTTTAAAATTATTCAAAGAAATCAATTCCTAATTCATCTTCAATTTCTTGGTGTTTAGAATCTGATTTTGAACTTGTTCGTCCTCGTATTTGAGAGCTTTTTACTCCTGTTACAATTATTAAAACTCGGATTGATTTTTCCATATCTGGAGTGATTTGTGCTCCCCAAATTAATTTTGCATCTGGGCTAAGTTTATTTCCGACTTGTTCAATTATTGATTTTGCTTCTTCTAAACTCATATCTGGTCCTCCGATAATATTTACTAAAGCTCCTCCTGCATTTGAAATATCCACGTCGAGGAGAGGGTTTTTAATTGCTTTTGTTACTGCATCAATTGCTCTATTTTCAATATCTGACTCCCCCATTCCTATTAAAGAAACTCCACCATTTGTCATTACTGCTTTGATATCTGCGAAATCTAAATTCACTAAACCAGAAGTTGTAACCAACTCTGTAATTCCTTTAACTGCATTTGTTAAAATCTCGTCGGAAATTTTGAAGGCGGTGTGAAGAGGAAGTTCTGGGGCAAGTTCTAAAAGTTTGTCATTTGGAATTACTATTAAAGTATCTACAATAGATTCTAATTTTTCTAGTCCTTCCATTGCGTTTTCAATTCTTTTTCTTCCTTCAATTGTAAATGGAAGTGTTACAACTCCGATAGTAAGAGCGCCTTGTTTTTTTGCAATTCTTGCAACTTCTGGAGCTGCGCCTGTTCCTGTTCCTCCGCCTAAACCACAGGTTATAAAAATCATATCAGCACCTGCAATCTTTTTCTTAATTTCAGATTCTGATTCTTTAGCAGATTCTTCTCCGATTTTAGGATTGCTTCCTGCTCCTAATCCTTGAGTCAGCTCTCTTCCAATTAAAATTTTTTGATCTGCACGAGCATAAAGCAAATCTTGTGCGTCGGTGTTTATTGCAATTAACTCTCCTCCCTTAATTCCTATTTCTTTCATTCTAGATAAAGAATTATTTCCTCCTCCCCCAATTCCAATAACTTTTGTCTTTGCTGATTGTTTTTTCAAAAGTTCTTCTAACTCTCTATCAATCTCTTTAATCTCAGAAGAAATAGTCATAGGAAGATTTTCTGTTTCAGGGTCAAATTTTCTATGTCCTTCCTCTTTTGAATAAATGTTTTCCATTTTATAAAAAGTGAACTACTATTTTTAATCATTTATATTTTGTGGGATATAAATGATTGCGACCAAATGCAGTTGCTTAGGCCGGAAGGATTGTTGAGATAGAAGAAGATAATTAGTTAGCAGAAAGAGATTCTTTAGGAACTTCTTTAAATTGATTAGTAGTTTCTTTTCCGAGAGCATTTTCTATTTTTTTCTCTGCATTAGATATTTCTTTTACTTCTAATCCAACTCCAAATAACTCTTTGAATTTTCCATCAAAAAGCTTGATAAATTCTGCCATTTTTTTCTCAACTTCAATTATAATTTTATCGGAAATTATCTCAAATTTTAAATCTCTTCGGAATAAGAAATTTATGAAAGATTTTACTTTTTCGTTTTGGTCTGAAATTTTTCTAAGAACTTTAACATCATAGATTACAGATTTTCCCGAAATAGGATTATTAAAATCTACTCTGACTCTTCCTCCTGAAACAGAAAGAATTTTTCCTATTCTTCCGTCGAAGTTGAACATTGCTCCTGGGACAGGATAAACTTTTTGCTGCTGGAAAACTTTTATTGGCATGAGCTGAATTAATTGAGAAAGTCTTGGACCAAAAGCTTTTTCTGGAGGAAGTTCTATTTTATAATTTGATGGTATTTCTGGTTTACCGACGAGAAAATCATCAATTCCCTGCAAAAACATTCCTTGTCCAAGAGAAAAAATAAACGGCTTTGGTTCTTGAGTCAAATTTGCTTTTGCTAAATATTCTTTAATATTTGAATCAAAAATTTCTTGGTTTTCTTTTAGTCTTCCAGTAAATTGGATTTCAATAAAATCTTTTTTTTGTAAAACCATGATTTGAAAAGAAAAAGGGGATTTATAAAATTAATTGAATTACTAAAAATTTATAAACTAAAATTTTTTAGTTTAATTATGGTTTCAAAAATTATAAATGCTATTGAAGCAAAGACTGGAACAAATATTCTTGTTGATGGAGAGGCGTGCACTGTTAAAAAGATGGATGTTTCTAAAACTGGAAAACATGGGCATGCTAAATGCAGAATTGAAGCTGTTGGAATGATTTCTGGAAACAAAAAAGTTTTTGTAGTTCCTGGACACGACAGAGTTGAAGTTCCGATAGTAGACAAAAGAAAAGCGCAGGTTCTTTCTAAAGGAGATAAAAAAGCGAATATTATGGATTTAGAAAGTTTTGAAACTCTCGACGTGGATTGCCCCGAAGATGATGTCTTTCAATTATTAACCGAGGGAGAAAATTGTGAGTATTGGGATATTGAAGGAGTAAAAATAATCAAAAGAAAATTATAAAATGGCAGGAAAAATAATTGAAGCACAAAGAAGACTTTTCAGGAATGTTTTTGTTTGCAGAAATTGCAAATCCAAGAAAAAAGCAGACCCTCTTAAAATTTTACAAGGAAAAATCAAATGCAGAAAGTGTGGTAAAACTAATTTCAGACCACTAAAAAAGAAGTAATCATAATTCAAAGATGGAATTTGTCGTATATGATATTGCTCTGTTGGTGATATTTGCAGTTTTCGTGTCTGTATTTTTATATAGAAATAGGGCTAACTTAAAAAAAGAAGGTCTCTTGTTTTTGTATAAAGCAGTATGGGGAATAAAACTGATTAATTATATTGGTAAAAAGTATTCTAAACTTCTTAATGTTTTGAGTTTTGTTTCTATTGGAATGGGGTATGTATTAATGGTTACGATGATTTATTTTTTGGGGAAGATTGTCTGGGTTTATCTTTTTTTTCCTGAAGTAGTTAGAGCAGTTAAAGTTCCTCCAATAATGCCACTGATTCCTTATCTTCCTCAAGCATTTAAAATTGATTTTTTGCCTCCGTTTTATTTTACTTACTGGATTGTTATCCTCGCTGTTATTGCAATTTCGCATGAATTTGCTCATGGAATTTTTGCAGCAAAAAATAAAATAAAAATAAAATCTACTGGCTTTGGATTTTTTCCATTTTTCCTCCCGGTTTTCTTAGCTGCTTTTGTTGAGTTAGATGAGAAAAAGATGGCGCGACATAAAAAGGTTCAGCAACTTGCAATTTTATCTGCAGGAACTTTTGCAAATATAATCGTCGCTGTTTTGTTTGTTTTTGTGCTTTGGGAATTTTTTTCTGTTGCATTTACTCCGGGAGGTATTAAGTTTGATGATTATGCTTTTACAGCTATACCTACTGCAAATATCACTATGGTAAAAAATATTAGTTTAATCAATCCAAATTATTCAGAAGTTTTGCAAAGTTTAAATGGAAGCTCGTTAAGCGAGATTAATACTAATTATAGAAATTATTATGGAATTAAAGGATTTACCAGCGACGGAAAATATGCTTATGTTTATTATAATGCTCCTGCGATTAAAAATAAAATTGGGCAGATAATCACTCAACTAAATGGTATTGAAATAACCAGCAAGGAGCAGTTTGCTTTAGAATTGAAAAAATATTCTGTTGGAGAAAAAGTTGGTGTTTCATTTATCGATAAGGAAGTTGAAGAGGAAGTAAAAGTTATTTTAGAAAAATCTCCAGAAAGTGAAATGGTTTGGATTGGAATTGGATTTTTCCCTCAGCAGAGAACAGGAGTTTTGAATAGCATAATCAAAATGGCTTCTAGCTTTAAAGAGCCAGGAATTTATTACAAACCAAAATGGGATGGATGGAGTATATTTTTGTATAATTTGCTTTGGTGGATGATTTTAATCTCTATCAGCGTCGCTTTAATGAATATGCTTCCTGTTGGAATCTTTGATGGAGGAAGATTCTTTTATCTAACTATATTAGGAATAACTAAAAGTCAAAAAATAGCAAAAATAGCATTCTCATTTATGACTTATTTATTTTTATTTTTAATTGCAGTTCTTATGTTTTTCTGGGCAAAGAGTTTCTTTTAGTGAAATTTATATATTAAATTCTGAATAATATTTTATGATAAATGAAAGAATAAAAAAAATATTAAAAAAACAGCATTACGGAATAGTTGGAAATCACTCTGCTGTGCAAATTTGCAGATGGACAAAAAAATCAATAAGAAATGAAGGTGTTTGTTATAAAGAGAAATTTTATGGAATAAAAAGTCATAGATGCTGTCAGATGAGTCCTGCTGTTATGTGGTGCGATAATAAGTGTTTGCATTGCTGGAGAGCAATTGAAGAGACAATTGGTGATGAAATTAAAGGAGAGATTGATTCTCCTAAAGAAATAATTGAGAGTTGTTTTAAAGCCCAGAGAAAATTATTAATTGGTTTTAAAAGAGGATAAACAAAAAATCTAAGCAAAGCAGATATGAAAATATGGGGAGAGGC
>CAYIAD010000041.1:0-5996 GCA_964361295.1 Candidatus Woesearchaeota archaeon
GTGAGCTCTTCCGATCTTGATAGTTTCATTCTATCTTCAATTAAATCCCAGATTAATTCTTCATAACTTTCTTTTATATGTATTTTCATCTTTTGAAGTTTCTCTAAAAGTTCTGGACTTATTTGTATTGTTGTTACCATAGTAAGCTATATAATTGCTATATATTTAAATGTTTCTTTTTATTTAACTTCTAGAAACTTCTATAAATCTATAATTTCTCATTTAATCATGTTAACTTCAAAACAAGTTCAAGAAATTAAAGAACATCTTGAAAAAGCGCAGAATCCTGTTTTCTTTTTTGATAATGATCAGGATGGACTTTGCAGTTTTCTTTTGTTGCAGAGATATATTGAGAGAGGAAAAGGCGTTGCTGTTAAAAGTTTTCCAGATTTAGATGCTAGTTATTTTAGAAAAGTGCAAGAGTTAAATGCAGATTATATTTTTATACTCGATAAACCTGTGATTTCAAAGAGTTTTTTTGAAGAAGTTGCAAAAGTAAATCTCCCTGTTGTTTGGATTGATCATCATGATGTTCAGATTGAGATTCCAGATTTTGTGAATTATTATAATCCTCTTTTTAATGAGAATAAAACAAATGAGCCTGTTACTGCGTTGTGCTATCAGGTTACTCAGAAAAAAGACGATTTGTGGATTGCAGTTGTGGGTTGCATTTCAGATAGATTTTTTCCAGAATTTTATTCTGAATTTCGGAAGCAATTTCCAGAACTTTCTATTGATACAAAAGATGCATTTGATATTTTTTACAAATCAGATATAGGTAAAATTTCTAGGACATTTGGATTTGGGCTAAAAGACAGAACAACGAATGTTGTAAGTATGTTAAAATTTTTAACAAAAGCAAAGGGCCCTTATGATATTCTCGAGGAGAATAGTAAGAATAAATCAATCCACGAAAGATTTGAATTTATTAATAAGAAGTACCAAAAACTTTTGCAAAAGGCAATGGAGTCTGGAGATTCTAAACTTTTATTTTTTGAATATGGAGGAGATTTGAGTATTAGTGGAGATTTGTCCAATGAACTTAGTTATATATTTCCAAAGAAAATTATTGTTGTTGGATATGTAAATGGCACGAGAGTAAATATTTCTGCGCGAGGTAAAAATGTTCGGGATTTAATTGCAAAAGCATTAATAGAAATTTCTGATTCTCGTTCTGGAGGGCATGAGTGTGCTGTGGGTGCTCAAGTCGGTTTGGAGAATTTAGAAATTTTTAGAAAAAATTTAATTAAATTGTTAAACTGACTTTTACTCCTTTTAAGTAATTTATCGACGAGAGAAAAATATATAAATGAAAGAGTTCTTTATTTAATATGAAAAATAGAGTGAAGCCCACATGGAATTTTTGTGGTTATAGCTTTGGCTCTATTTTAGCTGTTAAACACTAATCAGTTCGGCTTTCTTGGGTCTGAATTGAGGGTGTTATTTTTCTTATTCAGACAAAAGAAGGGCTGAGTTGAATTGCTAAGATGAAATCAAATATGGCAGAAAAAATATATGTAGAAAGAGAGCTTAACCGGCTTTGGGAAGCAACTCTAAGATTAGAATGTGAGCTTGACTTGGCTGTAGAGAACTCTCGAAAATATGAATAATTTAAAAAAAGAGAAATATAGAAAGATACTATTTGTTAATATTTAATATGATTTTCCAGCATAAATTATGTAATCTGCTTTTTTCTTGCAAATAATACACTTTTCTGATTTAATTTTATCTTTTTCAGAGATAAATAAAGCCTTTGCTCCCTTTGTTTCAAATTTCATTGTTTCTTCACATTTCTCATCATTACATAAAGGAACAATGCCTACTTTTTTATTTTGTATTACTTTTTTTAATTTTTCTAAAGAATCTGCTTTTTCTATTTTAGATTTAAATAACTTTTTGGATTTTTCAAATAGATTTTTCTGTATTTCCTCTAACTTTTTATTAATATTCTTTTTTAGCTCACTAATCTTTACTGCTTCTTTTTGTAAATTGTCTCTTCTTACAACTATTGCTTGATTTTTTTCTATATCTTTTGGACCTATTTCAATTCTTATTGGAATTCCTTTTAACTCCCATTCATTAAATTTAAATCCGGGAGTATAATTTTCTCTTGAATCCAATAATGGAGAAAATTCTTCTAAATCTTTTTTTATTTTTTCAGCTATTTTAAGAACTTTTTCCCTTGTTCCTTCAAGCATTATCGGGATTATAACAATTGAATTTACCGCTATCTTTGGGGGAATAATCAATCCTTTTTCATCTGCATGTACTGCAAACATAGTTCCCAACATTCTTGTTGAAATTGCATATGTGTTCTGAAATCCATATTGTTCTTTTCCTTTTTCATCTAAGAATTTTATATTATATGCTTTTGCAAAATTTTGTGCATCATAATGAAAACAGCATCCTTCTATAACTTTTCCATTAGATAAAATATAATGAAGTTTCCAAGAAGCTACTCCTCCTGCAAATTTTTCTCTTTCTGTTTTCTTACCTGCAACTCCATATAATGCTAAATAATTAGAGCAAAAATCATCATAGATATCTAAAATTTCATAGCCCTCTTTCATTGCTTCTTTTTCAGAAGCTACAACAGTATGAAGTTCATTAAATAAAAACTCTCTTGTTCTAAAAAATGGAACAGGATGACTAAACTCCCATCTTATAACATTATCCCATTGATTATATCTTAAGGGCAAATCTCTCCAGCTTCTAATCCATTTAGCATAAGAAGGATACATTATTGTTTCTGAAGTTGGACGAACAGCTAATCTTTCAGCAAGTTTAGTATTACCTGCTTCTGTAACCCAAGCAACTTCAGGTGAAAAACCCTGAACATGTGCTTTTTCTATATTTAATAATTTTTCTGGAATCAATAATGGAAAACAACAATTTTTAACTCCTAATGGCTTAAATTTTTTATCTATCTCTGTTTTAATTTTTTCCCAAATTTGATAAGAATCTGGCTTAAAAACCATACAACCAGAAACATCAGTATAATCTGCTAAATCTGCCTTTATCATTAATTGAGTAAACCATTCTGAGAAATCATCTTTTTCAACTGTTATTCCCAACTCACTTTTTTTAGTCATATTTTATTTAGTCGAAATAGGTTTATTAAATTAATGTTTGATTAGAGTATTTTTTGGAAATAGCGTTGATGGATTCTTTTAGGATGTTTGATTCTAGAGCGAATCCTAAATTTTCTCCTGAGCCGATTTTGAAATTATTTATTCCAATTGCTTTTCCGTTTTTGTTTATTAATGGTCCTCCAGAATTTCCTGGGTTCAGTGCAGCGTCGGTTTGAATGTATGCTTCAATTCCTGTTGGGCCAGCCCTGTTTGAAGCAGAGATGATTCCTTCTGAAACTGAAAATTGCAATCCGAGAGGATTTCCGATTGCTATAACTTTTTCTCCAATTTGTATTAAGTCAGAATCTCCTAAATTTAATTTATTGTAACTTCCAGAAATCTTTAAAAGAGCAACGTCAAAGTTAGGATCATAGCCAGCCATTGAAACTTGATGATCTGCTCCGTCGTAAGTATAAACTGTTGCTGCTGTTGCGTCTTTTATTACATGATAATTTGTTACTAAATATCCGTCGTCGGTGATTAGAAATCCTGTTCCTTGTCCAGTATCTGTTTTAATTGTTACAACAGATTTTACAGAATCTTCAATTATTCCAGAAAAATCTGAACTTGTCGACGCCTTTAGCTGAGTGATTTCAGTTTTTAGTGATTTGTTTATTGTGAAAATTTCTGATTTTGTTTCTAGAATTACTGTGCTTAGTTCGTTTATTTTTGATTGAGTGTCTGTCTGCAAGTCAGAAATTTCTTTGTTTAATTCTTTATAAATTAAGTTTAATTGTCCGTAGAGAATATAAAGAAAAATGCTATTTGTAAGAAGGATTATAATTGTAAGAGTGCTTACTCCCCCGATTATTATCTTGTGATGTTTTTCCATTTTCTATTTTTAATATTAGAAAAATTAGATATAAAAACTTTGTCTATTTGTTTAGTTAAAATTATAAAGTTAATATTTCTGATTTTATTACGGGCTCGTCGTTCAACGGATAGGATAACAGGTTTCGGCCCTGTAGATGAGGGTTCAATTCCTTCCGAGCTCGTTATAATATTCAATTGAACCCTTGGGTTTGCTTTGACTAAGCATAGGCGAAGCAGGTCGAACAAGTGTGAGGCCCAATTCCTTCCGAGCTCGTTTATTCTAACTCTTTTTCTAGAAGCTCTTTTACTTTTTGATAGTTTGCTCGTTTATTTGAAATTTGCATGACATCTCCGATTAAGAAATTAAGTGCTTTTTGTTCGCCTGCTTTGTAATCTTCAACTGCTTTTGTGCTTTTTTTAATTGCTTGTTTTACCCATTCTAAAATTTGTTTGTCGTCGGTTATTTGAGATTGTGACTTTGCTGATTTTTTTGGAGATTCTGATTTTTCTTTCCATGTTCTTAAAATATCTTTTGCTTTTAGTTCTGTTAGATATTTATTTTCTATTAATTCAAGAAGTTCAATAAAGTGTTCTGGTTTTATATCTGTATCCTCGAGAGAGATTTTGTTATAATTTAAAACACTTAGAAGTTCTTCTGTTACCCATCTTGTTGCAAGTTGAGGGTTTACTTTTTGTATTATTTTTTCAAATAGTTCTATTAAGTCAATGTTTTTTGTGAGAATTTCTGCTGACTTTTTTTGAATCTTGTGTTTTTTTATTAATTTTTCTAGTTTTTGTTTTGGAGTTTCTGGAATTGTTTTTTTCAAAGAATCAATTCTTGATTTTGTCAAATTTATAGTAGGTAAATCTGGGTCGGAGATAAATCTGTAATCTTGGGCTTCTTCTTTTGAACGCATTTTTTCTGTGGTTTGTTTTTCTGGATTAAATCTTCGAGTTTCTTGTTTTATTGGGAGCTCTTTTTCTTGTCTTTTTATTTCTATATCAATTGAATTTTTTATGTTTGTAATTGAGTTGACATTTTTGATTTCTATTCTTGTATGATTTGTTTCTGGAATTGAAACATTTACATCAGATTTTATTCCTGCTTTTTTATCAATTGCTTTAACATATCCTAAAGCAGTAATTAATTGTTTTAACCATTCTTCGACTTGTTCTGAATCTTTAAAATCTGGTTCAGTAACTATTTCTATTAATGGAGTTCCACTTCTATTATAATCTATTTCCCCTGTTTCTGGATTCCATGCAGCAGGGTCTTCTTCTAGATGACACTCTCTAATTTTTATTCCTAAAAATTCCCCCTTTTCACCGACTGGAATTGCATGAGGTCCAGATAAAGTATTTTGATAACCTTTAGGCAAATCTGGCCAGGAATAATGTTTTCTTTGAAAATTTAATTGATTATTTATTTTGCATTTTAAAATTAAAGCAATTTGAATTGCTTTTTCTATTGCAGAAGAGTTTGGAGGCATTGGTTTGCAACCTGGCTGTGCTGTGCAAATAGGACAGATATTTATATTTGGTTTTGCGAATTTTGCTCCGTGTTCGGATTTGCAAGTGCAGAAAAGTTTTTCTTTTGTATCAATGTATCCGTGAATTTCTAAACCTATTTTTTGAGACATAAATGTATTAAGAAGAAAGGGTTTTTATAATTAATTGCTTATATATTTTGTAACTGAGAGATTTAGGAAATACTGATAATGTAAAATAACTCTTCGGGTTTCTCGTGAGGTTATGATAATTATAGTAAACTACTTTGCAATAAAAATAAATATTACAATAATTCTCTAAACATTACCAACTCTTCTTTCTTCTAGAAATAAATTATCACCTCTTTTTCTTGCAAGGAAACATGAGTTAAATTTTTGTTAACTCTTTTTTAAATCAAGTTATAGTTTATTCTTTCTATTTCTTTTTTTGTTTTATTTTTTTAAGAACGTAGTTAGAACTATAAGACTTTGAAAAAGGAAAAGATGTAATATCCCGTTATTATTTCCTAACGACATATTTTTCAGTTTCTTCATTTTCTAAGTT
>CAYIAD010000042.1:0-5884 GCA_964361295.1 Candidatus Woesearchaeota archaeon
AGAACAATCTAAATTCTACAATTATAAATGTAACAATACTTCAAGTTGTTGATACATTCCCTCCAAATGTGACAATAAATTCCCCGACAGCGACGACATATACCTTAAATACAATTAGTGTAAATGTAAGTATAGATGAATCTGGTTATTGCGAGTATAGTTTAAATTCTGGGACATCTAATTCAACTTTAACTGCAAGGGCAGATAATAAAGAGTTCACAAAAAGTTTAACTGGATTAGCAAATGGAAATTATGTTGTTTCAGCTTATTGCAATGATAGTTATGGAAATAGAAATGATAGCAAGAATATTAGTTTTACAATTAATGTTGCATCTCCGGTAGCAGCAGCAACAGCGACTAGTGGCGGAGGTGGAGGAGGAAGTGCCGGGGCAACAATTGTAAGAAAAGCCGACGAGATTTCAATAAGTCCAGAATCTTTAGAAGCAATAGTAGTAAAAGAAATAGAAGAGAGTAGAACTATTCAAGTAACAAATAGTAAAAACCGACCTTTGGTTTTATCTGTTTCAATAATAGGAGATGATTTAAAAGAGGTTATTGAAATTCCAGATACAATTCCTCTTAATGCTGGTGAGACAGTTGATGTTGCAATAAAAATAAATGCTCATGAAAAAGGACTTCTCGTCGGTAAAATTGTAATGAAATCTGGTTCATTCATTTACGAAACTCCAGTTATTATAAATATCAAAAGCGAGAATTTCTTATTTGATGCAGCGATTACTGTATTTGAAGATTCCAAGAAAATAAATAAAGGGGAATTTTTAAAGACACAAATAGATTTACTGCAGGTTGGTCCAGAAGGAAAGGTTGATGTAAAAGCAAAATATATTATTAAGGATTTTGAGGGTAATTCTTATTTTGAGGAGACAGAAACATTTTATGTTTTGAAAGAAAAAAGATATATAAAAGAATTTAAAACTGCTGATTTGCCTTCGGGAAGATATATGGTTGGTCTTGAAATTGTTTATCCTGGAGCATTTGCAACATCTTCTGCTCAATTTGAAATTGAAGGAAAATTAAGCTGGTTCCAGAAATTGTTAGATTTTTTCAAAAGATTATTTTTTAAAGATAACATTTAAAAGAAATGAAAACATAATAAAAAGATGAAAAATAAGGTGATAATTAGAGAGAGCATCCTGTTTTTAGTGGGGATTTTTTTGATTATTGGAGTTAGTGCTAACGGGCTTGTTGAGACAAATACTGCTTTGTTGAAAGTTTCTATAAAACAAAACGAGGTTATTCAAAAAACGTTTTCTATTTTTAGTGATGAGGGAGGACCTGTTAGCTTGCGGTTGATTAATGTTGAGGGCATTTCTATTGAGCAAAATTCTTTTGTTTTAAATTCTGGAGAGTTTGTTTCTGTAAATTTATCCTTTGATTCAAAAAATCTTATTCCTGGAATTTATGCAGGATATATTGAAATAACTTCTAAAAAAGGAGTTTCAAATCTGCCTATTATTTTAGAAGTTGAATCCAAAGATGTGCTTTTCGACGGAGATTTGGAAGTTCCTCCTGTTTATTCTGAGGTTTCTCCTGGAGATAAACTTGTAGTAAAAATTCAGGTTTTTGATTTGACTTTTGGGAGCACAGGATTAAGTCCAGCGAGCATAGATTTGGAATATTTTATTTACAAAGACGATGGAACTTTAATTCTTTCTGAAAAAGAAACATTAGTAGTTAATCATGAATTGTCTTTAACTAAATCAATTTCTCTTCCTGAAAATTTAAAGCCAGGAAATTATTTTGTAGGAACAAAAACAGTTTATGGAACTTCTGTTGGAACTTCTACTGGATTATTTGAAGTTAGTTCTAAATCATCTAAATTTTTTAATTTAATAAACCTCGACGCTGGATTGGGAATTCTTATGGTAATTTTTGTTTTGATTTTTGGAGGAGTATTTTTATTTATATATTTGTTAAAGGATAGAGATAAACTTATGATGGAGTTTAGAAGATGTAATTCTCAGGAACTTGAAAGACAAGAGCAATTTTTGATTGAACAACAGAAATTTTTGCTTGGAACTCGGAGATTTTCAGATGGGGATATTCAGAGGAAAGTAGATGAAAAATTAGGAGAATTAAGAGAATTAAATAAGAAAAGAGAAGAGGATGTGATTAAGATTATAAAAAGACAAAAAGGAGTTAATAGGAAAAAGTTTATGGAAGAAAAAATAAAAGATTGGAAAACTAAGGGGTATAATACTATTTTGTTAAAATCTAAATTAAAGGATATTCGTCCTTCAGAGATGAAAGAGCTTTTAGCTAAATGGAGGGCTAAGGGTTATAAATAAATTTAAAAATGCGAATGTGCTTATTTATATATTAAGGGGAAAATGAAAAAGAGGAATAAAGATAATTTTAGAAAAGAATTTGATGTTTTTGCTAGAAAAGTTTCTCAACTAGAATCTTTGGAAAAAGAGTTAAATGCTCTTGATACACGCGGGTTTGAAAAAGAAGAAAAATTAATTCGTTCTAAGTTAAAAGATACAAATGCTATTCCTAAAATTAGTCGGGAATTAGAAGAATTAAAAGTAAAAATAAAGCATAAAACTGCAAGAAATGTTGTCGGTGTTGAAACAAGAAAATTAATTCAAGAGTCGAAAACATTGGAGCATGACTCAAAATTGATTAAGAAAAAAATTTCAGAGATAGAAAACAAAGTTCAGGAAAACAGAAATTTAGCAAAGAAAAAACAGCTTTCTAAAGAAGATGTTGAAGAAGTAAAATCTTTGCCGAAAATTGAAAAAAATTTAAAAGGTTTAAAAAAAGATTTTGAAGCGCATACAAAAGTTTCACAAATGAAATTTGATGCTGGAATAGGTGTTGTTGTTGATGATAAATTCTCTGATTTTTTGACTGAAATAAAAGGGTCGTTGTCAAAAAAGGTTGCAGAAAAACAAAATGAGTTAAAAGGAGTTTTTGATTCTGACTTGAAAATACTTGAGCAGAAATTTAAGGAAAGAAGAGCTAATTTAATTAATGATTTTAATAATAGAAGGAGAATTTTAGAAATAGAGCTTAAGAAAAAATATAACCTTAAAGTTGAGAAAGAGCTTCATCAAGAAGTTTCAGAAAAGTTAGAAGAGGAAGTCAAACAGAAATTGAATCAAGAAAAAAAGAGGGTTTTGAAAAAATATCTTGCTCATGTGCAGAAACATAATCAGCAAAAACTTGCTGAAAAAGAGAGGGAACTAAAGAAGCGTGCAGAGCAAGAACTTATTGATAGAATTAAGATGCTTGAAAGAGCATTTGAACAGAAAATGATTTCTCTTAAAAATAAAGAAAAAACTGCTTTTGAAATTCTTAAGAAAAAACAAAAGGAATTGAATAAACAAAAAGCAGAATTGTTTTTGCATTTTAAAAAAGAAGATAAGGAAAGTAAAAAAGAACTTCAGCAAAAACTTTCTGAAAAAGCTAAACTTCTCGACGATGAATTTAACAAAAAAATTCAGAGATTAAATGAGCAGGAAAAATCTGCTTTGGAAAAAGTGAACGAAAAAAATAAAACTTTAAAATTTATGGAAGAAGAGTTGGTTAAAAAAAGAAGAGAGTTAATCATTGCTCAAAAAGAACAGGAAGCTAAATTAAAAGAAAATTTAAAAAATGAGGTTTTGAGAAAACTTAAGGGGTTGGAAGAGAGAGAAAAGCAAATTAAAGAATCGTCTAGTCAGACGATTTTGGAAAAGACGAAAAATCTTGAAGAAGAATTTAAAGAGAAAGTTAAAAGATTAGAAGAGAAAGAGCATAGATTTAGCAAAGAAATAGAAGAACATCGACGAGAGTTGGAGCAAAGAAAAAAAGAGCTTTTAGAGATACAAAAAACAAAAGATAAAAATCGTTTTGAAGCTGAGAAAGAAAGGCAAGATAAATTAGAAAAAATTAAGCAACAGTTATCTACAAAACAGGAGATGCTGGAAAATGAGTTTAGAAAAGAACAAGCAGAAGAAGATAAAATCAAGCAACAAGAAGGAATTCTTGAAAAGCTTATGAGGAAATTTGGTTTGGAAAAAATGCGTTTAAAGAAAGAGATGAAAAAGAAAGAAGAGGAACTTAAAAAAGGGAAGCAGAATTTTGTATTGCAAAGAGATGTTGAAAGAAAAATTATGAAGGATAGATTAGTAAATGAATTTAATACTAAGCTTTCAAAAGAACTTAAAGAAAGAGAAGTTATTATTAAAAAGCAGTTGCAGAATGAGTTTGATTTAAACCTTAAAAAGAAAATTGATGAGCATGAAGCAGATATGAAAAGAAAGAAATTGAATCTCGAGTTAGAATTCCAGAAAAGAATTAAGCAAGTGCTGGATTAATTCTGCAAAAGATAGTGGTAAGAAAATGTTTTTTTATTTATTTTGAACAATCTTTTCTATTAGAATTTCCTCGCGCATCTGTCCAGTTTTTTGAGTGTTGAGTGATTGCTCCAGTTATTGGGCTTATATCTTGAACTGAATTATTATTGCAAGTGACTAAATAATCCTGGCAAAAGTGGGATTTATTGCAGATTGCTTTTGTGTAAGTATACTTATAACTCTCAATTGCTTCTCCTGTTGGAGTTGGATTTAAAAATAAAGCAGTGAAGATTATTCCGATTCCAATTATCAAAAGTCCTAAAATTCTTATTATGTTTCCCATTATTAAGCTAATCGCTTTCTTTTTATAAATTTTTCTGTTTATCGACGATAAAAGTGGTGGAAAGCTTTATAAATAGGGTTTGTTTTTTTATAATATAAATTGGAAATTCTATCCAAATTCATTAAAATGACTGGACAAAAAGAATATAACGCAGAATCAATTAAGGTGCTTGAAGGTTTGGATGCAGTTAGAAAGCGACCTGCAATGTATATTGGAAGCACTGGAAAAGATGGACTGCATCATCTTGTTTATGAAGTGGTGGATAATTCTGTTGATGAAGCAATGGCTGGTTTTGCAAAAGTTATAGATGTGTCCATAAATAAAGATGGTTCTGTAAGTGTTGAGGATGATGGGCGAGGAATTCCTGTTGAAACTCATCCGCAGTTTAAAGTTCCTGCTTGTGAAGTGGCTTTGACAAAACTTCATGCTGGAGGGAAATTTGACAAGAAATCTTATGCAATTTCCGGAGGACTTCACGGAGTTGGTGTTTCTTGCGTTAATGCTTTATCTATTAAATTAATTTTGGAAATTTGCAGAGATGGAAAAAAATACCAGCAAATTTATTCTCGTGGAATACCTAAAACAAAACTTACAGTTATAGAAAAATGTGGAGAAAATAAAACTGGAACTAAGGTTACTTTTTTTCCAGATTCAGAGATTTTTTCTACGACAATTTTTGATTATAAAATAATAGAAACTCGGTTTAGAGAAATTGCGTTTTTGAATGCTGGTTTAAAAATAAATCTTAATGATGAAACAAAAGGAAAAAAGGAAGAGTTTTGTTATTCTGGAGGGTTGATTGAATTTGTTAAATGGATGAATAAAAGCAAGGAACCTTTGCACAAACCGATTTATTTCCGACGAGAAACAGAGAATGTTCTAATTGATATTGCTATTCAGTATAATATTGGATATCAGGAAAATATTTTTGGTTTTGTAAATACTATAAATACTGTTGAGGGTGGAACACATGTTTCTGGTTTTAAGACAGCTTTAACAAGGGTTATAAATGATTATGCAAAAAAGAAAGGACTTTTGAAAAATGAAACTTTAATGGGGGATGATACTCGTGAGGGTTTAACTGCTATAGTTAGTATAAAACTTCCAGAGCCACAGTTTGAAGGACAGACAAAAACAAAGCTTGGAAATTCTGAAGTTAAAGGATATGTTGATTCAATTGTGAGTTCTGCTTTATCAGAATTTTTTGAGGAGAATCCTATTGTTGCAAAAAAAATAG
>CAYIAD010000043.1:0-5879 GCA_964361295.1 Candidatus Woesearchaeota archaeon
AAATGAAGAAACTGAAAAATATGTCGTTAGGAAATAATAACGGGATACTACACATAAGTTTTAAAGGTTAAAGAGAATAGATTTTCAAATGAAACTTAATGATTTTTTATTAGTATTTTTGCCTAGAAGAACAAAAGTGAATAGATTAAGAGATAAAATAGAAGAAGAAAAAACTAAGCAAAAAAGAGTATTACCCGCAATAAATTGCCCTGCAAGTTTGCCTAATATTGAAATAAGAAGTTTTAGTGTTGAGGATGAAACTTATTCTGTTTGTGCTACTTATTTATCTCAAAGTGGAAATCTTCTTTCTAAAGAATATTGTTCTAGATGTAAATATAATCCAAATGAAGTTAGAAGAGTTGCAGATGAAAAACTACAAAGAGTCTATGAAGAGGCTTTGAGGATAAAAGAACAAAGTGGAAATTAAAATAATGGGTTTAGAACAGGCAAAAAAACATACCCCTCTAGTTCCTACTTATGCTATTAGAATTTTTTCTGGTTGTCCTGAAGAAAATGAATATTATAGGTTATTAAGATATTCTAAAAATTATATTTCTGTCAGAAATTATGTATTTGATGATATTGATGATCCTAAGTTTAAAGATGAAAATAAAAAAGTTTTTAAAATATTTGATTTAGAAGAGGCTAGATTAATAATGTCTGATTTTGATGAAAAAAGAAAAGAGTGTTTGGAATTAATTGTTCATTGTAAATATGGTAATGGAAGAAGTCCTGCTGTTGCAGCTGCACTAAATGATATTTTTGAATTAGGAGAGGAAACTTGGAGATTATTTGCTTTATATCCTAAGATGAATCAATTAGTTTATGAAAGAATGATGGAAGTGGGAAGAAGATAGAAACATTTATATATCAATTGATATACGATTAATTATGGAACAAATTGAAACAAATCCTTATGCTAGAAGTCCTACCTTGGGAACAATTTTAATGATTGAAAATTTTATTAAAGATAATTCTGGAGAGTATAATTACACTGAATTATGGAAAAGACTTCCAAAAAAGGTTATGTGGCAGACATATTTAGTAGTTTTAGATTATTTACAGAGTATTAATAAAATTGCTTTAGATAGAAATGGAACTTTAGGATATATTTGGAATCCTATTTTGGCTAAAAAATTAGCTAAAAGAAAATCTTATTAAAATGATAAAACCCTCAAAAGTAAAATTTATCTCTGAAGAATTGGAGAATGAATTTGATTCTTTATCTGAGGACGATATTATTAAAAAATCAATTAAAAGGGCAATTAATGATTTAAAACAAAATGCTTTTTGTGGTATTCAAATACCTAAAAGATTGTTCCCAATAGAATATATTAAAAAGTATAATCTACTTAATTTATGGAAATATGACTTACCTAATGGGTGGAGATTAATTTATACTATCACTCCAGAAAATGAAGTTGAATTAATTTCTGCTATTTTGGAGTGGTTTGATCATAAGGAATATGAAAGGAGATTTAAATATTAAGATGAACTCATATCATAGAATAGATTTTAGAGATGAAATTTCAAGTAATAAATGGAAGAGTTTTTTATTAGTTATCTTAGTTTTTTTAGTTCTTGCTGCATTAGTTTATGTTATTGGAATGGCTTGGGGGAGAATGGATATATTTTTTATTTTAATAATTTCTATTGTTATTTCATTGAGTTATATTTTAATTAGTTATTATAATTCTGGAAAAATTGCTGTTGCTAGTGTTGGAGCTAAAAGAGCAGATAGAAATGAGTATAAAGAATATTATAGACTTGTTGAAGGTTTGACACTTGCTTCTGGTTTGCCAATGCCTGAGCTTTATATTATGCAATCAAATTCGATTAATGCTTTTGCGTCTGGAAGAGATCCAAAGCACGCTGTTGTTTGTGTTACAGAAGGTTCTTTAGAAAAACTAGACAAAAGAGAGTTAGAAGGTGTTTTAGCTCATGAATTAAGTCATGTTGCAAATTATGATATAAGATATATGACTCTCGTCGCTGTTATGGTTGGGATGATTGCGATTATATCTGAAATTTTTTTAAGAAGTTTGCATTCTAATTCGGGAGGAGATAATAATAAAGGAAAAGGAATTTTTATTTTAATTGGAGTTATACTTGCAATTTTAGCTCCTATTGTTGTTCAGTTAGTTCAATTAGCAATCTCAAGAAAAAGAGAGTATGCTTCTGATGCAAATGCAGTTAAATTCACAAGATATCCTGCTGGTTTGATTGGAGCTTTGAAAAAGATTAAAGGAGATAGTTTTGAACCAGAGAAAAAAGTAAGCAAAGCAGTTGCTCCTTTGTTTTTTGCAAATCCTTTAAAGAATTTAACTTTAACTCATCCTCCAATAGATAGTAGAATAGCAAATTTAGAAAGAATGTAAGTAGTTTTATAAATCCTTATTTCTTTTATTAATTATGGGAATAGTTAGGGGTGGAGCATTAGTTGTTGTAAGTGTTTTGTTTTTGGTTTCTATGATTAGTTTGAATGTTTTTTGGACATTAGGTAATTCTTTGGAATTTAATAATATTAAAACAGAACTTATTCCAGTTGTAATGAATTTTGCAGATAATTCGGTTAATATTTCCCAAGTTATTAATACAACTTATCCTTTAATGCAAACTTATTGTGAAAATAATTCTGAATTTGTGCTTGGAGAGGGGGAGATGACATTTACAATTAGTTGTGATAGTGTTGATTTAGGAAAAGAAGCTGTTATTAATAGTCTGATTAATTCTTCGATTAATTCAATTTATTATAAAGAGTATGATTGTGGTTTTTTTGATTGTTTTAAAAAATATGGTGAAAATCCTTTTTTCTTAGTTTCAAAACATACGTATGATTATTTTAATTCTAAATTTTATCTTATTGCTTTTATTAGTATTGTCCTTTTAGGTTTGATGTTTTTATTAACTGAAAATCGTTCAAATACATTTATTATTTCAGGAGCTTTGGTTATTTTAAGTGGATTACCCTTTGTTAAATTATCTGTTGTTTTAGGAATATTTGCTCAAAAAGAATATCTTCAGTTTTTTACATTTATGTTCACACAAGCATTTTATATTTTTGTAAAAACTCTTGTTCTAGGAATTGTCTTGGTTATCGTCGGTGTTTTTTGGAAGATTCTTAATTTCGGGTTTGTGATTAAAGGGTTTTTTGATAAATTTAGAGGAGAGAGAGTTATTGTTAAAGAAGTTTCTAAGAAATAAGTTTTTATATTCTAGATTATACTTTTAATCATGTGTAAATTATGCGAGATAAAACCTGTTTATGAATTTAATAATAAAAGAAAGATTTGCAAAACTTGTTTTATTAACTGGTTTCAAAAAAAGTTTCTTTATACTCTAAGAGTATTTAATATGATTAAATCTGGGGATATTATTCAGTATAAAAAAGGGAGTAATTTTAGAGAGATTGCTCTTGAAGATGTTTTAAAGATAAGAGCTGAGAGGGGAGATGTTAAGTTAGTTATTAAGAATAAAGGAAAAAGATTTGCAATGCCTTCAACATCAGATACAGAAACTCATAAAGTTATTAATGAATTATTTAATAATAAACTTAAAGAAAATAAACCTGTAAATGGAAAAATAATTATGCCTTTATATTTGTTTTTAGATAGAGAGGTTCTTTTATATGCTAAGTTAAGAGGATTAAAATTTAAAGAGAAAAAAGAAAAGAAAGAGGGTTTAGTTAATTTTGTTAATGATTTAGAAATGAAACATCCTGAGCTAAAGCAAGCTGTTGTTAGTGGAATGTTAAAGATGAAGTGAAGTTGATGTTTCTAAGAGGAAGTTAAACAATCATTTATGCCCTTCTAATCTTTTTACAAAGTTAGCTAAAAATCTTTTATTGTCTTCTGATTCTGTTTTCATTTCTTTGATTTTGTATTCTGGATTTTTTCCTGCAGTTATTTTTTCTGTTTTAACATCTGTTGCAGATTTGTCTTTCATTTTTTCACTTATTAAAATTTCGCCTTTTGAAGATGAAGAGATTTTTTTAGCTTCTGTAATAAGAGTTCCCATACTCATAAATTTGAAAGATTCTGGTTCTTGTTTAGCTACTATTGTTCCATAGTTTAATCCAATTCCATAGTCAATTTTATCTTTGAAAAGTTTGTTCGAATGGTCTAAAATTCTTTTTATATTCTGAGCAGTTTGCAAAGCTACTTTTTCATTTCTGAAAGTTTTTGTTTTCATTGGAACAAATAAGAAGAATATATTGTCTTGGTTTTCATAAGTTATTGCTTTATTATTCTCAGCAGCGTCGACAATTTGTTGTATTGTTGCTTCAATGTCGCCCTTTTTCTTTTCTATATCTTTTAGATTTTTTATTTTAAGGCAGATTAAATCTATATTCTGTTTTGTTCCTTTTATAGATAAAGAAAGTTCTGCTTTATTTTTTGATTTTACAAGAGAGTCTCTTCTAAGAGGTTCTGATTTTTCTTCTCTTTTTTTTGTAATATATCCAATAAATGTTCTATTATATCCTTTTTTGAAAAATAGATAACTTACAAATCCTAAAATGCCGATGATAAATAACCAGATAAAAGACAGATTTAATTTGTTCATTAAGCTTGATTTTTTTACTCCTATTGTTCCTCCAGTTAAAGCTACGGTTTGTGTTTGTCCCATTACTTCTATTTCATATTCTCCTTCTGGGGCAGATAAAATATATTTTTGTTCTTTATCTGATTCAAGTTCTACATTTATATTTTCTTGTTTTTCTCCAATTTTTATAGGAATTGTTCCATTGTAATTTACATTTCCGATATTTTTGATTGTAATTGTTTTATTAATTATCAGGATTTCTACTTTTCTTAATTCAATTATTTTTAGAGTTGCTTCTCCAGTTAATTTTCCTGAAACAGCATATGCTTTCCATTCTGAAGCTGGTTGATTGTGTTCTATAAAAGATTCAATATATTCGTCAGTAGCGACTTCTTTCTCGTTAATTAATTTTCCATTTTGGTCTTTGATTGTTATTTTTGCTTTAGAATTTATTTTTTCTCCTGTTTGGTCATGAAGGATTGCTTTTACTTTTAGATTATTGTTTGGTTCTATTTCGGGATTTTCAAATGCTACTTCTAAACTTGTTAGAACTTGGGTGATTAATAAATTGTAGTCAATAAACCCTTTATTTGTTATTTCTCCCTCGCTGTCTTTTTCATATAAATTTATTTTTACTAAATGCTGTCCTGCTCTTAAGTTTTTAGGAATTGAAATATTTATTTCAAAATATCCTTGATTGATTGTTTCAGATGATTGTAATTCTCCGTCGTCAGTTACGATTACCACGTCTATAAAACCATTTGCTAAATCCCTATTTTCTTTTTGCGCAGTTCCGATGATTATTAATTTTTCTCCAGGAGCAATTTCAGTTGGTTGGTTAGTTAATACGGTATTTATTATATTTGAAATTTTGAATTCATTTGTCAAAGTAAATTCTTCTCCGAGGTAAGATTTTATTACGCAACTTCCTGCTAATTTTCCTGTGAATCTGCTTATCAATGGGATTTTTACTTTTTGAGTTTCTTCTTCTCCTGCACCTAAAATAATATAGTTTCTGAAAACTTCTGTTTCTATTCCATTGCAGATTAGATTTGCTTTGAAAAAATCACTGACTGAAATCAGAGAGGTTATTTTTATTGGAACCGAGATTATATCTCCGAGGTTGTAAAAGCTGTCTGGTTGTTGAGTTATGATTATTTCAGCATATATAAAATTAGTTAGAAAAATTAAAGACAGCAATAATAAAATTCCTCTTTTCATCTTGATTATCATTAGTAAATTCTATTTATAAATATTTGGTGGGGGTTTAATATAGGTTGAGTAATGTGTTGCCCACAGACATATGTCACCCCTAAAATAACTTAGTAAAATCAAAA
>CAYIAD010000044.1:0-5869 GCA_964361295.1 Candidatus Woesearchaeota archaeon
AAAAACCAGTTGTCAGAAGTTTTGTTTATGACACTTTGAAAACTTATCCTGCTGGACAAAATTTAATCGTCGCTATAATGACTTATGAAGGATACAATATGGAAGATGCTCTTATTTTCAACAAAGGAAGTTTGGATAGAGGAGTTGGAAGAAGTTTTTATTTCAGACCATATACAACTATTGAAATGAATTATGCTGGTGGATTAAAAGATGAAATCGGCATTCCTGAAAAAGACACGTCTGGTTACAGAACAGAAGCAAGTTATAGATTACTCGACGCTGACGGACTTATTTATCCTGAAGCAGAAATTAAAGGAGGAGATGTCTTAATTGGAAAAACGTCTCCGCCAAAATTCTTGTCAGAGGCAAGAGAGATTTCTGTTAGAACAAAAAAAGAAGCAAGTGTAACAATGAGACAAGAAGAAAGTGGAACTGTCGACGCTGTTTTTATTACAGAAGATGATGAAGGAAATAAAATTATACAAATTAAAACTAGAGATTTAAGAGTTCCAGAACTTGGAGATAAATTCGCAACAGCCCATGGTCAGAAAGGAGTTGTCGGTGCAATTATTCCAGAAACAGATATTCCATTTAGTTCAAAGGGAATAAGACCAGATGTAATTTTCAACCCACATGGTTTGCCTTCACGTATGACTGTTGGATATTTATTAGAATTACTTGCTGGAAAAGTTGGATGTCTTAAAGGTGAAATTATGGACGGAACTTCATTTAGCGGAGTAGGTAAAAAAGAACTTGAAGGTCAGCTTAAAGAAATGGGCTTTAGATACGACGGAAAAGAAACAATGTATAATGGAATTACTGGGCAAAAAATGACTGCGAAAATTTTTATTGGAAATCTTTATTATTTGAAATTAAAATATATGGTGGGAAATAAAATTCATGGAAGAGCTTCTGGAAAAGTTGCTTTGCTTACAAGACAGCCTGTTGAAGGACGTTCAAGAGGAGGAGCACTTAGACTTGGAGAAATGGAACAGCAAGCATTAGTTGCTCACGGAGCGTCGCTGTTGTTAAAAGAAAGATATGATTCAGATAAAGTTGTTTTGCCAATCTGCACAAGATGCGGAGCAATTGCAATCGACGATACAGCAAGAGGAAAAGTTTATTGTCCAGTTTGCAGTACAGAAGATGTTGAAACTATTGAAGTATCTTATGCTTTCAAATTATTACTTGAAGAGTTACAAGGATTACATATTCAGACAACATTAAATTTGAAAAACAAATACGAATAAAATGACGGGAGAAGGAAATACACTTTATATGGAAGAAGAAGCTGGATTAAAATTAGTTCCAAGAACAGGGCCTTGCTTAGTTAGAGGAGAGTTAGAAAAAACATCTAGATGGGAAATATGTCCTCAGGCTAGTGATGGTTGTGAATATGCAAAAGACCAAAAATTTTTTAATAGATATTGCTCTAATCCAGAGAGACATTATGATTGTGAAGAAGAAAGAGATGATATAAAATTTGCTGAAGAATCTCTAAGAGAATTTTTTAAAAGTATGGTAGAACCGATTCTAGTTAAAATGGAGAGGAACACAATAAATGACTATTAAAATAATTCGAAAGAAAATCGGGGAAATTAAATTTTCTTTACTTAGTCCTGAAAAGATTAAAAAGCTTTCGTCTGCAAAAATTGTAACTCCAGAACTTTATGATATAGATGGTTATCCAGTTGATGGTGGATTAATGGATTTAAGATTAGGCGCAGTTGACCCTGGAGTAAGATGCAGAACTTGCGGTGGAAGAATTAAAGAATGCCTTGGACATCCTGGAAGCATTGATTTAGCAAGACCAGTGATCCATCTAAAATATATTCCTTTAATTGAAATTGGTTTGAGATCTTTTTGTCATGAATGTGGAAAATTATTACTTGATGAAAAAAATCTTCAAAAATATTCTCCTAGCCAGAGAGCAAAAAGAGCAAAGGATGCAAAAAAATGCCCTTATTGCGGGGTTGAGCATGCAAAAGTCAAACTTGAAAAACCAACTAGTTTCTTCATTGGCAAGAAAAGACTTTTCCCGACGCAGGTTAGAGAAATGCTTTCAAATATTCCTGATGAAGAGTTTAAAAAAATTGGAGTTGATCCAAAATCTGCAAGACCAGAATGGGCAATTTTGACAATGTTGCTTGTTCCTCCTGTAACAATTAGACCGAGCATTATTTTAGAATCTGGAGAGAGAAGTGAAGATGATTTAACTCACAAACTTTCAGATATTATTAGAGCCAATCAAAGACTTTGGGAAAATTTAAATGCTGGTGCACCAGAAGTTATTATTGAGGATTTATGGGATTTATTACAATATCATATTACAACTTTCTTTGATAACACTACAACAAGAATTCCTCCGGCAAGACATAGAAGTGGACAGCCATTAAAAACAATTACAGAAAGAATTAAAGGAAAAGAGGGGAGAATTAGAAAAAATTTAGCAGGTAAAAGAGTTAATTATTCTGCTCGTTCAGTTGTTTCTCCTGATCCATCTTTGGACATCAATGAAGTTGGAGTTCCATTTGAAATTGCAACAATAGTTACCGTCGCTGAGACAGTTACTGATTTGAATATTGAAAAATTAAAAGAATTAGTTAAACAAGGAGAAAAATATCCTGGAGCAAATTATGTTATAAGACCAGATGGAAAAAGAAAGAAAATTACAGAAGATTTGAAAGAAGAAATTATTGAAGAATTAGGAATAGGATATAAAGTTGAAAGACATCTTCAAGATGGAGATATAGTTTTATTTAACAGACACCCCTCGCTTCATAGAGGAAGTTTGATGGCTCATTTTGTTAAAGTTCTTCCTTGGAGAACATTCAGATTGCATCCTGCTGCAACTTTCCCTTACAATGCAGACTTCGACGGTGATGAGATGAATATTCACAGTCCACAAACAGAAGAAGCAAGAGCAGAAGCAAAAATATTACTTGATGTAAAGCAGAATTTAATTTCTCCAAAAAATAACACAAATCTTTTAGGAACAAAAGCAGATGCAATTACTGGGGGATATCTTCTTGGAAAAGCAGAATTATCAAGAGCAGAAGCAAACCAATTATTATATAGTTCAAAAATTGATGCTTCTATTTCAAAGAAAAATATTTTGGGTGTTGAGTTGTTCTCAAAAATACTTCCAAAGATTGATTTCAAAAATGATGCTATGACTATTAAAGATGGAGAAATTACAAAAGGGATTATCAACAAAACTGCGTTTGCAGAAGAAGATGGAGAGTTAATTAAAGAGCTTGATAGAGCAGTAGGAAGATTGGAAACTATTGAAACTCTAAAAAAAGTTTTTGATTTAGGAACAAATTATCTTACAAAAAGAGGGATAACAATTTCAGTTGAAGATTTAGATTTAGAGAATAATGTAATTGAAGAAGGAAATGAGATAATCAAAAAAGCTGAAAATAAAACAGATGAAATAATTCAGTCATATGTCGACGGAACATTGGAAATTATTCCTGGAAAAACTAAAGAAGAATCAAGGGAAATAAAAATTTTGCAAACACTTAATGAAGTTAGAACTAAAATCGGAGTTTTAGTAAAAGAGAAATTCCCAGAAACAAATCCAGTTAGTCATATGATTAAATCTGGAGGCGGAGGAAATATTTTAAATATTACCCAGATGGCGTGTTGCGTAGGACAGCAAGCATTTATGGGGGGAAGAATTGGAATTGGTTATACTAATAGAACATTGTCATTTTTTGAAAAAGGAGATTTGTCGCCTCGTTCAAGAGGATTTATCCACAGCCCATTTATTAGAGGATTAAGACCAGATGAATTTTTCTTCCAGGCAGTTACAGGAAGAGATTCACTTATGGATACTGCTTTGAGAACTCCAAAGTCAGGTTATTTATATAGAAGATTAGCAAATGCACTTCAAGATTTAAGAGTGGAATACGACGGAACAGTTAGAGATTCTGGAAATCGGGTTATTCAATTCAAGTTTGGCGACGATGGTGTAGATGTTTCAAAACTTCATCTAAAAGAAAATCAAGTAGATTTTGGTGAAGCAATTGGATTAGTAACTGCTCAATCATTTGGTGAAAGTTCTACGCAAATGGTTTTGAATACATTCCATATGGCAGGAGTAGCGGAAATGCAAGTTACTTCTGGATTACCAAGATTAATTGAAATCTTTGACGCTAGAAAGAAACCATCATCTCCAAAAATGGAAATTTATCTTACTAAAGATTTTAATAATGAAAATCACGCCAGATCTTTTGCTGAGAAAATCAAGGAAGTAACTTTGAAAGAAATTGCTTCGCAAATAAATTTAGATTTCAATGAAAAAGATATAGAGATTATCGTCGATAGAGAAGGACTAAGACAAACTCATACTTCAATAAAAAATGTTGTTGAAAAATTAAATGATCTTGGATTTAAAGCAAAAGAAAAAGAAGATGGATTAAAAATAAATGCAACAGAATATAATTTTAGAGAGATTTACAAATTAAAAGAAAAGTTAAAATCCACAATTATAACTGGAGTGAAAGGAATCAAGCAGATTCTCGTCGCTAAAAAGGGGAAGGACTTTGTAATTCTGACTTTGGGAACAAATCTTAAAGACATTTTATCCTTGAAAGAAGTTGACAAAGAAAGAGTTACTTCAAATGATTTATATGAAATTGCAGATGTTTTGGGAATAGAAGCTGCGAGACAAGTAATAATGAATGAAGTTAAAGAAGTGCTTGATAGTCAAGGAATTAATATTGATATTAGACATTTAAAGTTAATCTCCGACGCTATGTGCAATACTGGAGAAGTTAAAGGTGTTACAAGAATGGGGATAATTGCTCAGAAAGCTTCAATTTTAGCGAGGGCAACATTCGAGACACCAGTTAAACAATTTGTAAATGCGTCGATAAAAGGAAATGGGGACAAGCTTTCAAGTGTTATAGAAAATATTATTCTTAACCAACCTGTTCCAGTAGGAACTGGACTTCCAGGACTTTTAGTTAAAGTTATTGGTCCTCTAACAAAAAAGGAAGAAGACAAAAAGACAGCTAAGAAGAAAATAGTAGAAGAAGTAAATAAATAATTGCAAAGGAAATCTTATTTCTCCTCGAGAAAACACAACATTTATAAAACAAACTAACTCTAACCAAAATATCAAGATGGGAAATATACTCGACATGCAAGACATTAGGAACCTAAATTTATTTCAGGACATAACTAGAATTCAAACCAGATTCTGTTTTTCCTATAATAATGTAATTATTTTTTGCGTTCCAAAACAATTAGTAATGAGAGCTGTTGGAAGAGAGGGGCAAAATGTTAGAAGAATGAATCAAATTCTTAGAAAAAGAGTAAAAATAATTCCACAGCCAGAGGGAATTATAGATTTGGAAAATTTTGTTAGGAATATTGTTAGCCCAATTGAATTCAAAGAAATCGAAATAAAAGGAGATGAAGTTATTTTAACTGCTGGAAGCCAGAGCAAAGCAGCGTTGATAGGTAGAGATAAAAGACGGTTAATTGAAATGCATGGGATTATCAAAGATTTTTTTGGAAAAGAGTTTAGAATAATTTAATTAGTAATATTTTTAAACTAATTTTAGCAAGGATAAATATGGGATTAAAATCAGCAAAGAAAAAACAGAAAGATAGAAAAAAGTTTAGATGGAAAGACAGAGCTTACAAAGTCAAGACTCTAAATCTTTATGAAAAATCAGATCCTTTAGAGGGAGCAAATCAGGCAAAAGGAATTGTTCTTTCTAAATGCCAAAAAGAAGCTAAACAGCCAAACTCAGCGATGAGAAAATGTTGCAAAGTTCAATTGACAAAAAATGGGAGAAACATAACTGCATTTATTCCTGGAAATCTTGCGCATAAATTTATTGATGATCACGAC
>CAYIAD010000045.1:0-5744 GCA_964361295.1 Candidatus Woesearchaeota archaeon
AACATGGTCTTCTGGTAGATTAATTTTTACCCGAAGACTTTTTCAACAGAGCCCACGCATACGAAATATTTAAAAATGCAGAATTATGCCTAATCTTGAGACGGCCATAATAGGTTGGTAACACCTGTTCCCTTTCCGAACACAGAAGTTAAGCCTCCTATGTTAATGGTTCTAGTGGCAGAACAGCCGCAAACCCATTAAGCCGTCTTACTTAATTTTTTATAGTCCTCTTTCTTGTACCGATTATGAAAAAAGAATTATCCAAAGGTCAGATTAAAAAAGAGATAGAAAATTTTTTCTCTATAATAAAAAATAAAAATCCTAAGGAAATAAAAAAGGCTAAAAAATTAGCAATGAAATATAAATTCCCTTTGAAAGAAAAAAGAAAATTTTTTTGCAAGAAATGTTATTCGGCTTATAGAAATCCTAAATTGAAAATTAAGAAAGGATTTAAAAAAATAATTTGTGAAAATTGTGGAAGTCAGAGTAGATGGAAATTATGATTTTTTGAATTTTCCGACAAGTTCAATTAAATCTTCTTGTCCTAAGAATACAGATCTGCAACAATATCTTTCTAAACCAATTTCACTGAAAACTTTTGCTGGCTTTTCTCCTTCAGCAATTCGTTTTTTGAATTCTTCCCATAGGTGTCCGATTGGCTTACCACATGAGAAACATCTTACTGGAATTATCATAATATTACTTCTTAAATATGGTTTAAAAAACTTGTGTTCGTTAAGTTTATATAGAATAAAAAAACTGAAATTCTATGGTAAAAATAATTGAGTTAGTAAATGTAGCAAAACATTATGAAATGGGAGATAATTTAGTTAGAGCTCTTGATGGGATAAACATTTCTATTGAAAAAGGAGATTTTGTTGCAATTATGGGGCCGTCTGGAAGTGGGAAGTCGACGGGGATGAACTTAACTGGAAGTTTAGATTATTCTACAACAGGAAAAATATTGTTAGATGGGGAAAATATAGAAGAATTAGATGAATCAGAACTTGCTCAGGTAAGAGGGAAAAAAATAGGTTTTATTTTTCAGCAGTTTAATTTGATTCCTAATTTAACTACAATTGAAAATGTTATGCTTCCTATGTTATTTCAAGAAAAAGAATTTGAAGAAAGATTTGAAAAAGCTAGAGAACTTTTAGAAATGGTAGATTTAGGAGATAGAATAGAGCATTATCCTAATCAGCTTTCTGGAGGGCAACAGCAAAGAGTTGCAATTGCAAGAGCATTAGCAAATGATCCAGAAGTTATTCTTGCAGATGAACCAACTGGAAATTTAGATACTAAAACAGGAGAAAAAGTAATGGGGTTTTTAACTGACTTAAACAATAAAGGAAAAACAATAATTATGGTAACGCACGATCCCGAATTAGCAAGAGAACATGCAAAAACAATTTATTCAATAAAAGATGGGAAGATTGAATGGGTAGAAAAAAGAGCAAAAGATAAATGGAAAAAAGTTGTTAAATAAAAGTAGTAAATGTTGTAATTTCTTAAAGGTAACAAACAAAAGTTTTATAAATGAAAAAGGAGAAAGAAGAGATATGAAACCTCAAACTAAAATCACAATTACTCTTGGGGTATTAGCTGTGTATATATTGAGTATGATTTCTTTAGCATCTGCTATTGTATTAGATTCTGTTAATCAAGAGAGTTTATATCCTGGGCAAACAGCAAATATCCAAATAGATATTAAAAATAATTTAAACGATGATATTGAAGATGTTAGTGTAAGCTTAGATTTAAGCGAGACTTTATTCACTACTTCTGGAAGTTCAGAAGACTCTCAAGATGATATTGCAGAAGATGATAAAGAAACTTTTAGTTTTGATATTAAAGCTCCTTCAAATATAAAACCCGGAGATTATAATATTCCTTATAATGTAGAGTACACAATAAGCAATGGAAGTACAGAAGAAAAATCAGGAAGTTTTGGTATAACTGTTAAAGCTAAAACAGAATTAAGTTATGGTGTTGAAACTCAAAATAATATTATTGGAAGCAAAGGAAAGTTATCTTTTAAGATTATAAATTCTGGATTAGGAGATATAAGTTTTGTAAATGTTCAGATAATTTCTACAAATGGTTTAGAAGTTCTTGGAAGTGGTGAAGATTATATTGGAACAGTAAATTCAAATGATTTTGAAACAGCAAGTTTTGATGTATTATACAAATCTTCAGGAGCATCTATTGTTGCAATAGTTACTTACAAAGATTTTGAAAACAAACAACAGCAAGAAACAGTTACACTACCAGTAAAAGTTTATACTCAAGAAAAAGCTTTAGAGCTTGAATTAATTACTAAATCAAAAACTACAATGTATGTTGGAGTAGTTATGGTGGTTTTAGTAATCTGGTTCTTTTACAGAAAATGGAAAAAAGCTAAGAAAGACAAATTGAAGAGAGAAAAACAACAGGAGGCTTGAGCCTCATGATATCTGAATTCTTTAGATTAGCATTTGGGAACTTAAGACATAGAGGATTAAGAAGTTGGTTAACAATTCTTGGAATTTTTATCGGAATTGCTGCTGTTGTCTCTCTAATAAGCTTAGGCTCTGGTTTAAGAGAGGCTGTAACAGGACAATTTGGAGCAGTTAATTCAGATACACTTACAATTCAAAACAAAGGAACAGGATTTGGTCCTCCTGGTTCAACTGTTGTAGAAAAATTAAATGAACATGATTTAAAAATTATTGAAAAAATAAATGGAATAAGAATAATTATTCCTCGTTTATTAAAAGTTGCAAAAGTAGAGTATAACGATGTTTCGAGTTTCAAATATATAACTACAGTTCCTTTAGAACAAGAGCAGATTGATGAAATGTATTCTGTTTTAGATATGAAAGCATCAGAAGGTAAATTAATGGAAACTGGTGAAACTGGAGGAATTTTACTCGGGAGTGATGTTATAAAAAATAGTGAAGAGGAATTTGGGAAAACAATTAGTTTAGGGAAAACAATAAAATTTAATGGAAAAGAGTTTAAAGTTACAGGTATACTTGAAAAAATGAGTAGTTTTCAACTAAATGGAATCTTTTTTATGGCTCAAGAAGATTTAGAGAGTTTAGAAGGAGTTAAAGGAGAGTACGATATTTTTGCAGTTAGAGTAGAAAATAAAAATAATATTGAGCAGGTAGCTAGTGAAATTGAAAGAAAATTAAGAGATGACAGAAATGAAAAACTAGGTGAAGAAAGTTTCTCAGTAGAAACTCCATTACAAGCTCTAAGTGCAGTAAATACTATCTTAAACATAATTAATCTTATTGTAATTGGAATTGCTATGATTTCTTTGTTTGTAGGTGGAGTTGGAATTGCAAATACAATGTATACTTCAATTTTAGAAAGAACAAAAGAAATTGGAGTAATGAAAGCAATTGGAGCTAAAAATTTCGATATACTTTGGATATTTTTAATTGAGTCTGGTTTATTAGGATTAGTTGGAGGAATTGTTGGAGCATTAGTTGGATTAGGAGGAGCTTTTGGAGTTGCTCAAATTGCAAATAACGCTTTAGGAGAAGATTTATTCAGAATAAGATTGAATTATATGTTATTAGGGGGCTCTATATTATTTTCATTTATTGTTGGAATAATTTCTGGAACACTTCCTGCTTTTCAAGCAAGTAAACTAAAAGTTGTGGAGGCGTTGAGGAAATGAAAATAGATGAAGGGAGTTTTGAGAAATATGAAGATTTTTGCAAATTTGTAGATTCGCGTCAATATTTAACTTCTAGTGAGAAAGATATTGTAAAAAAACATGAACTAGAACATGCTCTTGTTGCAACAGAAAAAGGATACAATTTGGAGTATAGACTAACATATTCCCCGCTATTTAGTATTGGAAGGCTCCAGATGTTTCCTCATGTTACCGCTTCGGTTTTTTTAAAAACCGGTCAAAAAATTTGTTTAGAGAACTTATCTAAAATTACTTCTGCACCAAAAAAGAAAAGTGTTTCTGACTGGCTTGCTATTAAAATAAAAATTCCTTTATTAAAAATGTTGGGGGTAAAATATATTTAAAATGAACCCAGAATATTTTAAAAGTTGTGGAGGCATTGAGGAAATGAAAATAGAAGTTTCTTTGAGAGGAGAGAGAGAAAAAGATAAAGAAGGATTTGTAAAACCAGAAATATATTTTGAAGCTAAAGTGAAAGGACAGAATTTATGGGGATGGGTTACAGATTCTTATCTTAATAGGAAGTTAACTATGTCTAATGATTCTGAAGTAACAAGAAGATTAAATGGAGATACTACTAAATATGATTATGAGTTTGATTTAGGTAATTTAGAAGGTATATGTAAAAATACTTGTGCTATCTTTTGCCCTCCTGGAAAAAGCATCTTTGGGCAAGCAATAATAACAAAATTTCCAATAAACAGAATAGAAGAGATGGTAATTGTTATAAAAAAGAAAAGAAATATTATGTCTAATCTTTTACATGAACTATTTCATATTCAATCTGGTATCTTGGGTTCAAAAAGAAAGTATGATTACACTAAAGATGAAGAAGGAATAGAACTTGCAACACAAGTGGGAGTAAGATATTGCAGAGAAGCATTACCTCCAATAAAACAGAATATAATTCTTGGATTAATAGAAAGAATAAAAGTGCATCGCCCAGCATTACTACAATATCCTGAATTACTAGAGGCGATGCATTCTGATTATACTTCTAGAAGAGTTGATTTTTATAATCAACGAGAGAGTTATCTTTGGGATAGCCCACAAGTTGTTCAAGGTAATGATAAATTAAATTTAATGATGGTTGGTTCTGTATTTTATCCCTCTTTGATAAGAGAATTAAAAAGATTAAAATCTGGGAGTCAAACATGAACCCAGAATATTTTAAACTAGCTATAAAGAACTTGAAAAAAAGAAAGTTAAGAAGTTGGTTAACTATGATTGGTATTTTTGCTTCAATAGCAACAATATTTATTTTGATTAGTTTAAGTTTAGGACTGCAAGGAGCTGTTGAAGAGCAATTCAAACAACTTGGTTCAGATAAATTCTTTATTCAACCTAAAACAGGATTTATGGGTCCTCCTGGAAGTGTTGGAGGAGTAATTCTAACTGAAGATGATGTAAATGCAGTTCTAAAAGTTAGTGGAGTAAAAGATTATTCTTTTTTCTCTTCAGGAAATGCAAAAGTAGAGAAAGGAAAAGTAGAAAGGTATATGTTGGTTTGGGGAATTCCTCCAGAACACATGAAAGTATATTCTGAAATTGGAAATTTTAAAATAGAGGGAGGAAGAAATCTAAAAGAGGGAGAGTCTAATTCAGTAATATTAGGTAATCATTTTAAAACTAAAAATTTATTGGGAAAACAAATTTCAGCAGGAGATATAATTATAATTAATGAGAAAGAAATTAAAGTTCGTGGTATAATGAAATTAATAGGAAATCCAGACGATGATAGAGCCATAATAATGGATATGAATTCTTATAGAGAGTTGTTTAATGTTCCTGAAAGAGTAGATGTGATTATGATTCAAATTAATGATGGAGAAAATATCTTAGACATTGCAGAAAAAGTTGAAAAAAAATTAAGAAGTTATAGAGGATTAACAGAAAAAACACAAGATTTTGATATATACACTCCTGATGCAATTCTTGAAAGTTTTAAAAGTATTTTAAATATTATAACTTATTTTTTAGCGGGAATTGCTGCAATCTCTCTTTTAGTTGGTGCAATTGGAATTGCAAATACAATGTATACTTCAATTTTAGAGAG
>CAYIAD010000046.1:0-5681 GCA_964361295.1 Candidatus Woesearchaeota archaeon
ACTGCTTTTTTAACTTCGACAATTGCTTCTCTCGCTGCCTCTCTGCCTTTGTTCGGCATACCACCTGCACCTAATCCTCGTGTTAACTCTTTACCAATAAGAATTTTCTCATCAGCTTTAGTTACACTTAAATGAAGAGCATCAGTATTCATAGCATAAATTGTCGCACCATTAATTCCTTTATTAAAAAGCCAAGTAGTCATATTGCCTCCGCATCCACCACAACCAACAACTTTGATATTTGCTTTTCCAGCTTTTAATTCATCAAAATTAATGCTATGTGTGCTCGAGTTTTGAATTGCTTCTTTTGCAAAATCTAATACCACTTTTTTTACCTCCTTGTAATTTTATAATTTTCCAGCTAAGCTGAAAATCCCTATGCAAAACCAATGAGAATTATGTTTAAATATATTATGATTGTTCAGTCAATATTTGAAACAAGAAGTTTTTCAAATCTTTCTTTAAATCCAGAATCACTTCCAGAAACAATGCGAATTTCCCCGTTAGGATTTACAAAAATCTCTCCATATAAATCTTGATTAGTTCTACTTCCACAGCATTGAAAGATATATTCTCCTGAATAAACTCTTCTTCCTTGTAATACCCACGGATCTTGACATTTCATTAAATGCAAATAATCTAAACAAGCAAGTTCAATATTTCTTCTTATATCTTTTTTCATATTAATAAAATATCTTTTTACTTTATAAAAATTAATGTATTACAAAATATCTTTTAATTTCTCAATTTTTTCAAATCCTTTTTTTAAATTATCATTTGCTTTTTCTAAAACTATTTTTAAAAAATCCTCATCAACAATTAATCTCCCATTTAACATTAAAGGAAATTCTAATTTTTCTGTACTAAGAATTTCTAAAACAATATTTCTTCCAAGAGAAATAATTCCGCTTCTTTTAAATCCACACTCTTGAGCTTTTCTCAATAATATCTCTGCACTTGGAAGAGAATCACAAACAATATGGATTAAAGGGGGCTCTTGTTTAAATTTACAATTTCCTCTTATTTTTTTCACTTTTTCTAAAAAATTAGTAAATAATATAAAATCATGACTTACAAATTCAAATAATCCTGTAATTTTTTTATCTTCATCTTTTATAATTAATATTCTTCCACTGCAAGATGAAGTAGTATAATAATGCTCAATGGAATTTATTTTATCACAAAATTCTTTAATCTTTTTATCCCACTCTCCAATACTAGATTTGTCTTCTTTAGATAAAACATCTTGTTTACGTTGAATAAATGTTTCCATCTTATTCCTTCTCTAAAATCTCAACTTTAATTCCACTCTCTTCACACAATTCCTTAAACTCTTCAGCATCTTCTCTTGTTCCAGCAACACTTCCCCAATGAATTGGAATTGCTAAATCAGGTTGGATTAATTTAGCTGCTTCAGCAGCTTCTTCAGGAGTCATTGTAAATCTTCCCCCAACAGGAAGCATAGCAATTAATTTCTTATCTCCTTGTTTATATCCAGTTAATTTTTGCATTTCAGGAATTTTATCTGTATCTCCTGCATGATAAATTAATAAATTTTTTATTTTAAATAAATAACCAACCCATCCTTCTGTTTTAGAATGAAAAGACTTATCTAAATTATAAGCAGGAGAAGTAGAAACTTTTAATTCTCCTAAAGTCATTTCTAAATTCGGCTCAATAATTTCAAAATGAATAGGTGTATCAAGTCTTAAAATAGAACTCTGACAATCAGCAGTCATTATTATTTTTGTCTCTGGTTTTAATATCTTTTGAATATCTGCAACACTGCAATGATCATAATGACTATGAGTAAGAAAGATTAAATCTGCTTTTTCCATTCCATCTTTTATATTATAAGGATCAATATAAATTATCTTTGGAGTTTTGATTAAAAACCCGGCATTTCCTAACCACTTAATCTCAATTCCATCAATTTCCATTAAAATAAAGAAGATAAAGCATTTTTAAGCTTTTAGAATATTCTCTTTGAAAACATTTAAGTCTTTAATTTTTATTACTGCTCCAGAGGCTTTGAAATGCCATCCACCAGTTGCTCCTTCTAAACCATTAATTCCTTTTTTAATAAGTTCATCTAGATTTATTCTTCCAGACTGGCATCTTGAACTAATCTTAAAAAAATTATCTTTTAATTGATAAATAATAAAACAGCTATCTGGCTCTTTTACAGAAACTGTGGAGGAAAAAAGAGAGGCTAGTTCAAATTTAGAAATAAATTCATAAAAATATATTTTTTGTTTTGAAAAAAATTCAGAATTTTCTTTAAAATCCTCTTCTAATCTTTCAAGTTCATCTGAAATAATCTTAAAACTATTTTGTATTTCTTTAAGATTTTTACTTTTAATTAAATCATATACTTTCTTAATATTATTTTTATAAAAAACAATAGAATAAGCAATAGCTGAACCAAGCTTTCCTAATTCAGAGTCAAGTATATTTTTTTCATTTAAATTAGGGTAATCTTTTTTTAAGAAATTCATTTTTTCTTTATTTTCATAACTAAATTCTGTAAACAAAGATGCTGAAACAAGCCATTTCCATTTTTCTTGATTTATTATTCCCTCCCCTAAATTATAAATAACCCAAGCAACACAATCAGAACTAGAAGTTTTGATTATTCCTTTTCCTTTTAATTCCTTTTGTATTGGATGATGATCAATTAACAAAACATCAAACTCTTTTCTAAGCTTATCAAATCCTGCAAAGTTATCAAATGCTAAATCCATTAAAATTACTTTAGAAAACTTTTGTTCTTTTAATTGAGGAATAATATCAACTAACTCTTCTGGATTATAACTTACAAACCAAATATTATGATCTTGAATTTTCTTCTCTTTGAAAATCTCCTCTAAAAAAATTCCTGAAGCTAATCCATCTAAATCACTTCCATGAGTTAAAATAGCTACTCTATCTGAACTAGAAATATGATTAATGAATTCTAAGAATTCTTGTTTACTTCCTTTTAAAAATTCCATCTTATAACTCCTCAACAGCTCTTGCAATCTGCAATAATTTCTGTTCTTGAAATTTATCACAAATTATTTGCATTCCAATAGGTATTCCCTCAAGTTTTCCAGCAGGAATAGAAATAGCACAATTTCCAGCTAAATTAGAAGGGATTGTTAAAATATCAGAAGCATAAGCCTCTTCAACTGAAATCTTTTCTCCAATTTTCCAGGGTAATCTAGGAACAGTAGGAGAAACAATACAATCAACCTGTTTGAAAACATTTTCAAATTCTTTTTCAATTAATTTTTTTACCTTTAATGCAGAGTTATAATATCTTCCAGAATATTCTGCTTTTGTAATCTCACTTCCACCAAGAATTCTTCTTAAAACCTCTGGCCCAGCAAAGTCCTCTATTTTTTTTCCATATCTTCTTCCATCAAATTTTCTAGTTCCAGAAAAAAATTCTACATAAACTAAAGGATAATAAGTTTCAACAGCTAAATCAAGATTTTCTATTTTAATCTTTTTTATTTTCCATCCATATTTTTTAGAATTTTCTTGAATTCTTCTTTCAACTAATTCAATAATTTTTTTATCAACATTTAATTCTTCTAAATCCAATAATCCAATTTTAATGTTTTTTGGAATTTTTTTTATTTCATCTAGATTTATTTTTTTTCTTTCTATTGAAATTGAATCTTTTTCATCTTTTCCTGAAATTACTGAGTATAATAAAGCACAATCTTCAACTGTTTTTGCAATTGGTCCAATCTGGTCTAAACTCATTGATAAATCAATTAAACCATATCTTGAAACACTTCCATAACTTGGTTTTAATCCTACAACTCCGCAATGTGAAGCAGGGTTCCTTATGCTTCCTCCAGTATCGCTTCCTAAAGCCATATCGCAGAATTTAACAGCAACAGAAACAGCACTTCCAGATGAAGAACCCCCAGGGATTAATTTATTATTAACAGGATTTTTTGTAACCTCAAAAGCACTTGTCTCTCCACTTCCACCACATGCAAACTCATCCATATTGCACATTCCAACAATTACTCCTCCTTCATCTTTAATCTTCTTAATAACTTCAGCATCATAAGGAGAAATATAATTTTCTAAAACTTTTGATGCACATGAAGCATGAAGTCCTTTAACATTTATATTTGCTTTAACAGCAATTATTTTTCCATGAAGCTTTCCTTTTTTTGAACTTTTCTCTTCTTTTTCTGCTTCTTTATTAATTTCTAAAATAGCATTTAGTTTAGGATTTTCTTTAGAAATATTAAATAGAGCTTCTGAGATTTTCATTTTATATCTCCTTTAACTAATTTATTTATATAACCCAAATCTTGATCTCCAGTTAAGACAACATCAAAGTTATCTTTATACAAGTCCAAGTTTTTCTCCACTTCTTCATTTAAAAATCCAATCTTAATTAAATTATCATATTTGAAACCTTCCACCATACCAACATCTCCGATTGAGTCTCCAAGAAGAAGAACATTTTTTCTTTTTTTTAATTCAGGATAAATAGAAACTCCTTCTAAAGTTACTTCTGTTTTATTAAAAGTATGAATTATTGGTTCTTGAACTGAAATAACTCTACCTTTTGAGTCAAATTTATATCTATTAGCAACAACATGAACATTCGAATGTAAAAGAGAATTTTGTCTTAAATATTCTAAAATCATATCTCCTGGAGCAGCAGACATAAACACTATTGGTATTCCTTTTTCTGCTAAAAAACTTAAAAATTCCAAAGAACCTTTTCTAAATCTAAGAGGCTTTTCTCTAGCAACTTGTTCAATTACCTTTGTAGTTAAACCAGAACTAGCAATTAAATCAAAATGTAATTTCCACCATTCATGCATTTTTTTCATTTTCTCAGCTAAAGATATTTTAGTATCTACTTCAATAGGATGATAAATGTCAAATAATCTATTAGCTTCTTTTTGATAATCTCCTCCTAGATATTTTGAGTCACTTCTTAATTGAGATATAACTGTTTCAGTTCTGTTTCCATCAGGATTAAGTCCATAAGTTATAGTTCTATCAAAGTCAACAAGAACATGAAAATTACTTGCTCCTGCTTTTTTCATTTTTTCTTTAACTTCATCTAAACTTTTTACATCTAAAATAATTACTTCTTGATTTACCATTCCTTTCTACCTCCAATTATAAATCCATTATGAGATTCAGGCGCATTTTTGAACATAATTTCTCTATCTAAATCCTGACTCTTTGCATCTTTTTCTTGTCTCTCTGACTCTTTACTTTCAACACCACTTGTCTCTTCTTTAACTTTAATTCTATCAAGTTTTTTAGAAAAACTATCCATAATTGCTTTAGCTTTTTTAGAAATCTCTTCTTTTTCTTTTTCAGAAACTTTATGCCACAAAAGTTCACTCATAATAAAATATAACAAGAACTAGTTTATAAAATTATACAAAAATAAAATAAATATGCGACTACCAGTCTGAGTCGTCTTCTCCACCTTCGTCGTCTTCTTCCTCTTCCTCTTCTTCCTCTTCAAAATCTTTTTCTGCCATTATTTTAGCTCCTTTTTTAATTAAGTTTCAGGATTAAACCCTGAATAAATCTAAGAAGTATCAGCATTTTTAAATCTTTTTATACACCTTAAAATGAAAAATCTACAAAGTGTAGTATCCCGTTATTATTTCCTAACGACATATTTTTCAGTTTCTTCATTT
>CAYIAD010000047.1:0-5680 GCA_964361295.1 Candidatus Woesearchaeota archaeon
ATAAAAAATTTTTAAGAAAAAATAATGGATGTTAAGTTTGATTATGGACTTAACATTACAAAAAGGTTTATTAATCTTGTTTTATATTAGAGGTTATGAAAAAAAGAGGAATTTTTAGTTTATCTTTTATTTTAATTGTTCTTTTTATATTTCCACTGGTTTTAGCATCATCAATTGAATCTGAAATACAAAAAATTACTTATTATGCTCAGGAATATGAAACAGGAAATATAGATTATGTTCAACTGCTTGTTTATACTAGTTCAGTAAGGCAAAGTTTAAATCAGATTTTAGGCGCGACAAATCAAGAGCAAGGAGGAGTATTAAAACAAGAGCAGATAAAGTCAATTTTAGGAGAAGCAAGTGAATCCACAAAATGGGTTTGGGTAGAAAATGAAGAACAAGAAAAAAGAATGGATTCTGATGTTCCAATATGGAAGAAAATAATTTTTGATGGTAATAAAATACAAATCCGACTTTCGGCTTTCCCATCAATATTTAAAAAAGAAGATGTAGAATCTTTGGTTTATAGATTAAATTTTGATATTGAGTTCAAAAAACCAAAAGATCAATTAGATATTTCTAGCAAGATAAGTGAGATTCAAGAATTAGCTAAAAAATTTAATTTAGATTCTTCTCAATCAAATGCAGAAGAATTAGCAAAACAAAGTGTTAATGTAGAAAGAACTTTTGAAAATTATTTCAGACAAAGTGGAGGAAAATGCGAAGATTTAATGAAGTCTATTTTTGGAAGTGAAAATCAAAGAAAAACTCAGCAGTTGCTTGTTCAAGAGATTAATTTCTATGAAGGAGATAAATTTGATGTAATTGCAAGATTAGAAATGTGCGATGATTGTGAATGGAATTGGATTAATCTTGATTTGTGGTTAAATGGGAGAGGTATTGGAGGAAATATGAAATCAGAAGAATCAGAGATAATTTCTCCAGAACAATTTAGAGGCAAAGATTCTGCATACTTTAAAACAGAAATTGGAAAATTACTTGATGAATATAAAAAAGCAGTTGAAGAAAAAAGATTAAAAGAAACTTCTAAAATAAAGCAAAAGATTTGGGCGATAAATGAAGCATGGAATCAGAAATCAAATGATGTTTGGCAACAAGTTGATGCAGAATTTCAACTGAAAACAGGTTCTTTTTCAGAGCAAAATATGCAAAAGTTTAATGAAAATTTTGGATGGATAAAACAAGAGCAGGAAAAAAGGCAAAAGGAAAAAGAAATAAGGAAGAATAATTATGAAGAAAGAAAACAATTTTATGAAGCTTTATTTTCAAGTTATGATAAAAAGGAATATTACTTTGAGCAAAAAGAATTTGAAAAAAGATTAGTGGAAGAGTTTAAAGAATTTGGACAAGAAATTTGCAATAATAATCAAGATGATAATAAAAATGAGCAAATAGATTGCGCAGAAGATATGTGTTCTGGAAAAATTTGCGGGCAAGGAGAAATTGAGGTTATTGTTGATAATCAAACGACTACTAAAATAAAAGATTTATATTGCATTGACAAAATCTGCCAGCAAAGAGAGGATATAATTTTGCAACAAGAAATTGTTTGTGGAAATCATAAATGTGAACAAGGAGAAACAAAAGAAAGTTGTGCAGAGGATTGTTCTTTATGCCAGGTTTATCCAGCGATAGAATGTGCAGGAAAAGTTATTTTCAAAGGATTAGATGAAAAGAATTGTTCATTAGAACCTGTTTGCATCGAGGATAAATTGACTTGCAAAACAAATGAAGAATGCCCTAAACCCTTATGTGGAGTATCAGAATGCATAAAAGATTCAGAAGAAAGTGAAATAGGAAAATGTCAGATTAAAGAATTAGAAGAATGTCAAGAAGCAGAATGTTCAGACGGAGATAATAAAATTCAAAAATGTGAGATTTCTGGTTCTGTTTCAACAATAGTTATTGAATTATGTGAACAAGGAGTTTGGAAAAAAACAGGAATTGAATGTTCGGCTGGAGAAATACCTTTAGAACAACAGGAGATTAGTGAGGTTGTTTCTGGAGATGTTGTAGGAAATGCATGTTCTGTAAAAGAAGATTGCGGTGGAGAAGATGATGTTTGCAGTAATGGCAATTGTGTTTCAATTCCTCAATCCATAAATATAGAATCAGAAATTGAACAAGAATTAATTGAAAGAGAACAATCGGAATCTCAAAGTGAATCGGAACAGCAGACAGAACAGCCAGAAGAAGTTCAGAAATCTAATGAAGATTTTACCACAGAATCAGAAAACTCTCCTGAACCAGTAGCACAAGAATCTTCTAGTGAATCTTCAGAATCTAATCAAGAAACTCCTTCTTTAACTGGAGAAATTATTTTTGGATTTTTCCAAACATTAGTATCCAAAATAAAAATAACTGGAGATACTATTACTGGATTTGATGTAGAAAATGGAGAAGGAAATAATAATGTTCAATCAATTGATTCGGGAGATAATTTTGTTGTTAATTCAGAACATGAAAATTCTAATGATAATTTAATAGACGATGAGGTTGATAAAGATGACAATATAGAAAATCCAGAGGATAATATAAATAATTTTGATAAAAAAGAAAAAGAAGATAATGAAAGGAGAGATGAAGATAGAGAAAGAGAAGATGATAAGAGAAATCAAGAGAATAAACAAAGATGTGAAAAAGATTGCAAACGTCCTTGCATTGAAAAGTGCATTAGGGATAGTTGTGGGCAAGAAATGGATTGCAATGTAAATGAAGAACAAAAAAAATGTGAAGATTCTTGTCAATCTGAAGATAGTTGCATTGAAAAATGTGTAAAGGGCGAGGGTGAGTGGTGGAAAGAATTTGAAAACAAAGAAGAAATGAAACAAGAAAAAGGCGTATTTAATGTTGGAGGGAATTGTAGAACCTCTCAGGGAAAAACAGAAGGATTTATCTGGTTTGGAGGATGGGGAGAGCCATTTGAAAAAATACAACCATTAAAGAATAAATATTATTCTGGTGGAGAATCTGATTGGTGCAAGCAAGATTTGGAAAATTTAAAAATACAAAGAAAAGAATTTGAAAATGGATTTAATCAAGAATTTGCACAATGGTTTTTTGAAAAATATCTTGCTAATTCAGCAGTAGATTGGGAACAGTCAGTATCTGGAATTTTTGAACTTTATTGGAAAAATGTGGATAACCAAAGACAAATTGCAGAAAGAATGAAATGTCTAAATATAAATAGCATAGATGAAATAACCGAGAATAATTTAATCAGCATAAATTATGAATCAGAATATGGAAGCATAGAATACTGGGAAGAACTTAAAGAAGTAAATATTCCAGGAATAGAAGGAAAATACAAGATTATTTCTCCTTATATGAAAATTTGGGTTTTCCCAAATAAGGAATTTATTAAATATGAAATGAAAAAGTCAATGGAAAATCATGAATTCCCTGGACCTCCAGAAGATAAAGTAGAAAGAGAAAATGAAGAAGGTCCTACTGCAGAAGAAAGGGAAATGATAAAACAGGATAAAAAATTTATGAACCAATTAAATCAAATTACAGAAAAATATAATGGGAATTTAGATGCTGTTGTTCAGTTTAAAGATTTTGAAACTGATGAAGTTATATTTAATTTATATGCTCAAGTTAATGAACAAGATATATTGAAAATGAAACCTATGCTTGTCTCTGAGATTCCTGAACAAGATGTTAAAATTGAAATTGATTTTGCTCCTGTTTATGAATTAATATATTCTATGGAAAAAGATATGAGAGGAACACAAATAGAATCTCCTCCTTGGGATAGGAAAATGAATACTGGGCAAAAAATAAAAGAAATAACTAATGGGATTAAAATGTATTTTAAAATAAAGAGTATTATAAATTCTGCAAAAATAACTCCTGAAGAAAGCAGAGATAATGTTAAAGATTTATTTAATACTTTTTTTAAAATGATGATGAGTGAAGATAAAGAAGAAGAAAATTCTCCGTCAGAACAAAAAAAAGAAGGTAAAGGAATAGAAGATGAATTTCCTAGTCAAGGAGAGATGACTGAAAAAGCTACGTCTAAATAGATTTATTCTTTGCTTTTAATCTTTTTAGTTTCTTTTCAGCCCACCAATTATAAGTTATCCCGATTATTATTAAAACTGGAATTAAGTAATAGTGGCTTTTAATTAATCTAAAATTAAAAAAGTCTACTAAAATTAGCCACAAATCAAAAACTCCATAAACAATTACCAAAGTAGTTAAAACTAACTCTTCAGCTTTAATCTGAACTTTATCTATTTTTTTTGCTAACCAAGCCCCTCCTTTAATAACAAGATAAAAGAGGACTAAAACAATAGGAGTTAGAAAAATAGGATTTGTTATTCCTATTAAATTTGCTATTGGACTTAGTATATTATTTTCAATTCCTTTTCCTTTGAAAAAAATTACATCTAGAGATGCATCAAGAACAACTAAGCAAATTAAAATAATCTATGCCCAAGTTTTAGATAAAACTACCTTCGGTTCTTTATTTGGTAAATTTTTCATATCTTAAATAAGAAATTATTGATTTTAAATGTTTATAATTTGTGGTTTAAAAATGCATGGATTAATTTAGTGGTATAAAGAATTTTTCCAACTAAATTTGTTTTTCCTTTTACATTAGTGTATGCTCTTGTTTCTAATTTTAATTTAATAAATCTTGCTAGTTCTGAATAAGTTCCTGTTGTTAAATAATGTTCATCTGTGGTGATAAATGCTCTCGCCATATCTTCTAATCTATGTCCATCAGAGACAGCTATTCCTGGAATTTGTGTTTCTTTTTCAGCTCTTTGCGCATATTGATTATTTTTTTTAAAATCCATTGAATTCCATGATTCAACAAAATCTATTTTCCCATGTTCATATAGTTCTTTTATTTTCATTAAAGGAAGATGGAAATTACTTAATTGATTTAATCCGATTAAAACATTTTCTCCTGAATCTTTTGCAACGTCGACAATCCAGTAAAAATCTCCTTTTGAATTTTCAACAGGAACTCTTTTTTCAGCAAATAAAACATTAACATCTCCTTTGTTTGTTTGAATTTCCTGTCCGTGAATTATATAAATTGGATAGTCTCCTTGAAGTGTTTTAGCTGTAAATCTAATTGCTTGAGGGAGTTTGTTTGTTTGAGGAGATACAAATTCATTTGGAAATTGCTCTGAAGCAGTTTTTAATTCTTGCATATATGCGTCCCATCTTTTGTCTATATGCTCTACTCTTGAATAAGAAGTTATTGTTAGTAAATCTAATTTTGAATTTAATGCTTTTCTTTCTATTTCAGCAAGAGAGGGAATTTTTCTTTCTGTTATTGGAGGTTTAATTCCTCTGCTAAAAAAACTGGGGTGAAAATGTAAATCTGCTTTCATGAATTTAACTAAAAGTTAATGCCTATAAACCTTTTGGTTATTGTTAGTATCATCTCTTTTTCTTAATTGATTGGTATCAAATAAGAACTCTGCTAGGTTGTGATAATTGCACTTAGTTATGATAATTTACTTGGGAGACATTTACCTGATAATAACTTCTTAGGCGGAAAATTTCAGCGAAGTGAAATTTGAATCCGTTGATAATGTGTAAAGAATTCTTGTTGGGTTGATGGTGTTTGTAGGGATATTAACTAAGAAGAAATCTCCATCTTTTTAGGATGGGGTTAAGTTTTTTCCGATAG
>CAYIAD010000048.1:0-5663 GCA_964361295.1 Candidatus Woesearchaeota archaeon
TTTGCGAAGCAAAAAGTTGCCGATAGGCAACCCTTTAGGGCGAGGAGGATGTCATTTTACTTGACAATTAAGATAAACTTCATAAAAATTCTTATTAAATAACAACTTTTTATTCAGAAAATGTTTCACCTACTCTTTTTTACACCAATTCTTTTGCAATACTTTCTTATTGGACAGATTGAACATTTAGGAGAGACAGGAACACAAATATCTCTTCCAAATTGAACAAAAACAGCATTGAAATTAGACCTTGATTTTTGGGGAATTATTTTCATTAGTTCTATTTCTGTTTTTTCTGCTAGTTTGGTTTTTACCCAGCTAAGTCTATTTGGAATTCTATGACAATGAGTATCGACGGGAATAACACACTCTCCAAAAGCAAAAGCTAAAACTATATTTGCTGTTTTTGGTCCAATATGTTTTATTGAAATTAATTCCTCTCTTGTTCTTGGAACTTCTCCATTAAATCTTTGGAGTAATTCTTTTGAAACTGATTTTAATGCTTGAGCTTTTTTATGGTAATGTCCAGAAGAAAAAATTAGTTTTTCAAGTTTTTTTATTGGAAGTTTTAAAATCTCTTTTGGAGTATCAGCTACGGCAAAAAGTTGTTTTGAAACTTTTTCTGTATTTTCATCTCTAGCTCTTAAGCTTAATAAGCAGGAGATAAGAATTTTGAAAGCATCTGGTTTTGAACGCATTCTATTAAGAGTTGTCTGGCTTGTAGAGGGATATTTTTTATATAAAATTTCTAATACTTGAGGGATGTTTTTAGTATTCATTATTTACACACATCTTGTAAAATAGGATATTTTATTTTTTTTAAACAAGTTTACTGCTTCTTTTATTGAAACATCTCCTAAAAAGCAAGGAATTATTTTTTTATTTTTATCTTTTTTTGAAATTTCTATAATTGCTTCTGCTGTTTCTTTTGCTTGAGACATTGTTTGAGGAGTGAATATTACAAGAATTATATTTGAATTGCTTTTTTCTATTGCATTCTTATAATCTACTGCTAGAGCTGTTCCAATTATGTCTAAAGGAGCTTCTTGAATTGAAATTCCATTAAGCTCAAGATTATCTGTAATTAAAGCTCCTGCTCCTCCTGCATTAGTAATTATGGAAATTTTTGGATTCTTTGTTTTTTTGATTGTTTCTATTAATTTAGGTAAATCTGATTTTATATTTAGTGCTTCTGTTACTAATTGAAATTGTTTTATCTTTGCTTGATTAAAAATTCCTGAATAAACTCTATGATCTGTTGCTAAACTTCCTGTGTGACTTATTGTTGCTTTTAATCCTTGTTTTGATTTACCTGATTTTACAACTAAAATTGGTTTTTTTGAATTTTTGCATAGCTCAATAAATTTTTTCCCTTGTTTTAATCTTTCAATATATAGAATTATCTTTTTTGTTTTTTCATCTTCTATAAAGTATTCTAAAAAATCTATAAAAGATAATTTTGCCATATTTCCTAAACTTACAAACTTAGATATCCCTATTCCTAAATCTGCAATATAGCTCCATAAAGCTCCGCTCTGGCTTATCATTGCTATTTCTCCTGAAGTAGTTGATTTGTTTGCAAAAGTTACATCTAGATTAATAGCTGGGTTTGTTATTCCAAAGCAATTTGGACCAATAAAATTTATAGAATACTTTTCTGCTGTTTTTTTTAGCTCTTCTTCTGCTTTATTATTTCCTACTTCTGAAAATCCTGCTGAAATAATTATCACATTTTTAATTTTCTTTTTTCCACACTCTTCTAGGACTTTATTTACTAATTGTGCTGGAATTGCTATTATTGCTAATTCAATTTCTTTTTTATAGTTTAATACAGAAGAGTAAGCCTTTTTCCCCAATATTTCTTTATCATTTGGATTTATAGGAATTACCTCTCCCTTAAAATTTTCTAACTTTAACATTAAATCATTTCCTACTTTTCCGATATTTTCTGAAGCTCCAATCACTGCAATTGATTTTGGTTCAAAGAATCTTTTAATATACTCTTTGTTCATGATTAAGTTTAGAAATCTTTATATAAAAACCCTTTGAAATGAGAAATACTTGTGAAGTAGAATTAAGATTGATGAAAAATGGAAATATTTATAAGCCGCTGTAAACATATATTTACACATGGAAACAAAGATAAACATACTAAAGCCCTTTTTTGAGAATCCCAATGAGGAATTTCAAATAAGAGAGCTTTCAAGATTGTTAAAGATAAATCATACAACCATTAGACAATATCTCTTGAAGTTAGTTAAAGAAGGGTTAATTGAAATAAAAAAAGGAAAGCCATATGATTATTTTAAATCAAAGATAAACAAGAAATTTTTAAATTTAAAGCTATTTTTTAACTTTGAAAAACTTAGAGAATCAAATCTAATTGAACAAATTGAAAAAGATTATGATTATCCAGTTATAATCTTATTTGGAAGTTACTCTTCTGCGACAGATGATTTTAACAGCGATATAGATTTATTTGTTTTAAGTGAGATAAAAAAAGAGAATAACTATTCTAAACTTGAAATTAAGTTGAATAGAAAAATAACTATACACCTCTTTTCTAAAGATAAGTTTAACTCAGCAAAGACTAAAAATCCAGAATTATTAAATAATATCCTAAACGGCATTACTTTATCTGGAAAATTGGAGGTCTTTTAAATGAATTTAAAAAATTGGATTAAAGATGGGTTTGTTAAAAGAGTTCCTTTAGATATATTCCGAGCTAAAAGTTTAATTAAATCTTCTGAACAAGCATTGGCTACTGCAAAAATTATTCCATTTAAAGAAGAAACACTTAAAACTATTTTTAGAGAAATTTACGAATCTTTAAGAGAGTATTGTGAGGCATTGGGGTATGTTAAAGGGTATAAATTCTTTAATCATGAATCTATTGCTAATTTTTTGGAAGAAATTTTAGAAGAAAAAGATATTTCCTTGAAATTTGATAGATATAGAAAATTAAGAAATGGAATTAATTACTACGGAGATAAAATTAATCAAGAAACCGTTTTGGATGCTTTGAAAGAAGTCCCATTAATTTTAGCTAAACTTTCAAAATATCTTTTATAATTATTCAATTTGATTAAGAAAATTATCCATTCCGCAATCTTTATATAAATAGGTTTTGTTTTATAATCATGAAGATATTTACAGAAAGAGAGGCAGAAGAGTTTCTCAGTAAAAATAATTTTGATATTCTTGAAACATTTTTTGTAAATAAAGAAAAAAGTCTAGAAGAAGTATTAAAAAAAGTAAGTTATCCTATTGTTATGAAGGTTTCTGGAAAAAAAATTATACATAAGAACATTATATCTGGAGTTAAATTAAACTTAGAAGATTATGGAAGTTCAATAAAAGCTTTTAATGAATTAATGAAAATCCAAAGTGCAGATGGAGTTTTAATACAAAAACAGATTAAGGGAAAAGAGTTTTTACTTGGCTTGAAAAAAACTCCTGAATTCGGACATATACTTAGTTTTGGATATGGTGGAAGTTCAGTTGAAAAAGTTGCAGATATTAGCTTTAGATCTATTCCTTTAAACGAAAATGAAATTATTGATATGATTAAAGAGACAAAAGTGGGAGAGAAACTTAATAGTTCTGAGATTAATTCTATTTTAAATGTTCTAATTAAATTGCAAAATTTAGCTAATAATAATTCAGATATATTTGAACTAGATATTAATCCATTAATTCTTAATAAAGAACGGGCTGTTGTTGTAGATGCAAGAATTGCTTGGGAATAGATTTTTAATCTATTGATTTCTAATTTATTTAAAGCCCTGTAGTACAGTGGTCAAGTATACGGCCCTCTGAAGGCTGTGACCTCGGTTCGAATCCGAGCAGGGCTATTATGATTATAAAAACAAATGATTTTGATTTGAAAGAAAATATTCTTAATTCTATTTTTATTTATCCTACAGATACCATCTATGGACTTGGTTGTGATGCTGAAAATTCTGTTTTAATTGAAAAAATAAGAAATATTAAGAATAGAGATAAAAAACCTTTTTCTGTTATTGCTCCTAGTTTTGACTGGATTTTAAAGAATTGTGAAACTAATTTAAATTTTTTAAAAAAATATCTTCCGGGACCATATACTTTAATTTTAAAGAAAAAGAAATTAGATTTTTTAAAAGCTGTTTCTGATACAGAATTTTTAGGAGTTAGAATTCCAGAACATTTTTTTACTAAGAAACTGCAGTCTTTTGGAAAGCCAATAGTTACTACTTCTGTTAATCTATCTGGAGAGATTCCGGCTAATAGCATTTCGGAGTTTAATGATAATATTTTAGAGAGTGTTGATTTTGTTTTTGATTATGGAGAATTAACTGGAAAACCTTCAACTATTATTTTCGGAGATAAAATTATTGAAAGATAAATTTGCATTAGAGAAAGTTTTAAATATATACTATTCTTATCTAAATTATGACAGATAAACAAATAGGCGTTGTATCAAACTTTTTTGCACATGTAAAGGCTGCAGCTATAAAGCTGTCTGGTTCTTTAAAAGTTGGAGATGTTATAAGAATCACTGGTGGGGAAAAGGATTTTGAAGTAATTGTTGAAAGCATGGAACTAAATAGAAAGAAAATTGAAAAAGCAAAAAAAGGCGATGAAATTGGTTTATTAGTTCCAGAAGTGGTTCATGATGGTTATAAAGTTTTTTTAGTTAAATAATTCTTGGTTATTTCTTAAGAAAAGAATTTAAATAGATTGAATATTTTCAATTTAGACTAGCCCCCGTAGTACAAGCCTCAGAATATCTGAATCTCGACTTCATTCGTATTCTTATGAATCCAAATGAGAGGTCAATGCCTCTGTAACTGTATAAATTTAAAAATGATGGAAAATATAAATTAAGATAAGCCCCCGTAGTACAGAGGCCAAGTACGCTGCCCTCTCAAAATCTCTAAGATGAAAATGTTTTCATTAAAATGGACGCACTTGTCTTGGATTAGAGAGGTGATCTTTGCTCGATGAGAGAATAAGGTCTAGTATCTCAATACAGCCTTTCTTCGGAGTACGGCGGTAACCCGAGTTCGAATCTCGGCGGGGGCGTTTTCCTTGCGAAATATTTTTATACTCTTGTTTACTGAAATAAAGATGATAGGGGTGGCTTTGTTAATTGTTTCTGTTTTGGTTTTTATAACTTGGTTTATCTTAGAATTTAAAAGATTAAAACATAGAATATTTGCTATTTTCATAATTGTTTTTATTATTTTTTTATATCTTTCTATGACTATTGTTTTTAAATATAAAAATGTTGATTATAAAACTATCCCCGGGATTATGGATGCTACAAAAATTTATTTTAGTTGGTTATTTTCTGTTAGTGGGAATTTTAAATCAATCACGACAAATGCTATTCAGATGGATTGGAGCGGAAATAATCAGACAGCAAAATGAAAATTGTATTTTTTCTTTTTTTCTTTTTTATGATTTCAGCTTTGATAATAATTAGTAATAATAATCTTGCCTTGATTTCTGATGAGAATATCTCTCTTTTTTTAAATTTGTATTCTACTTGGGCAAACAATCTTTATGTTAATATTCAAGTTTTAACAGGAGAGATTATTAAACTGAGTTGGATGCCTGAGAATTGAACTGTTAAGTAAACCTTAATTCTTAACATAAAGATTTGCTGGAAAATCTTTAAT
>CAYIAD010000049.1:0-5636 GCA_964361295.1 Candidatus Woesearchaeota archaeon
AATTGTGGGTTGCCTCAATTTTTTCAGCTCTGAAAAATCAACTTCGTTAAATCGCGATGTTAGGCGTAATTCGAGGGAGCCCACCTCATGCTTCGCACGAAAATTGAAATTATGTAAGCTTTAAATATTAGATTATCTAATAATGATACTATGAAAACAAGTCTTGCAAGAAAAATAATTTTTACAATAATTGGGCTGTTAATTTTTGCTTACGTCATATTACTTGTGATGAGCTTTGGTCACGGTTCTTCAAATAAAGAACTTATTTTAAACGTTTTTTCACTATTTTTATCTGGTATTATATGCATATCTCTTGGATACATAAAACTAAAAACTTTATGGTATATTTTTTCGTTTTCGCTTCTTATTCCTTCTTTAAGTTTTGGTATGCTTTCAGTTTCTACTGGTATCTTTCCTCCTTTAGCTTATCTTGTTTTACAATTTGGAATATTGCTTTTATTAATTGTTCTTACAACATATCTTATAGGTATTTACAAGGAATTATTGACTGTAAACAAAGAAATAATATTGGTAGTGTTGTTATTGTTGTTACCAATGTCTTTTTATTTTCACGGATTCTTAAACGGGGAAGCTGTTCACTATGCCTATAATACGAAAGCCATAAATTTTATTTTGCCACCAAGCTTCTCATCCATGGATCAATGCAAATCTAGACATGTGCTTGAAGAGGCTGGATTTTGCTATGGGTATTTTGCTAATTTAAATAATGATGTGAATTTGTGCAACGAATATATTGATAAAAATGTTGATCCTTTGCTTAATAAAAATTATATATATGTTAATTGTGTGACAGGATTTAGTGTGTATAAAAATGATCCATCTTTCTGCAAAGACCTAGGTGATGAGGGATTTCAATCAAAATGTTTATTTCATTATTTTGTTGCAAAAAAAGAATTTAATAAATGTCAAACTATAAAGTACAAACCATTTGAGAGTTTTTCGTATTCAGGAGATAAATGCCTGGAATATAACTCGCCTTGGTATGTTAAAAAATATGCTGAGATAGTATATTCTGAATTGTTAAAATAGATAATGATTATAAAAATTAATAGTGGGCTCTCTCGAACTCAAAATTTCTTTCAGAAATTTTACCACACCTTGCAGGCTCTCACTTCGTTCGGGACGCCTAACAGCGATTAAGAGGAAAATCCTTGCAAGATTTGCCCAAATTCCTCGTTTAATTGATAATTTAAAGAGTGGCGAAGAACTTCTCAAAATCCTGACGTTATATCTAATTAAAATCACTTTTCTTTCCCGCCCAATAGGACGCGCGCTCAACCAAGTATTTCTTCAGATTCTTTTATTATCCACTCGCCAAAATCATCCAAAATTCTATTTATCTGTTTCTTATCGGAAGTTGGATATATTGCTAACTTCAAAACTTTTTTCATCTCTTTTTCCTTTTCTGGATAATATTTAGAAAAAATCTTATAGCATGGATAAAGGTCTCTTGTAAATGCTTTTTCTTTATCCATAACCAAAATAAATCCTTGTCTCAATATTCTTTTCATAATCCAAGAGCAAAAAACTTTAGTTTTTCTTTCATCATTTTTCAGTTTTTCCTTTACTTGATTAATTCTTTTTCTCAGGTTTTCTTGGATTTTCCCAGCTAATATTCTGCTGGGTTCGAAGTCTTCAATTTTGTCATTTATATCTTCTCCATAAACACAAACAGCCTGAGTTTTAATAGTAAATCTCCAACCAAAATATCTACTTTCATTAAGAAGGTTTTGTATTGGAATAAAACTCATTTCTACTTTTGTAATAAAAGGAAATTTTTTGCATATTTCAGATTTAATTTCACTAACTTTTGCTTTATCAATATCCTCTTCTTTTTTAATTAAGCAAAAGCTATCAATATCAGAAATATTCTCTATGGCTTCTCCTTTTGCAATAGACCCTCTTATCCAAATTGAATGAATCTTATCATTTCCGATTTTTTTCAGATACTGTTTTACTAAATAATCAACAGAATCTTTCCACCTTCCTTTGATTTTGTTTTTATTGGCTATTTTTACTAAAAACCCCTGCTTGTCTGTTTTTAGTAACGTCCCGATTTCTAAAATTTTCTTTTCCATAATATGTCTTATTTTAAATAGAATTTTAATCTTTCTATCTAATCATAAACCTTTTCTCTTTTATCAATCTTCACAACAATAATTCTTTTTTCTTCATAATTCACACGATAAAGAGCACGGTGCTTCCCGATTCTTATTCTAAATGTTGCCAATTCATAACCCATAACTCTTTTTGCATCGTGTGGAATAGGATTTAATGACAAGGTATCAATTTTATCCATGAGTCTTTTTATGGTTTCCTTATCTTGATTTTTAAGAAATTTTCTTGGTTGATTATCATAATCAATTTTAAAACTCATATTCCCAATTCTTGTCTTAATTCCTTTGAAGAAATAAGTTTTCCAGATTTTTCATTTCCCACACTTTCATCAAGCATCCTTCTTTCTTCTTCAGTTATAATTACATCTACATCAACCATGTTCTCTTGAATAAACTTTAGAGTCTTTTCAATTCTATCCAACCTTCTATCAATTTTTTGCTGTTCCATAAATATTAGATAATTGTGTAATATATAAGGTTTTCTAAAACGCGCTCGCCAGATTAAATTTCTCACCCATCCTATAACAAAAAAAGAAAATCTTTATATATTTACTTCTATTAAATCATTTTATGGATAAAAAAGCAATTGTAAAAACCTCAATTATAGTATCCGTGATTATTGCGATAATTTTAATTGGCTCAGTCATTTGGTTTTTCCAATCACAAACATCTTCTAATGAACCAAATGCAAATCAAGAACTTGTTGAAAAAATACAAAAATATCAAGAAGGAGATAAAAGTGGTGAATGGCAAACATATCAAAATGATATTTATGGGTTTGAAGTCCAATATCCTCCCTATGGATTTTTAACAAGAGATGGTTGGAGATATTCTGCCGATTATGGAGATTATTACATAGTTGAAATTAGAATCCCAAGTCCTCCTTCTTTCTTCATTGAGGTAGATCCAAAGCGTAATTGCGATACATTTAATTTCCAAAATTCAAACACCAATGTTGACGGCAATCCCGCAATTAAAGAAATAAAATATTTTAGTGATGGAACAGAATATAGAAATATTCATTTCATCAAAGGTGAACAATGTTATGCGATTCAAATGCTGGGGCCTGGATTTGAAGATGCTGAAAAAATGTTGACAACTTTTAAATTCAACAAATAAGATTTTCTTTTTCCCACCCAGAAATTTGATTTTTACTCTTCGCCAATTTTTGTTTCGCAAAAATCTTTGCACTTTGGCTTGGTCTTTTTGCGAAAGACGAATATAACGGCGATTATATGTGATTGCTACAGTTCATTGCTTTGGCCATATTTTTCTTCAAGAGCTGCTAGGATTCTTTTTACTCTATGGTTTTCTATGCTGGTGTTGGGATAGTTTCTTTGCGTGTTGTTTACAAACATTACAATTGCTTTTTTTCTTCCATGTGCTAAAGATAAGGCAAGATCTTGAGCCCATGCTTTTGCTTCTAGTATGTTTTTTTCTGTAAATTCATCATTCTCCTTTAAATAATCATAAATTTTAGATGTTAATCTTGATGTTTCATTTCTAAAAATATCTCCATTTATTGATTCTGAAGGAGAGTATCTTGCTTCAGGAATTTGAGGGTAAATATTCAATAACATTCTTTCTAATTTTTCGTGGAATCTGTCTTCTTCTAATTTATTTTTTTCCTTTGGCTCAGAAATATCTTTAACAATTTCTGAGTATTTTCTTTTAACTTGTACTATTTCTAAGGCAGATTTTACCATTCCTAAAAAATATTCTTTTATAGAATATCTTTTTTTGGCAGACTTTTCATCATAAATCAATTCTTTTTGTATTGCAGTCATTTCTTCTAAAGCAGATATTTTTTCAGAGGCTTTTCTTATTTCTTCTTTTGCTTCTTCTATTTCTTCTTTTATTTTATTCCCTAAAGCTGCTGCAACTACTACATGGGCGTTTTCGGTATTCGTAGAAATATTAATCTTATCTTCTAAACTCAATTTTTTATCTTCTTCGCGCTTCCGTTTTACCACTTCCAACACTAAAATTAATATGGATAGAATGACTTCTTAATATAGTTTTGTATGTTTTAAAAAATATTTCAATATTTAAATCTCAATAATTTTTCCTTCTTTTCCAACGTTAATTACTCTAGTATTTCCAATTTTTTCATCCATTCCCGCGCCCTCATGTATATGTCCATGTAAAAGAAAATCAGGCTTAAATTTCTTTATAGCCTTTGTTATTGCCCTACTTCCCGGAACTCCAGAAAACTCTGAAAGACTATCAGAAGGATGCATATGAGTAACCATTATCTTTTTCTCTATTCCTTTCAATCCAGAATGCGCCTTTTCCAAAGTATCCATAAGTTCTTTTTCAGATATAAGCCCAGGTCCAGGAGCAGACTCTGCTCCCCCAGCTCCAAAAAAACCTATATTATCATATTGGACCGAATATCCATGAATATTGCTAACTCCATACATCTGTGCTAAAAAATCAGTCGTTGCGAAAGAATCCCAATTACCTGGTATTATAAGAACTTTTTTATTTTTTTCCTTAAACGGTCTTATAATATTCTTAGTCTCTGTCCAACCTGTCAAATCACCGCACAAAACAACTAAATCAACCTCTTCATTCTTAGCCCTTTCAGCCAATTTCTTTATATGTTTTTCATCTCCATGTAAATCCGAAGCAGCTAGTATTCTAAATTTTTTAAATTTTTCTTGCGCCATAATTAGGATAAAGATTTATAAGTTATAAGGATTGTGGTTTTAAAGAGTAGGATAATTTTTTTAGAGATTTTTCTTCTCTTTTTCTTATAGCCTCTGAAGTCCTATTAAGCTTATCCCCTATTTCTTTTAAAGTCATTTCTTTATATCCGTTTAAACCAAATCGCATTTTTATTATTTCTCTATCTCTTTCTTTTTTTATTGTCTTATTCACTAATTCATCTAATTCCAATCTTTTCCATTCTATATCGGGGTTTTTATTCCAGCTATAAGAAATTCTTTCATAAGGATTTTTACCTTCATAACTGTGATTTTCAGAAATTTGAACAATTTTTCTATTTCTTTCTATAATTGATTTTGAATCTTTTATTGCTTCTATTTGTTCCTCGCTCATATTCATTTCACTAACTATTTCATCTTTACTCGGTATACAACCATATGTTTTTTCCCATTCCTTACATTTATTTTCATATTTTCTTGCTTTTCCATAGTTATTAACGGGCACTCTTAGTGTTACTATTTTATTTTTAATGCTTCTTATTATAGCGTCTTTTATCCATGGGACAGCATAAGTAGAGAACTCTTCACCATGATAAGGATCATAGAGTTCTGTTGCCCTAATTAGACCTATATTGCCTTCCTGTATAAGGTCTTCTAAAAGAAGACCGTGATATTTTAGTTTTTTTGCTGTTGAAATTACTAATGGCTGGCTGGCGATTATTAGCTGATCTTTAACTTCCTTTAGATTTTTTTCAAGGCTTTTTATTTCTTCTTATATTTAAGTCCTGGATGATGGAGAAAAAGTTAATCCGAGGCCTTCTTTTTTATT
>CAYIAD010000050.1:0-5621 GCA_964361295.1 Candidatus Woesearchaeota archaeon
GAACTTAAATCAAAATTTTCAGGAATCTCAACATAATCTCCATTTCCATCCAAACCTAAAACTTTTCCTCTTACAAAATCATCAACAATTTTAGCATCTCCAACAAAAACTCCATTATTAACCCCTTTACTATCATCTGCATTTATATCAAAAGTATATTGAGAAATTATTCCCGAAGTTAAATCAACTCCAGAAGAATCAGAACTACTCATTGCCTTTCCAGTTATTTTATTCCAAAAATCAGAAAATGAAAATGCAGAAACAGAACTAACTAAAATCAAACATAAAAAAATACAGATAACTATTCCTCTTTTCATTTATTTAAAAGATAAAGAGATTATATAAATATATTTATCTTTACTTTTTTCTTAAAACAATATATCTTTCATTTCCAAGTTCAAAATCTCCTAAAACATTAAATTCTTTTTTAACAAAATTCTCAAACCAGTATCTTTTAACTTTAAATTTAGTTTTAGAAATTAAACTTTGAGTTGCAAAGCTAACTATCAATTTATCAACTAAAGGAACAATCTCGTTTAGTAATTTTTTAGAATAATCTCTTTCAGTCATTTCAAGAGAATCTAGTGTCTTAAATAAAAAAACAATTTTCTCTCCTTTTATCTCTTTAATTATTTTCTTAATCTTCTCTAACTCAAATAAACTTTCATGAACTGCTATTGCATTTTTATTCTTCGCTTTCTCAAAAAAATAATTCATCAAATCAACTAATTGCCCAACGGCCTCTACTCCAAGATACTTAATCCTCTTCGGAAAATACCCCAAACTCAATCCATTTATTCCTGCTCCCAAATCAATAACTCTCCCCTTAAATCCATTTAATAATTTAGAATATAATTCCGAATAAGATTCAAATCTTTCTTTTGTAGAAATATGCTTTTTTAAAATCTCTTCTGAACTTTTCTTATCTAGGATATTTTTATTAAGTAATTTCAAACTTCCAAAAGCAAAATAGATTTTTCTAAGTAAATCCCGAGTTAGTTTAATTTTATCTTCTTCACTTGTCTCTCTTTTTTCAAATAGTTTCCAAACTCTTTCAACATCTGCTGGAGGTAATTGTGAAAATTCTTTCTTATTAACAATTTTTTGATAAATTTGTTCATCCATAATTTTATTAAACACCTTTAACTTTAATAAATTATGCCAATCAATGCTCATCCAGATTTTATTATTGCAGAAGGAGAATATCTTAATGCAAAAACCCCCGAAGAGCAAATTGAAAAATTAAAAAAAATGATTTCTACTGCTCCAGCGCATAAAGGAGGAGAAAATTTAAGAGCTCAATTAAGACTTAGATTAAAAAAATTACAAGAAAAATTAATTAAAAATAAAAAAACTGGAAAGGGTTCAAAAATAGGAATAAAAAAATCAGATATGCAAGCAGTTATCGTAGGTAAAACCAACTCTGGAAAATCTTCTCTTCTGAATCTATTAACAAATGCGAATCCAGAAATAACTTCTTATCAATATAGCACAACCAAACCCCAAGTAGGTATGATGAATTACGCAACAGTTCAAATACAAATAATAGAAAACCCCCCAATTGATTCAGAATTTTACGACAAGGGCATAACAAACTCAGCAGATACTTTAATAATTTTAGTAACAAACATCGACGACATAAAAAAAATTCAAGAGCAAATTCCAAAAAACCAAAAACAAAAGCAAATAATGGTGTTTAACAAAATCGACTTACTGGACTCAGAACAAATGCGAAAATTGGACGCAACTTTGAAATCTAAAAAATATAATTATGTTCTTATCTCCACAAAAACAGAATTGGGAATAGAAGAGCTAAAAGGAAAAATTTTCCAAAGTTTTGATAATTTAAGAATTTACACTAAAGAACCAGGAAAATCTTTAGAAGAAAAAAGAGAAAAACCAGTGATTCTAAAACCCGGAGCAACAATTAAAGATGTTGCAGAAAAAATTCTTCATGGATTTTCAGACAAAATAAAAGAAACAAGAATTTGGGGACCATCATCAAAATTTGCAGGACAAAAAGTCGGGCTTACTCATCAATTAAAAGATTTAGATATTGTTGAATTTAAGACAAAATAAAACCTGTTGAGATACATTCATAGGCAATAACCATTAACCTTACAAGAATTCTCTGAATATTATTAACTATTTTTAAAAAAAAAGAAGCAATAACAAAACTTTCAGACAATAATTATTTCTCGGGATATCCCAGTTTACTTAATCTATCCAACTCTTTTCTATGTTTTTGAATTGGAGCTAAAATTTTAGAAATTTCTTTTGCAACTGCATTTTTTAAATCTAAAGGATGTAATTTTTTATCAACAAAATCCTTTTCAATTTTTTCATAGGTTTCATATTCTAAATTTCCTCCAAATTTCTGAGACCTTTCAACTAAGAATTTTTGTTTATTATCTGATTTAATTACCATTAAAATATATTTTAAAAAGGCCATCACTCCATTATCTGGATTTCCTTCTATCATTTCTGCTCCCCTTAATTTTTCAGAAACTATATTTTCGTCGTCAAGCAAATCAATCTTGCTTTTTACATCTGAAGAACTCATTTTCTTTCCTATTAATCCAGGAATAAGAGGATTAATTATTTCTATTCTTTCCTTATATCCAAGTTTAGGAAGAATCTCTCTAGCCAAAACCATGATTTTTCTTTGGTCTGTTCCTCCAAGCTGAGCATCTACTTCTAAATATTGTTCATCAATTGCCTGCATTAAAGGATAAATCAAACCTGCTAATTTTGCAGAATCTCCCTCTATATTTTTAACTACTTCGGCGGCGGCTTTTCTCGAATCATGAACAGAAACAATGCTTGACATCTGCAAAAGATCATACATATATTCTGGTTTTAACTGAATTTCAGAACCCTTTGCAAATTCCAATTCTTTAACATCTCCGCCCATTGCAGAAATAACTAAAGGGATAATTTTTTTGTAATAATCATAACGATGCTCTAACAAATTCCAAGGGGTATTGTCCAAAGCAGCATGAATATCTGCAAGCAAAATCTTAACATGAAATCCTGCCTTTAACAAATCTGCAATTTTCAAACCAGGCAAAAAATATCCAACATGTGGCCTTCCTGTTGGTGCAGTTCCCCAATAAATAACTGGCTTTCTCTTCCCCGCCAAAAGTTTTTTCAAATCTTCTTCACCAATAATTTCGGAAATGTTCCTTTTCACTAATTCCATTCTCTTCTCAACTGAAAGCTCGTTTGCCATAATCACAACAATAATTATTAATTCTTAAATATTTCTATAAAAATGATAATCCAAATTATCCTCTCACTTTTCCTTGGAATCATAGCCGGAACTTTCACAGGCCTTACTCCAGGAATCCACATTAATTTAATTGGGGCAATATTAGTTTCACTCTCCACTGGAATTTTGTCTTCAATAAACCCAATTTTTTTAGTGGTTTTTATAACAGCTATGGCAATTGCTCACACTTTTATCGACTTTATTCCATCAATTTTTTTAGGTTGCCCAGATACAAACACAGAACTTTCTATTTTACCTGGGCATGAACTTTTAAAACAAGGACATGGATATCAAGCAGTTCTGCTGACTGCTTATGGCGGGCTTGCAGCGATTTTTATTTTATTACTAATTACCTTTCCTTCAATACTAATACTCTCTCATTTCTACGACGATATTCAAAAAATAATTCCTTATATTTTGATAATTCTTTCAGGAATTCTTATTCTACTTGAAAATAAAAAATTTCAGGCAATGCTAGTATTTTTTCTTACAGGATTTTTAGGATGGAGTGTTCTAAATTTAGAATTGAGTCAGCCTCTTCTTCCTCTGCTAACTGGACTTTTTGGAGCATCATCCTTAATCTTAAGTATTAAAACAAATCCACAAATACCAAAACAAAAAATAGTAAAACCAAAAATAAATATAATCAAACCAGTAATCGGGGCTTTATTAGCGTCGCCAATTTGTTCTTTCCTCCCTGGGCTTGGCTCGGGACAAGCAGCAATAATTGGTTACACCTTTTCTTTAAACAAAGAAGACAAAAGAGGATTTTTGGTTTTACTCGGAGCTGTGAATATTTTAGTAATGGGTTTATCTTTTGTATCTTTATACGCGATTTCTAAAACAAGGACAGGAGCAGCAGCATCAATAAAAGAAATACTTTCTGGAAATATTCTCTTATCCCATCTAATAATCATGCTAATCACGGTTCTTATCTCTGGCTTAATCTCTTTTTATTTAACTTGTGCTTTGAGCAAATTTTGTTCTGAAAATATTAACAAAATTAATTATTCTAAAATGTCAATAATAACTTTAATCGTCTTAGTAATTATTGTAGGACTAATTTCTAAATTTTCTGGTTTGCTAGTTTTTATAATCACAACTCTAACAGGAATTTACTGCATCTCCCTCGGAGTTCGTAGAACAAATATGATGGGATGTTTGCTAATCCCGACGATAATTTATTATTTATTTTGAATTCTTCCCTCTTTCAGGAGCAAAATAATCTAAAACATAAATCTTATTTTTTTCTGCCATACAAACAACTCTGAAAAATCTAGCCTCTCTAGTAGTTTCAAGGTTATTTTTTATAGCATAACCTCTTCCAACACATCTAACTTTTACTTCTTCTCCTTCAGAAACATATTTACTGTCTTCACCAAGTCCTTGAATACTCACATGTTTTAACTCTCTTTTTTTAGCCATAATTTAAAAAATCAAACTCCATTTAAAAATTAATATGTAATAAATAATATCCTTTGATTAAATATACTTTGCGACCACCATAACTATCTATAATCCTCACCAACCTTACAAGAATTCTTTACTCATTACCAAAATGGTTTTAAAAAAGAGGTGATACTAATTTATTAAAAGATAAGCCTTCTCAACCTCAAAACCAATTCTTCAAAGCTTCTTTAGGCAAAGTTTGCTTTGAATACCAAGAGGCCTAAAACCACTTCTTCAAAGCTTCTTGCTTTTCCAATTCTCTTCCAAACACACTATCAATATATCTCTTGGTTAATTCTAAACTCTGTTTTATATAAGGAGATAAATTATATTTTTTTACTAAATTCATTGCTGGCTCAAGATATTTTTTTATTCCACCCTCGTGAATTGTAAAAATTATTTTTCCTCCACATGCAGGACAAACTCCAGACAAAGGGGGTCTTCTTAAACTTTCATTACAAGCAACACATCTAAATCCTTGCATTGAAAATTTTCTAAGATTACCTCTCATATCTCTAATTAAATGTCTTTCAATAATAAGCCTCGCAATATCTGAAGTATCAACAGCCCGAATTTTTTCAACCAAATCCATCTGATGATTCACCTTATCTTGCATCGTCGGTAAAAGTTTATACGCACTAACAACTACCCCACCATTTATATCTGAAGTATCATGGGTAAAACCCAAATTAATAAATGGGTCTTTCCCCTCTTTAAGAATTTTTTTTATTATCTTTATTTCTTTAACTTCTGATGAATGCAACCCCATTTCTGCTTTTTGATATAACTCCAAAGGATAATGTCCTTCAGGAACAACCTCAAAATCTAAAATCTGATCATCAACCTATCCAGCGTCAATCTTTGCATTTAAAACAAGGGGCGCATCCTGAGTTCCTCCTCG
>CAYIAD010000051.1:0-5281 GCA_964361295.1 Candidatus Woesearchaeota archaeon
CCAGGAAAATTAGCAGATTGTTCTAAAAAGAAATCTGATGATACTGAATTATATATTGTTGAAGGAGAGTCAGCAGGGGGCTCGGCCAAGCAAGCAAGAAATAAAGAGATACAGGCGATACTTCCGCTTAAAGGTAAAATTTTAAATGTTGAAAAAGCAAATCCAGCGAAGGCACTTGCGAGTGAAGAAATTGCAAATTTAATTACTGCGATAGGAACAGGAGTTGGAGAACAATTTGATGCTACTAGATTAAGATATAATAAAATTATAATTATGACTGATGCAGATGTTGACGGTGATCACATAAAAACTTTGTTGCTTACTTTCTTTTTTAGATTTATGCCTCAAATTATTGAAAGTGGAAATGTTTATGCTGCGATGCCTCCATTATTTAGAGTTAGAAAAAATAAGGATTATTATGTTTATTCAGAAGCTGAATTAAAAAAGATTATAGAAAAATTAAATGTTAAAGATGGAGGGGTTACAAGATTCAAAGGTTTGGGGGAAATGAGCTCTACGCAATTGTGGGATACAACTATGAATCCTAAAACTAGAAAACTTAAAAAGATATTTATTGAAGATGCTGTTGAAGCAGATAGAATATTTTCAATGCTGATGGGTGATGATGTTCAGGCAAGAAAAGATTTTATACAAGAAAATGCTCACGAGGCTGAGCTTGATGTTTAAGATGGCGAAAAAAACAAAAACTAACAAAGAAGAAAAAAAAGAAGTTTTACATTCAGAGAAATTCCTTTCAGTTTGGGTATTTGGAACTATTATTTTAGTTTTGATTATTCTTAGTATTGTTTTGGCAGTATTTTTAATTAAATATGATTTAGCCAAAAAAGAAAAAGAGCAAGAAAAATATGGAGAGTGGCTTGTTGAAAATTGCAACTGCCTTGAGAAAGAAAGAATTTTGTGTCCAGAAGGATTTGAGTTAAGTGAAACTGGAGGAAGATGCATCGATGAAAATAGATTTACAAATGTTTTAAGAGCGTGTTCAAAATATAATTGTTTAAATGAAATAATTGAATGGGGGAATGGAAAATGGCAAAAAAATCAAAATTAGCGACGCCAGAATGGATTTTAGAAGGTTATAATTCTATTGAAGAATATAACAAAGCTAAGGGAATTAAAAGTGGAAAAAAGAAAGAAGGGAAAATTTTCAAAATTAAAGAATGTCCTAAATGTGGTTCAGATGAAGTTGGAGTTGTTTTGAGTGAAAGTGATAAAGAAGAAGATAGTGGAACAGGACAAGAATGGGAATGCAGAAGATGCAAATGGAAAGGGGAAGATATTATCATTAAAGAATTAAATGAAGATGAACTAATGGAATATATGGATAAAAGGGGGGAGGAAGTAGCATAATGGAATTAAGTGCTCAAGTTAAGATTTCTCCTGTTGCATCTTCTTTAGCAATTCTTTATTTAACTGATGCAGAAAATAAAATAAAAAACCAGTGTGATACAGCTTATGATACTGAACGAGTTATAGATGGTTGGAGAGTTGCACCTCAAAAATGTTTAGGATGTGAGGGATATGATATTCAATGTTCTGATTATAGTTATGAGAGAAATAAAAAATGACAAAAGATGAAGAAAATGATGAAATAGAAGAAGAAAATGGTAGTTTGAATAATGAAGAATCTGAAGAAGAAGTAAAAGAAGATTCAGAAAGTGAGGAAGAAGAAATAGATGAAACTCAAGTAGAGCAAAATCCAGATAAAATTCAGGTTGGAGAGAGTTTTACAAAAGCAGGGGAAGATGAAAAAGGAATTGTTCATACTGAAATTACTGAAGAGGCGAAGAAATCTTATTTAGATTATGCAATGAGTGTTATTGTTTCTCGTGCAATTCCTTCGATAGAAGATGGTATGAAACCAGTTCAGAGAAGAATTCTTTATGCAATGAATCAGATGGGATTAAAACCAAATACTCAAACAAAAAAATCTGCGAGAGTTGTTGGAGATGTTATTGGTAAGTATCATCCTCATGGCGATGTTGCGGTTTATGATGCAATGGTTAGATTAGCGCAGGATTTTTCTTTGAGATATCCTCTTGTTTTTGGACAGGGAAATTTTGGTTCTATCGACGGAGATCCACCAGCTGCAATGAGGTATACAGAATGTAAATTAATGCCGATTAGTTCTGAACTTATTGATGATATTGATAAAGAGACTGTTAAGTTTGTTTCTAATTATGATAATTCTATGAAAGAACCAGAGTTGCTTCCGAGTAAATTGCCGACGCTGATGTTGAACGGAGCGACAGGAATTGCAGTTGGAATGGCGACAAATATTCCTCCGCATAATCTTACCGAGGTTTGCGATGCGATAATTTCCTATATAAAAAATCCTGAAATTTCAATTGAAGAAATTTGCCAGATAATTCAAGGACCTGATTTTCCAACTGGTGGAGCAGTTTCTGGAGATATGATTGAATTGTATAAAACAGGAAGAGGGAGATTGATAATGAGAGGAAGAACTTCGAATGAACAAGTTCGTTCTAAGGATGCGATTGTAATTACTGAAATCCCTTATATGGTTAATAAATCTGATTTGATAACTCAAATTGCAAATTTAGTAAGAGATAAAAAAATTAAAGATATTTCTGATTTAAGAGACGAATCTTCTAAGGGGAAAATTAGAATAGTTCTTGAATTGAAAAAAGGAGCAAATCCTAAGTTCATAAATAATTCTCTTTACAAACATACTAGGTTGCAGGATTCTTTTAATGTTAATTTTTTAGCGTTGGTTAGAGGGCAACCAAAAATTATGAATATTAAAGATGTTCTCAAAGAGTATGCAACTCATAGAAAATTAATGATTACAAATCGTTCTAAATTTGAATTAAAAAAAGCAAAAGAAAGATTGGAGATTGTTGAAGGGTTAATTATTGCTTTGAAAAATATCGACGCTGTTGTTGATTTAATTAAGAAATCCAAAGGAACAACTGAAGCACTTGAAAATTTGATAAAAAAATTTAATCTTAGTGCAAAACAAGCTAAAGCTGTTTTAGAAACTAAGTTGCAACAATTAACTTCTATGGAACAGGAGAAATTAAAAGCTGAGAATAAAGAATTGCTGGAAAAAATTAGTGAACTTGAAAAAATTTTAGGAGATATAAAAGAAGTATTGAAGATAATTGTCAAGGAAATTGGAGAGATAAAAAAGAATTATGGGGATTCTCGAAGAACAACTATTTTGAAAAATATTAAGGAGATTTCTGAAAAAGATTTGGTTCAGGATAAGGAAGTTGTTGTTACAATTACTGATAAAGGTTATTGCAAAAGAATGGATGTGCAATCTTACAAAGAGCAGAAAAGAGGAGGAAGAGGAGTTATTGGTTCTGGACTTGCGACTGGGGATTTTGTTAAGCAATTAATAACTTGTTCTACTCATGATTATTTAATGTTTTTCACGACGAGAGGAAGAGTTTTGTGGCTTAAAACTTATGATATTCCAGAAGCAGAAAGATATGGAAAGGGAAAAGCTTTGGTTAATATACTAAGCTTGAAAGATGAATCAATTGCGAATGTTATCTCTGTTAAGAATTTTGAGGATTGTTTGTTTATGGCGACGAAGAATGGAGTTGTTAAAAAAATTTCTTTGAATCATTTTTCAAATCCAAGGATATCTGGAGTAAGGGCAATTAATCTTCCTGCAGATAATTCTGATTCTTTAATTGGAGTTGAGGTTGTTAAGCCAAATGAAGAAGTTCTTTTGTCAACGAGAAGCGGGCAGGCGATTAGATTTAATTCAAATGATGTGCGTCCTATGGGGAGGGCAAGTTATGGAGTTACTGGAATTAAATTGCATGATAAAGATTATGTTGTGAGCATGGATATTTTAAGAACAGAAGCGATTTTGACAATTACAAAACATGGTTATGGAAAAAGAACTTCTGTTGCAGATTATAGAAAAACAGCAAGGGCAGGAAAGGGAGTAATTAATTTAAAAGTTTCAGAGAAAACAGGAGATATTGTCACAACTGTTTCTATAAATGCCGACGATAGCATTATCATTACAACTGCAAAAGGAATGGTAATTAGAACAACTTTAGATAATATCAGAGTAATGGGAAGAACAGCACAAGGAGTTAGAATTGTTAAACTTCAAGATGGAGATTATGTTACTGATTTAGTTAAGTTCCCTGAGAAAGAAGAAGAGAAGGGAGAATGAATTTTTTACCTCCAAATATCCAAACCTTCTGGCTTTACTGATTCGTCTTTGATTTCTTCGTCTAGTTCATTTTTAGATTTTTTAAGATGGGAAGAGAGTTTGCTTTGTTTTTCTGGAACTCTGCCTCCGAATGCAGGGCACATTGATTTGTATTCACACCAGTCGCATAAAACAGAAGTATATTGAGGAAATTCTTTTGCTGATTCTATTTTGTTAATTAAATCAATAATCTCTCGACGGAGAGATTCGAGTTGAGAGTTTGTTCTTTTAGAGATTATTTGGATATTATGCGCGAGATAATGCCAGATAAGATTTACATTTGTGTTTGTGTTAAACATTTCTTTAACTGCAATTGAATAAAGAGCGAGTTGTCTGTCTGATTCTATTTTTTCTTTTTTTGGAAGAGTATTTGCTGTTTTGTAGTCGTGAATTTCATATTCTCCTGTTTGAGAATTTTTTACTATTCTGTCTACGAATCCTTGAACTTTGTATTTTCCTTCGCTGTCTAATTTGACGATTATTTGTTTTTCTATTTCGATTGTTCCGTCTTGAAATGGCTGATGTTTGAAATAGTAATCAATTAAAAATTTAACTCCTTTGTTAAAATAATCTTTTGCTGTTAAATTTTTTCTTACTATTTTTATATCTAGAGTAAAACTCTTTTCCCAAGCTTCAGTGTATTTATCAATTAGTTCTGTAATTGTAGCTACTTTTTTTTCTTTGATTATTTTTTTGTATAGCCATTCTAATGTTTCATGAACTGAGCGTCCAAGATGAGATTCTATTGTTTGTTCTATTTCGGGAATTATCTCGTCTATATATCTAAGTTTGAATTTAAAAGGACATTGCTCAAAGGTGGAAAGGCGCGAATGAGAATAAATCTTTGACATGGATAGAGATAAGAATAAGCAGTTATAAATTTTGTTTATTAGATTTTGAATCTATTTTAAAGTAGTTAAGAATATTTATATAGAATTTGAGCTTTTGAGTGTCAGCTGATAAGGACATTTCGGTTGTCCTGAAAAGGATGTGTTCATATAAGCCTATGTCAGATGTTCACTATTAATACGGCGTCTGGACTATAACTCGCTGAGATCGGAA
>CAYIAD010000052.1:0-5188 GCA_964361295.1 Candidatus Woesearchaeota archaeon
TTTTCATAACTTCGGATATCTTCGATAGATATTTTTTTTAGTAACATTAAAATTTCATAATCCTCCTTGCAATTTCCAATAAACGATTTTCAAAAGATTCTATTTTTTCTCCTTCTTGTTTATCGACGGCAAGAGAGTGAATTAATTCCGGAATTAAAGAATTAAACTCAGAAGGATTTTCCTGAGAATAAACTTTGATTGTTTCTTTTTCTATATCTTCTTCGCTTTTTACATCAATCTTTAAATCAAATTCCTCTCCTTTTTCTTTTAAATCGTGGATATTCTTAAGAAGAAAATAAGCTCCTTTGTCTTTAGCAAATTCCTCTATTTGGGGGAATTTCAATTCTGAAGTTTTCCCTGTTTGTATTTCTCCAAAAATTCTAAGTAAAATAATTTTATCCGTAAGGTCGTATTTAGACAATTCAGAAATTATTTGCTCTGTTCCTAGAGTTGTATTTGTTATTTTTATCTGGACTTGGAGGGTTTGTTTTATTTTTAGTTCTATTTTTTGAAGAGAATTTTTTGAATCTGTATCAACTATATAAAAACTTCCATGATCTAAATCTTCTAATTCTGCAAAATTATTTGGAAAAACCGGACCAGGGTAAACAAAGTTATCATACTGAAAATCTATATGCAAATGTCCGAGTGCATAATAATCTGCTTTAGGGAGTAAAATCGTTTCAATAGCGTCGATGGGAAGTGTCCCTTTGGCTTTATCAATAGTTGTATGGAGCATGAGAATTTTGAACATTCCTGGAGAGTCATTTAATTTTATATTTCTTAAGTCCGAAATTTCTAATCCTGATTTTTTTCCAGGATATCCATAAATAGCAATACCTTCGTGAATTGTTGGATTTAGGATTATCCTATTATTTCTTTCTTCAGAAGTTGTTGTCTCTGGGTCAAAAGAAGTTACATTTTTGCAGAATCCTGCTTTTTCTAAAACATCTAAAAAAGTTTTTCCAGAAACAGAATAATCATGAGAACCAGCGATGATAAAACATGTGATTCGTGCATCTTTTAGACGTTTGAACTGAGCAAAAGTTTCTTTTAAAATATCTATTCCTGGATAAGCAGTGTCAAATAAATCTCCGGCGATTAGAACAAAATTTAATTTGTTTTCGATGCATTTATCAATAGCAAGTTTGAAAGATGCGAAATTTAAATCTTGCATTGGCTGTTGTTTCCATCCTCCTAAGTGTACATCAGAAATGTGCGCAAATTTTACCATTTTTTAAATCCATAATGTTTATAATCTTGAATAAATAAGTCTATATATAAAATTGATTGTGATAAAACATAGCATAAAATGAGTAGTAAACTAAATATTCTTTTTGGAGGAGCTGCTGGAACAGGGCCAAACATTTTAACTAATATACTTGGAGAGGCATTAATTGAGTTGGGATATTATGTGTTTTATTCTAGAGATTATCAATCTGTAATAAGAGGAGGACATAACTTCAATGTTCTTAGCTTTTCAGATGAACCAATTAATTCAAATGAAAGTTTGATGGATGTTTTAGTTTGTTTTGATGAAAAAACAAAAGAAATACATAAAAAAGTGCTAAAAAAATCTGGAGTTGTTTTAGAAGGAAATCATCCAAATATGTATTTTGCAGGAAGAATTTTTAAAATTCTTGGATTAGACTTTAAAGTCTTAGATGAATTATTAAAAAAATTAAAAAAAGGATATGATGAGAATATTAAAGAAGCAAAAGAAGGATATAATAATGAAAAATCCAGAATCTCTATTCCTAAATCTTCAAATGCAAGAAATATTTTTATTAATGGAACTCAAGGAATTTCAGAGGGAGCAATAAAATCAGGATTGGATTTTTATTATGCTTATCCTATGACTCCTGCAACAGGTGTTTTAATAGAATTAGCACAGGCAACATTAAATCCAAAAAACAAACATCTAACAATTGAACTTGAAAATGAGATAGCAGTAGTAAATGCAGGAATTGGGAGTGCTATTACTGGAGCAAGGGCAATGGTTGGTACTTCTGGAGGAGGATTTGATTTAATGACCGAAGGTTTGAGTTTAACTGGAATAGCTGAAGTTCCTTTAGTTTTTTATTTATCAATGAGACCTGGACCTGCGACAGGAGTTGCAACTTATACTGGACAAGGAGATTTGAAAATGGCTTTGAATGCAGGACATGGAGAGTTTGAAAGAGTAGTATTTGCTGCTGGAGATCCAGTTGAATGTGAAGAGCTAACAAATCAGGCATTTTATTTTTCACATAAATACAAAATACCCTCGATAGTTTTAAGTGATAAGCATCTTGGAGAGAGTTTTTACAGCTTAAACTCAAAAGCAAAAATAATTGATATTAAATCAAATACAAAACTAGAGAGATATAATAGTTATGAAAAAGATAAATTCGGAAGTGCAACAGAAGATGCAGAGATAATTAAAGAAAATATTATTAAAAGAATGAAAAAACATGAAGAAATCAAAAAAGATTCTGAAAAATTTGAAAGGTATAAGATATTCGGCAAACAGAATAGCAAAAATGTTGTTGTTTCTTGGGGAAGTCCCAAAGGAGCAATTTTAGATGCAATTAAAAATTTAGATTGTAGATTTATACAAATAATTTATCTAAGTCCATTTCCAAAAGATGTTTTAAAATTATTAGAAAATAAAAATGTAATTTTAGTAGAAAATAATTCAAGTGCAAGTTTAGGAAGCTTGATTAAAAGCCAAACAGGAGTAATTATAGACGACAAAAATAATATTTTAAGATTTGACGGCCGTCCTTTTTTATGCGATGAATTAAATAATGAAATAAAGAAGAGGTTGAGATGAGAATTAAAATAAGAAATGCCCAATTAAAAGATGTTTTAAAAATTTATTTGCTTGGAAGAAAAATAGCGGAATTGGGTTTTTCAAAAAAATTTAGTTTTCATGAAAAAGGGGAGTTAAAAGAGTCTATAAAAGATAGAGACAGTATAATGATTGTTGCGGAAACCCCGAAAAAAATTGTTGGATTTTTGTATGCTAAAATAATTTTTCACAGGGCAGGTGGGTGGTGTATGTTAGACAATTTAGCTGTTGAGCAAGAATATAGACAGCATGGAATAGGAAGTGCTCTTTTAGAACTACTATATAAAACTCTTAAAAAAAAGAAAGTTAATTATGTTCAGGTTTTAGAGGACATTCATTCCAAGAATACAAGAAATTTTTGGAAGTCAAAAGGATTTAAAGAAACTAAAACTTTTATTTGGGCGGAGAAGAAGATAAAATGAAAATCCATTTCAGACATCTAGTTTATAGTGGAGTATTAATGATAATTGGAATTTTGGTATTCAAAACACTTCCAATGTATTTATATGGAGATAATATTTTATTTGATGCTTCTCGTCATATTGTTGTTCTAAGTTTTGGTTTGTATTTTTTATACTATTTAATTATTCAAAATAAAGAAAATTGGAAATTGAATTATATAATTTTCTCGACGGGAATTTTATGTTTTATGGCTGTTCAGAGAATAATTGCAGGAGCACATAATGAGTATGGAGTTCTTCTTGGATTTGCAGTTGCAGGATTTTCAATATTTGGACCATTGTGGTTGGAGGAGAGAAAATGAAAAATCTTAACACTCCAACAATACCGACATGGTGTCCGGGATGTTTTAATTTTCAAATACTTGCAGGTGTGAAAAAAGCACTTGCTGAAATAAAAGGAGAGACAGCGATTGTAACTGGAATAGGTTGTCATGCAAAAATGTTTGATTACATTAATCTTCCTGGAATAAACACTTTACATGGAAGAGTTCTTCCTACTTGCTTGGGAATGAAAATTGCTAAACCTAATTTAAACATAGTTGGATTTTCAGGAGATGGAGATGCTTATGCAGAAGGAATGGAACATTTAATTCACATGGCTAGATACAACTCAGATATCAAATATTTTATACACAATAATCAAGTTTTTGCTTTAACTGTTGGACAACCAACTCCCGTAACAGAAGAAGGTTTCAAAGATAAGACAACACCTAAAGGAGTAAAATTGCATCCTATGAATCCAATAAAATTAATGCTTGCTGCAGGAGCAACTTTTGTTGCTAGAGTTTTTGCAGATGCAAAACAAATTGAGGAAATAACTAAAGAAGCATTTAAGCATAAAGGGTTTGCATTTATTGAAGTATTACAACCATGTATAATTTTCCATCCAGATATTGGAATGAAAGAAAAAACTTATGAGCTAAAAGATGTTAAGCATGATAAAACTAATTTTGAACAAGCAATGAAAAGAGCAGAAGAGTTTAGTTATGGGCATATTGATAATAAAACTAAGATTCCATTAGGAATTTTTTATCAATCTTCTAGAAATATCTTCGAGGAAGAGATTAGAAAATAGATTTTCTAAGATAATTAAATTTTTGGTGATTAGTACAATTCCGCACTAAACTGCCTCCTTACAATACATATATCAATCAACAATTTAAATACATTATTGTTTCTATTATTAAATCTAAATTCCATTTCTTTTACATAAAAGGGGTAGTTTGTTTTGCTAATTCCATGATATTTATGAAATCTTTCTTTAGCAAAACTCCAGAATCCTTCAATACCATTAATGTGATTATGGTTCTTATCAACTAATTCTTTATCATGATCAATAATATTATGTTTTCCATATTGTTCCAAACTTGCATAACTCTTCCACCCATCTGTATAAAACACAGAACCTTTTTTAGTTTTATTTTCTATCTCGTTCATTAATGTTTTAGCTGAAACATCTTGAACTATAACTGTATGAACCTTGCCTTTTCTCTCGAGGATTCCAAAAACTATTGTTTTATTTCTTGCTCCTCTACCTCTGTTGCCCTTTCTTTTTCCACCAAAATAAGATTCATCGATCTCTAATTCTCAATTTAATTTTCTTGCTTCTTGATTGCAGTAATCAGCAATCTTCCTTCTGAATTGCATAAACTTTCTATGAACAACATTATAATTAATTTCTAATTCATTTGCTGCCCTTCTGGCAGAGATTTCTAGATAAAAATAATAAAGTATCTGTAAATCTCTTTTTAGTTTATTAAGTGAATAATATTTTTTACAATGTTTACATTTAACTCTTTTATCTTTAAGTTTGTAAAGCCCATATTTATTGCAAATATACACTTTCTACCCAAGAAATACATGTCTGACAACACTCTTTTCATTACTATCGTCG
>CAYIAD010000053.1:0-5088 GCA_964361295.1 Candidatus Woesearchaeota archaeon
AAAGCAAATTTACAGGTTATACCTGTAGTGTTACCTTAATCATGCAACAGAGCCCGTAAGAAACAAAAATATTTTATTAAATTATTTAACGATATAAATATGAAATTGGATAAGAGCCTCATCATATAACAAAACTTATATAGGATTTATTTTTAATCCAGGGATGAGAAAAAATATTTGTGCTCTAACTCTTGCAAGTTTATTGATTGGAACTCCTGCTTACTCTAAAGATTATTCGGAGTTTAAACTTTGGCTTCATCAAAGAACAGAAAAAACAAAAGAAAAATTAGACGAAGAGAGAAAAAAAGCGACTGAAAAGATAGAAGAAGGAAAAAGAAAAATAGATGAATCAAAAAAATATTACCAGGAACATAAAGACGAATGGAAAGAAAAAACAGAAGAGGGCATTGGAAATATAAGAAAAGATATTAACCGAAGCACAGAATATATCCAAGAACATCAAGCAAGTTGGGAAAATCAAGCAAGAGAACTTGCAAATAGTCCAGAAAAACAAAGAGAACTTCTAAAAAAAGCAAGAACAATAAAAAGTGACCTTGAAATAACGACTATAAAATGTATGCCAGTTTTAGATCCAGAAACAAACCAGATTACTACTCTAGACACACTAATGAGAAAAATGGTCAATAAAGCAGTACTAAAAGATTGATATCTTGCAGACGATCCATTTAAAACAGGATATTTAATGATGACTGATTCAAATTTTCTTTTTTCTCATTTAAACACAATTTATGGAAGAGAAGGACAAATGATGAATTTACCTGAAGCAAAAAGAACTCTTCCATCACAATATAAATGGAAATTAGATTCCTTGGAAACAGAATATGAAACTTTAAGAAGAGCAAATGAAATTCAAGACACAAGAAAAATAAATTCCACACTAGAAAGAATCTCTCAAACAACAAATGAATTAAATAGTGCTATAGCAAGCAACTCTTCGGACTTGGAGGATATTAGTCAAAGTGCAAAACCCTATTCGTCAAATAATTCTGTGAAATCGTCACCAATTTTAGAAACAGCAGGAGATTATTTTGCCGAGACCATAGCAGAATCAGTTTACTGTTCAAAAAAAATCGCACTATCTACCATTGAACTTTTAAAATATGAAACAATAAAACTCGACGAGAAACTAAAAGAAAGAGAAATAAAAAACCACATAGCCATTTCTGGAATGATTATCTACGGCGGAGCATTTGTTTTAGGAATAATAGGAGTAAACTTAATATGTAGAGGATTTGGAAAAGCATATCGCACTATTAGGCCAAAACCAAAAGAACCCCAAGAAGAAGATTATGAAGAAGATATAGAAAAACCTGCAATAAAAGGGATAAACAAAAGAGAATTAAACATTCGAGGGCCAAAAATTAGATCTGACTAAATTATATAATTTATTTCCAACTAACTTCTACTTCGTCAGTTCGTTGTCTTGGTTTAATATCTAATTTGTCTAATTCTTTATAAGAAAAAACATTTGAATTTGCTTTAAACATAATTTCTCCTAAAAAAGCAATCATTGCTGCATTATCAACAAGCAAACTTCTATCAGGAACAAAAAATTCTGTTTTTTCAATTCTCTCCTCACACATTTTTTTGCACATTTCTTGCAATCGAGAATTACAAGCAACTCCTCCACCCAACAATAATTCTTTTTTTTCTGTATGAGCCAAAGCTCTTTCAGATGTTTCAACTAACATAGCAAAAACTGTCTCCTGCAAAGAATAAGCCAAATCCTCAAGTTTATATTTTTTTGACTCTAACATTTGTTTTAGTTTAGTTTGAATTCCAGCAAATGCAACATCCATTCCTTTAACAGAATAAGGAAGTTCTAAAAAATTCTTGCTCTCCGACGCTAATTTTTGAATTACAGGACCTCCTGGAAATCCTATTCCAGCAAATCTTGCAAAAGTGTCAATAAAATTTCCAACTCCTAAATCTAATGTCTCTCCAAAAATTCTGTATTTTCCAGAAGCATAAGCAATTATTTGAGTATTTGCTCCAGAAGCATAAAGCATAACAGGATCTTTAGCTCCAGTAAGTTTCCCTATTTCTAAATGAGCAATGCAATGATTTACTCCCACAACTGGCTTTTTTAATTTCTCTGATAATTCTTTTGCAAATTTCATGCCCTCAATTAAACACGGAGCTAAACCAGGAGCTTGTGAAAAAGCAATAACTTCTATATCTTCTTCTTTAATTACTGCTTCATCTAATGCTTCAAAATAAATCTCGTGCTTGCAATTACAATGATGTTTTGCACTTTCCATTGGTATAATTCCTCCACTCTCGGTTGTGTACATTTTTTTCTTATTTGCAATTACTTTTCCATTTTTAACAATTCCAATTCCAAAAGTATGCGCTGTTGATTCAATTCCTAAAACAATTACCATAAAACTACAAAACACTCACATTTTTAAATAATACTAAAAAATAATTTAAATGGTATCAAAACTAGAAAAACAAATTAAAAGATTAGACATAAAAGAAATGCCAGTCACTAAATTAGCTAGGCAAATCTCTTCTAGATTAAATATCCCTTTTAATACTGCTTATGCTTATATATATGCTTCAAGAAATGGATGCACGCTCGCTCAGTATCAATGGATTTTTAAAAAAAGAAAAAGAAAAGCACAAACACCTTTTGAAGAATCAATTGAATTAAGAAAACCAAATGAATTTTTATCAATTCCAGATGAAAAAGATTATTTTTCCGAATATGAGCAAAAAGACGAAGTTAATTTCTACTTCGAACAACTAACTTCAGTTTATAAAAGAACCTTAGAAAGGAGGTTTTTTGAAAATTTGACATTTATGCAAGTTGCAGAAAAAGAAGGAGTAAGTTATCAAACAATAGAGCAGCGAGAGAAAAAAGCTTTGAAAGAATTAAGAAAAATTTGGTATGAAAATCAAAGGATATATTTTATAAAAAAAATAGAAAAAGAAAAACAAAACAAGTAAAAATTATCTTCTCTTTTTCTTTTTGCCGCCTCTAGCCATCTTAGCTTCACAGACATTTCCTTTACCATCAACATAGTAAAGATGTCCAGGCTTTCTCTTAACAACGTTTTTTACAATAATTGTTCCCATTTTTACCTCCTTTTTATTTTTTTAAGAGGGATTCACTCCCCGCCCTATGCAAAGTTCGTTAGAACTTTATATTAAAAGTTTTGAAAAACATTTAATACATTAACTCAAACAAAATTTAGTTTATAAATGTTTTGAATTCTCGACGAGAAAATCTAATTTTTTAAAGATTACAGAGTATTTCTTATTCAAGGGTAATTCAACCAATTTAACAAAATCTTTTTTAGGTTTAATGTGAAAATTCCAAGGATTAACAATTCGTTTTTCAACAACTTTTCCGTCGCTGTCTAGCCAGATTGCAAGAAAAGGAAAAAATACAAACAAAGAATGAATAGAAATTTTTGTAGGAGTTTTAAACTCAAAAAGCAGAGTTTTTGCTTTTTCTCTACGAGTAAACATTAATCCGATTATCCTTTCAATAAAGTTGCATCTATGAACTTTTAAATTAATTTTCTTGTTTTTGTGTTTAATTGAGAGGTTCATTTACCACCAACTTTTTCCAAGTATCTCTCTCCCATGCTTTTTAGCTAAATAAGTTTTATACATTAAATCCACATTCCTTTCAGTAACAACATTATGATGCTTAAACCCTCCTCCAAATGTTTTAGGGATATGCATGAGCTCGTGAATTACAACTTTCATCTGTTCCTCGTCGCTAAGTTTGTCAAATCTTTCAACTAAAAATTCCAAAGCATAAAATGCATTTACTCCAATTGCTTTTTGCATTAATTTCCCCAAAGCATGACATCTCGCAATTGTTCCTCTAGTAGAAGTTCCGTAACTTCTAAAACATTTAATTCTAGAAATATCTACATGAGGAAAAAGCAAAACAGAAATTTCCTCTGCTATTTTTTGTATATCTTCTGCAAATTCATATTTCATCTTCTACCTCAATTATTTTTTTTCTCGAAGATAAACCAGACAAAATTCTCACTGGCTTTCCAAAATACTTTTTTAAAACTCTAACAACCTCTTCATTTGCTTTGCCATTAATAGATATTTTTTTAACCCAAATTTCTAATTTATTATCAATTTCTTTAACATCTTCTTTAGAACTACCTGCATGCACCTTTATCTTTTTAATCATAACAAGATTAATAAATAATAGATTATAAAGATACTTATGGAAAAAATAACTCTAAAAGGAGCTGAGCAATTATCCGAAGCTGAAAAAGAAATAGTAAATAAACTTCTAAATGAAGCTTATCCAAAAATACAAAGAATGTTAAAAAATGATGTTTTCTTAGATTTGATAATAAAAGAACACAATAAAGAAGGAAAAAGAAAAAGATATTCTCTAACTTTAGATGTAAAATCTGAAACAATTCATTTTAAAGCAGAAGCAGATGATTGGGATTTTGCAAGAACTCTGCATAAGATAATTAACAAAGTAAAAGAAGAAATTGAACACAAATTTCATGTAAGTGAGCAGAAATAATCATCTATTTTCAGCTCTCTTCCACTTTCTACCTAAAGCAGAATAAACTTCTTTTTCTGTTTTTCCAGCAATTCTTTTTTCTCCTTTAAACAAACCATGTTGACTTAGCTTCAAACCCTTTCTTTTTGCAATTCTTCTTAATCCAATTCCAGAACCTTTTTTAGAAGAATAAGCAAGCAGTTCAGCTCCCCACTCTTCAGGAATAGTATAATATAACTCAACTTTAAGCCCATTAATCTTCCAAGTTGATTCATGCTCTCCTCCTTGAATAAATTTTCCTTTTGTTTTCATAAACTCTTCCAATTTAATTTTATCTTTAAGAATTAAAACAACATCAATATCTCTTGGATTAATTTTTTTTCTTCTAATGCTTCCTACAATTTCTATTTTTTTAGAAAAAGGTTTTAATTCACCAACTAATTTTTCAGCTAATTTAACCACTTTATTCATAATTAAACAAATAATATAGAAGTTATAAATTTACCGAAAAAGAGTAATGTGTAGTATCCCGTTATTATTTCCTAACGACATATTTTTCAGTTTCTTCATTT
>CAYIAD010000054.1:0-5043 GCA_964361295.1 Candidatus Woesearchaeota archaeon
TTCCGTCTTTGTTTAAGTGTTTATTAACCTGGGAAAAAAATCTTTCTAATATTTCATGCCCATATTTTCCTCCAGTTGTTATTTTCTTACTTTCTTTATCTTCCAGCTCTTCTTCAGGCAGGTAAGGTGGATTAAATATAATTAAATCAAATTTTTCATTAACTTTAGAGAATAAATCAGAAATTTTTGCTTTAATTTTCTTTTTCTTAACATAATTTACAGCTTCTTTATCGATATCAACAGCTAAAACATCTTTTGTATGTCTTAAGGCAATTTTAGATTGTATTCCCGATCCAGTTCCTAAATCAAGAATCTTGCCTTTAGCAAATCTGTCAACGTATTTTGCCAACAAAAACGAATCTTCCTGAGGATCATAAATCATTTTAATTTACAGCCCTGAAATATTCCTTTATCCTGTCTGTAATGTTTTTTATATAAAATTTTTCTATCTTATCTTCAAATATAGAAATTAATTTTTCGTTCTCGTTTATTCTGTATTGGTTGGATAAACTCTCGATTAAAAACAAGTCCTTTAATCTTTTTAATTGTCTTCTGATGTTAGAAGAAGCTATTCCTTTCAATGGCAAATTATCCTGTTTTCTCATTTCAATAACTTTATCTTCAATGTTTTTTGCGGTTAACATGCTTTTATTTTCAACTAAAATCAATAAGACATCCACTATAATGTCTCTAGAATCTCCCGGCTGCAATAATCCTATGCTTAAACATAGTTTTTTTATTAACTCTCTATTGCTCAAACTAGCAGGACTTTCATATTTCCTTAAAGTAATTTCAGCTAATGGAGTGTCTTTTGCTATAGTTTTCATCTCATGTTGATTATCTTTCTTCTTTTATAATAATAGTATATCCCATAAGATACAAATATAAATGCTATTGTTTCAATAATTAATAAAACAATTTCGTTTACTCTTAATTGCCTTGGTGCTTGTGCTGTTTTTCCCTGACTGGTTAACAAATCTTTGCAACTTTGTATTGCAGCATCGCTTAATTTTAATGCCTGCTCATATTGTTGTTGCTTAACAGCTTCTTCTGCTTGAGTTAGCAGTTCCTTTAATTCTAGACATTCAGGATTACTCTCAAAGAATTTCTTGGCAAATTCTATCTGTTTTTGAGTTTCGACCTTTTTTCCCGAGCCTCCAAGGAAGCTTATTATTAATTTTGCACTATCTGTTATTGCAGGACTTGTAACTTTGGCAGTTAATGTTATTTCATATTGCGTTGCGTTCAAGACATTGCCTCCTCTTATTGTCAATAAAGCTTGTTCTTCTTGCCCGATTAATAACTGCTGAACAAATGTCTTATCTAATTGAACTTCTAAGTCTGTTGTATTTGTTTTTGCACTTAAGGTTATTCCATTCAGCACAGCTTGGCCGTCATTTCTAATCGATATTGGAGTAATAATCGTATCTTTTTCAGTTATGCTAATTACCCCGGGATGAATAATTTCTATATCTGCAGTAATTGTCCCTCCTCCTCCTCCACCTCCGCTTCCTCCGCCTCCGCTGCTTGAGCCGCTTGAGCTTGGAGTCTCAATTTTACAACATACTTTTGTTTGATATTTATTACAACTTCCGACATGAGCATTAGTTGCATTATTACCTTTATCAGATGCTATCGAGAGCATGCAAGTATATGTAGATGGACAATTATTTGAATAAGTTCCACATAAAGTGGAAATACTGCTATAAAAACAAGCAGGATAAGAATAAGTTGAATTGCTTGGATCTTGAACATGGGCATTTGTGTTGTTGCTTAATCTAAGAAAGGAAGTTCCACAGGTGTTATTAAAACCTGGATTATTTGCTGAACCGCAGCATAATGTATTGTTGTACGAATTACCAGAGTAATTAGCCAGTTGAGCATGTGAATTTTCATAACCTTCTACGTCATTTTCAAATCTAAGTAAAACAATATCACTGCCGGAGCAGCTTGATGTTGTGGAAATGCTGCAGGTTAAATCTGCTATGACAAGTTTTACGTAAAAAAAACCCATAATTATAATTAATAAAATCTTTGCATATCCTATATACCTCTTGTTTATCATCTAGTTTTTATAGGTTTATTTTGTAGCTGGCATTCCTAATTTTAATTTCCTCTACACACCTAAACTCGACACATTGCTGCACTAAACTTAGATTTATGTTTTGCAGCGGAATTACTTGATCTATGTTATTTATGTTTATTTTACAAACCTCTTGATTCTCTAGCAAGAAGCAATTTTTATCAATCCATTCCTGACCTTTTACAAAGCTAGTGCATTCTACTGCTGAGCATTTCCAGGCCTCCTTGGTCGGCTTAAACTCGTTATAAGTTAAAATTATCAGCCAAGCCAATAAAATAAAAAATATAATAACCCTTATTTTCTTCATTTTCTTACCTCCTTAAATTCTAGATTAATTGATTTATCTTTAATTTTATATACTGCATGCAATGGAAAATATTCAAAATAATCGGTTTCATCGAACCATGCTACTTTGAAGTATTTAATCGGAATTTGAAGTCTAGAAGCTAATGCTAGTGCATAAAGCGTAAGTTGCGGTACTGGATTTATCTTATGAGCATTTGGCTTATAGTCTAGAATATGAATTAGATTGTTTCTTAATTGTAAAATGTCAATATGGCCTGTTATTGGCGTGTTATGGCCTTTTAATTCCAGATTAAAATCTCTTTCTAAAAAGTAATTAATGTCATCCTTGGTCAAGTAGACGGGAATCTCTGTAGCTATTGTACTAGTATCATTAATCAGCATAAAATTCTGGATTGCCTGGTGCCTTTGAAAATTATTATTTACAGATTTTAATACCAACGCTGCCAACTTATTTGCATAATTATGCTTTTCTAATTTTACAAAATCCAATACTTCAAATTTTAATTTAGAGCTGCGCTGTTCTGGTTTTCCTGAATTATCATTCTCATTATTCTCCATTGATGCGTCAAAAATATGGTGGGGAAAACTGGATGTGTGAATTTTTGCAAGATAATTTTTTAGATTTTCTATTGCCTTGGTAGGAATATTTTTATTTAAACTCGGGAGAATTTTTAGTTTTGCCTTATGATAATTGAATAAGTAAACTTGCCTGTGCTGCAATGGCTTTTTGAAAATAATGTTTTTTGGGGAGTAAAGTTTTTTTGCCTGCTTTCTTAATTTAATATATGTTGTCAAGTTTTTGTATTTTTTAATCCATGACGAGATTGTTGAAACGGCAATTTTTAATTTGTCCTGCACAAATATCTTTTCCGAAACTTGTTTTAACGGATAACCCAGGTTGTATAGGGAAATTGCCTCTAAAATTTTTGAAATTGGATAAGTTATATTTTTTTGAGATTGCAGCGTGAAGCATTTCCTGCAATTCTTGCATTGATATTTCTGAATAACTTGAAATTTATTTTTCTTAAAACCTTTCTTTATTATAACCTTGCTATTACAATATCCGCATTTTATTTGGCTGTTTTTTATTTTATTATACAATCATATCACCTTTTATTTTTCAACAATCATTTTAATATGGCTGACAAATTTTTTAGCATTATTAATTGATTCTTGAGCCGGTTCAATATTTGCTTGAGGCAGTGTTTTGTATATAAATTGGCCTCTTTTCTTTTTTTCCTGTTCAAATAATCCGAGCAATTCATCAGCCTTTATAATCATTTCATTATATATTTTAAATAATTCTACATCTAAAACCCCAGAATCAACGAAATGTTTTTTGAATTCTTCTAAGGTTTTTTTATGGACACTGTGCAAATCTGTTTTTATCCTTTTTGTTAATAATATTGCTTTTGCTGAATAAAAAATTGCATAATATGAATGGGATATTACTGAACTGTAAAATGTATCTTCTTTTTCTGCTCCAAACTTTACCTTCTCCTCTGATTCTGACAAATTCTTCAAAATAGACGCCAATCTTAACTCATTGCTTGCCCTTTCCAAATATTCCTTAACTGCCGTATCCATATTTAATTGCCTCTCTTAAAATTTTAAAATAAAATTCTGCCCCGTAAACAATCAAGTGTTTTTTCGCTATTTCCTTTCCATAATTGAATTCTTTATTGGTTAGCATTTCCAAGAAGTCCTTTTTGCTGAATACATAAGGATGCATTTTTGGTATCATCAAATCTCCTTCATTAATTAATTTGTTTAATATCCATTTTTCCTCTTCTTTTTTATCGATTATAACAACAACATCCAAGTCAGATTTTTTTGTAAATGTGTTATCCGCATAGCTTCCTGCAATCATTAGAACATAGAAATTTTGTCCTTCCATAATATCCAGCAGATTTATTATTTTACTTAGATTATGTATTTTTCTGTTTATAGCATTAAGTTCTTCTAACAAACCAAGATAGATAATAGTTAGATGTGTTTCTAAGTTAATAGTGCATAATTGACTTTGCCCCTTTTTTTTTACTGTAATTATTTTTTCTTTTTGAAGCTTTTTTATAGCACCATGTGTCCAATTATACGATTTTGTATTAATTTTTTTCATTATCCCCCTAATAGTAAAACTAGTAAAGATATCCTTCCTAAACAATTCGATTATTTGTAATTCTTTTGAAGTTAACATTTTATCCTTTTTTTAGTATAATATTATCCTTTTTTTGGTATATAAACTTTTCCATTTTATCCTTTTTGCTTGTTTTTAGACAATGGACTCTGTAATTCTCTAGATGATGGATTGATGATGTATTCTGTAATTCTCTAGGTGACTGATTTTGGAAATCCATAGGTGACGAATTTTGTAATTTTCTTGGCGGGAAATTATGCTTATATGTGGTTTTATGTGTTTCATTTTCTTTTTTGAGTTGATTTTTGAGTTTTTGCTTGTTTTTGGATTTGTTTTTAAGCTTTTTTTGGTTATTTAGATTAAATTCGCCCTTTTTTAGGATGTGTTAGAACCAGAGGTTTCCAACCTCGATACTTAAGCACCCCAGCACCCAGATACACGAGCAAGGAGGTATCGGAACCCTGCTTGGGTTCTGATTTCCAACACCGATATTGTTTCTTTCGTTTTTTCGTGAACG
>CAYIAD010000055.1:0-4989 GCA_964361295.1 Candidatus Woesearchaeota archaeon
TAATATTTCAATTAATAAAGGAAATAGAGTAGAAATTAAAGGAATGCAAAATATGGATATTTTTACAAAAGTAATTGAAAATGAAGTTTTAAGACAAAGGCAATTAGCTGAATCTGGAAAATCCAATGAAATGGAAGTTAGAAATGCTTTAGTTAATGGAAGCACAGAATATCTAAGACCTCTTCCAGGAAGTTCAAGAATGTATCCTGAAACAGATTTGCCTTTATTAAAGATTTCAAGGGATTTAATTAATGAAGCAAAAAAAACTCTTCCTAAATCTGCAGAAGAAACTGAAGACGAATTAAAGAAAACAGGATTAAATTCAGAGATGATAAAACTCTTATTAAAAAGAGAAAAGATTCCAGAATTTAAAGAGTTCTTGAAATTTTATAACTCTCCTGATTTAGTTGCTAAATTGCTTTTAGTATTTCCAAATGAGATTTCTTCTAAAGAAAATATTGGATTAGAAAAGATTGAAGAAATCTTATTAGAAAATTATAGTGAAATATTAAACGCAGTTAATTCTAAAAAAATTAAAGAGGGAGAGGTTAAAGAAGTTTTGAATAAACTTGTTAAAGGGGTTAATTTTGGAGAGGCAAGTAAAATTGAGAGAATAGATTTTGGAGAGATTGAAGAAAGTGTGATCAAAATGATTAAAGAAAAGCCAGGATTAAATCCAAATGCTTATATGGGATTGGTTATGAAACAATTTAACGGAAAGGTTAGTGGTGGAGAAGCTATGGAAATGATTAAAAAGTATTTGAAGTAAAATTATTTCCCCTGGAATTAACCCTACTCAGTTTTGCTAAGCAAAACATTGGATGGAAATAATTAAGAAATACTTAAAATGGTTCTACGTGTATTGCCCCACAGATATATGTCCTAAGTAAATAATTTAATTTTTATTTTTTAATCATAAACCTTTTTATTCCAAATTCTTCATAAACGGAAATGTTAAAACATCTCTAATTGTTTTAGAATCTGTAAGAAGCATAACTATTCTTTCTACTCCAAAACCAACTCCGCATGCAGGAGGCATTCCGTGTTGCAAAGCATTTACAAAATCCTTATCTGTTGGCATTGCTTCTTTATTTCCTTTTTCTCTTTCTTTTTCTTGTTCTTTAAAATGCTCTTCTTGAAGAGAAGAATCATTTAATTCAGAATATGCTCTTGCTAGTTCCATTCCTCCAATAAATGGCTGGAAAATTTCTGCTTTTGTTTCATCTCCTCTTTTTGGTTTTGCTAAAGGAGCAAGTTCAATTGGATAATCAGTTAAAAATGTAGGCTGAATTAATTTATCTCTAAATAATTTCATAAGTTCATCTGAGATATTTGCTTTTGTAATTCCCATTGTTTCAATCCCGTGTTTTTTTGCAATAACTTTAGCATCTGAATCAGTATTTATTTTTGAGATGTCTTCTTTTAGATATTTTTTTATAGCCTCTGCAAGAGTTAATGTTTTCCATTTTGAAACATCAATTTTATTTCCTTGATATTCAAAAGTATATTTTCCAAAAACTTTTTTCACAACATATTTAATGAATTCTTTAACCATTCTCATACCTTCATTATAATCTGCATAACCTTGATACCACTCAATTGTCATATGCTCTGGATTATGGCTTTTATCTACTCCTTCATTTCTAAATTTCTTAGTAATTTCATAAACTCTGTCAAATCCTCCGACTAATGCTTTTTTCAAATATAATTCTGGAGCAATACTAAGATAAACATCTGAATTAAATGCATCACAATGTGTTTTGAATGGTTTTGCAGATGCTCCTCCATAAATATTCTGCAATAAAGGAGTTTCAATTTCAATAAATTCATTCTCTTGCATAAACTCTCTCATAGCATTCATTATTTTATTTCTAGTAACAAATATTTCTTTTACTTTTGGATTAATTAGTAAATCCAAGTATCTTTTTCTATATCTTTCTTCTTCATCTTGTAATCCATGCCATTTTTCTGGAAGAGGTTTTATTGCTTTTGCTAGAATCTCTATATGCTTAACTAAAATAGAAATTTGTTCTGTTTTTGTTAATATTATTTTTCCAGTTACTCCAATAATATCTCCTCCATCTGTATATTTCTTAAAAAAATCCATTACTTCTTCTGGTGTTTCTTTTTCTTGTAAAACTATTTGAATATCTCCAGATTCATCTCTTAAATTAGCAAATGCTATTTTTCCAAAATCTCTTTTAGTAATTATTCTTCCAGCGGTTTTAATAGGAGTATTTACTTTAGAATCTAAACATTCTTTAGCATTGAATTTTTTGTCAAATTCATAAGCATAAGGCTCAATTCCTTTTTCTCTCAGTTCTTTTATTTTCTTTATTCTTTCCTCTGTTATTTGTTCTTCACGTCCCATGATTTATTATAGAAAACTGGATTTATAATTATTTCCTATCTGGAAACCATAAAATCTGGAATGTCCAAGGTTCATCATTGTACTGTCCATTAAATAATTGTGCATTAAAAGAACTATAATCTCTGACTAATTTTGCTCTTTGTTCAAAGTTAAGATGTTCAACATCATATACCCCTGAAAATCCTTGAGGATTATACTTTGTTAATATCAAACAGTTTATATTAAATCTCTCTTTATCTAAGTCATCTAACCTTATCTGACCTTTCAATTCTTTCCATGTTAATGGGTTTATCATTAAATAACTACTTATTTTTTATTTATAAGAATTATTATACTTAACTCCCCAAGCTACCTTGATAACCCCGATATTTTTTATAACCTAAAGCATCAAGTTCATTATTCAAAAGCTCGTCGACAATTTGCTGATAAGTGTCAAATCTAGAAACATGCTTAAATTTAACTTTGTCAAATTTTTCAATTAATTTTTGAACTTTTAAAAAAAGAGGTAATAGGTTTTGATTTCTAACTCTATATTTTCCTAATAATTGTTTTACAATTAATTCAGAATCAAGATTGCATTCAACTTCTTTTGCTCCTGTTTTTAATGCAAGTTCTAATGCTTTTATTAGTGCTTCATACTCTGCAATATTATTTGTTACTATTTTTCCAATTCCAGAACTATAACGAATTAAAACTTCATCTTCTTGTCTTACAATTACTCCAATTGCACCAGGACCTGGATTGCCTCTCGCCCCACCATCCGAATTAGTAGATATCATGATAAACAATTATCTAAAAGATCTTTCTTTTTTAAAATTAAGTATCTGAACTTCCCCTCTTTTAACTCACTGGCATGACCCTGAGGAACACAACAACTAATTGCCTCAAATCCTTTCTTTTTTATTATTTCCATAGCAGGGATAAAATCTGCATCTCCTGAGATAATTATACAACATTCACATTCATTCTCTAAAAGAGTTTTACGAATCATATCTACAGAAATCAACACATCTATCCCATTTTCTCTTTTTTCTCCATCTATCTTTTGCAACTTTCTTGTTCTTATAATAATTCCTTTTTTCTCTAATTTTTTTAAAAATTCTAGATGTTTATAATAAATTTTTTCATCATCAGAAATATCTGGAATAGAATTATAATATCTAATTTTCTTAAGGTTAACATTAAATTTAGAACAAATAAACTCAGAGAGTTTAAGTATATCTATCTTGCTTGGTTTATCAATAATGCTTTTAGAATTGTGATACCAGTTGTTTCCATCAATAAAAACTATCGCCTCCCTTTTTTTCATATTTTTATAAAAAGGAAGAACTAATTAAATGTTTTGAAAAAGTAGGCCCGGCATTTCCCGAAGGTCATACCGGGGATTTAATAGTATAGTAAGAATGATGAATTATTTAAAGGTTTCTATATTTTAATAAATTAATGTTCTAAATCTGCAAAACCTTAAAATTTTTCATTCCTTGAAATTTTTCTTCTTTTTCTTCAACTTTTCTAATCTGCGAATGTTTTGGACCTTGTTTGCAAAGTTCAATCATCTTATTCACCTCATTTGTGTCTCCTTCTAAGAAAACTTCAACTCTTCCATCTTCTAGATTTCTACAAAATCCTTTTACATTTAATCTTTCAGCATTTTCTTTGATAAATGCTCTAAAGAAAATTCCCTGCACAGTCCCATCAATATATAATCTAATTGATTTTTTCATGTTATATGTTGTCTAAAGGGCTTTTTATATTTTTAATTGATGCCTGAGATATCTGAGTATATATCTGAGTCGTTTTAATATCGCTATGTCCTAACAATTTTTGTATTAGTCTTAAATCCGTTCCTTGCTCAAGAAGATGCGTTGCAAAACTATGGCGAAGCAGATGAGGATAAACTCTTTTTTTAATTCCTGCTTTTTTAGCGCAGTTTTTAAGAATTGCTTGTATTGTTGCAGTTGTTAGTTTTCCTCCTCGATTTGAAGGAGATAAAATCTCTCCTCCAAGAAGTTTTATATATGCAGATAATTCTTCAGAAATAGAAAAAGGTATTCGGATAAATCTATCTTTTTTTCCCTTAGCCAATTTAATATGAATAAGATTTTCTTTAAAATTAATATCTTGTTTTTTCAAATTGATTATCTCAGAAACCCTGAGCCCGCAACCATAAAGAAGTTTTATGATTATTTTATGTTTTTCATTTGAAGTGGAATTTATTAATCTACGAATTTCTTCAATGGTTAATATTTCTGGAAGAGTCTTATTTCTTTTAATTGTAGGCAAGTTTATTCTTTCGTGAATTATATTCTCAAAGAAAAATTTTATTGCAAAAAGGTTTTTAGCAACAGACGACGGGTTCTTATTTTCTAAATCTTTAATACAATATTCTTTTAGAGTTTCTTGATTAATCCCTTTATTTTCTGCAAATATCAAAAATTTGTTTACAGAAAATAGATAACTTTTAATGGTTTTTTTAGAATAATTCCTTAATTTAATCTCTTTCTCTAACTTTAATAACAATCCGTTCATAATCTAAAAACAATTTGATTGTTTATAAATTTGGTTTTTCATTCTAAAATAGTATATACAACCAAATAAATTTGGTAGTATTGCTTGTT
>CAYIAD010000056.1:0-4939 GCA_964361295.1 Candidatus Woesearchaeota archaeon
ATCTAGCTCTGTTGTTTGTTGCTCAGCTCCTTAAATAATTAATTTTTCTTTTTCTTTTTTTATTTTATTTTTCTTAAGAAATTAGTTGGAACTAGAACAGCGAGGAAAAGTTTAAAAAGTTATGAATTATTATAAAATCATATGATACAAATAAAAATCAATTATGAATTGGAGGTAATCCTTTCTTTACTAAAGGGAGAAATGCATGGAAGAGAATTGGCTAAAGAACTTAAAACATCTTTAACAAGAATTCAATCAATTTTTAGTAGATTAAGGGAAAAAAATGTTTTAGATTATAGGGAAGTAGGAAAGAATCATATTTATTTTATTAAAAAAAATCTTGTTTCAAAGTCGATTATTCTAAGTGCAGAAAATTATAAACTAACTAAAATAATTTCTAAATATGCTTTTTTAGAACCCTTATTTCAGGATATAATTGAAAAGAGTAAGGCAAAATTAATTATTTTATTTGGAAGTTATGCTAAGGATATTTCTAATAAAGAGAGTGATATTGATATTTATATAGATACAACAAATGAACAGATAAAGAAAGATATTGAAAAGATAAGTGATTTAATTAGTGTTAAAATTGGTAAATTTAATAAAGATGAACTTCTTGTCCAGGAAATAATTAAGAATCATATAATAATTAAGGGAGGGGAAGAATATTATGAAAAACTCGGATTTTTTAAATAAACTAAAAAAGGAAAAATCTTTAATTATTGTTGATTCTTCTGAAGAAATTTCTAAAGCGTATTTAATCAAAAGTGACAAATGTATTCAAGTGGCGAAATTAGCTTTTGAGGCAGGAATTTACGAAAATGCAATTAGCGAGGCATATTATTCTATTTACAATACTTTGACTTCTTTATTTTACAAATGTGGAATTAAATGCGAGAATCATTCAGCATCGGCAATTTTACTTAAGGAATTGTTTGGTTTTTTAGATTTATATAATATTTTTTCAGAATTTAAAAAAGATAGAATAGACAATCAATATTATCTACCAATTAAAAATTCTGAGCCAGTAACTAAAGATAAATGCGGTGAAAGAATAAAAACCGCTCAAATGTTTAATATGGAATTAAGGGGAATTATAGGAAGAATAAGTCTTAAGGAAATAAACGAAATAAGAAAAAAATTTAAAGTAAAAAGACTCGATTAATTATAAAAAGACATTGTGCACTACTCTTTTTATTTTTCTATTTCTTTTTTTATTTTTTATCTTACTTTTTTGAATTTACTTATAAAAAAACCCTCGGTATTATTATCTTGAGGATATATTCTACATGAAAGTTTAACTAGAGAGTTATATTTTTTACCCTGCCATTCAGTTATCCCTTCTCTGAATTTAAGCTCTTTTGGAAAAGATATTTTTTCAATCTCTATTTTATCTTTGAATTCATCTAATGCCCAGCTTACAATAGCTTCATCTTCTTCTGGAGCATGAGTGCAAGTAGAATAAATCATCTCTCCTCCAACTTTTAAAACTTCAAATGCTGCCTTGAATAAATTCTTTTGAAGTTTTGGAAGATTCTGAATTGTTTTAATATTCCACATCTCGGCTGTTCTTAAAGAAGAACGAAGAGTTCCCTCTCCTGAACAAGGTGCATCTAAAAGAATTTTATCAAACTTCATTTCTGAATTATACTTCTGTAATCTCTGACAAAAAGCCTCTCCTTCTTTTCTTGTAACAATCACATTTGTTACTCCACATCTTTCTAAGTTTGCTGAAAGTATTTTTAGTCTTGGCATTGAAAGTTCATTTGCAATAATTGTTCCTGTGTTTTTCATTTCTGATGCTATTTGAGTTGTTTTACTTCCTGGAGCAGCACATAAATCTAAAACCAGTTCTTCTGATTGAGGCTTTAATGCAATTATTGGAAGCATAGAAACTAGTTCTTGAACATAATAATAACCTAATAAATGCTCTTCTGCTCTTCCTAATTCACCTGGTTCTAAATTGTTTTCAATAATTATTATTTCTGGATTTGATTTCCAGGGTTGAGAAATTTTCCAACCTCTGTTTTTTAATCTTGTTTTTAATTCTTCTACTGATATTTTTAGAGTATTACATCTTATTGCATTTTGAGGAGGATTTTTTATTGTTTCTAAAAAGCTTTCAAAGTCTTTTTTATCAAACAAAAGCTTTTGCATTCTTTCTACAAAAAGAGGCTTTAGTTCCATTGGTTTTCTTAAATTTGTCATATATTTTGTAAAATAGTTATGTTTTTAAATTGTATCAAATCTAAGTTTAAGATGAAACTGAAAATTACAATTTTTAAAAGAAATATTGGTGATGATGTATGTGTAGGTTATAGAATTTCTAAAGAGAATAGCCCTTTATCTGAGTACATTTTTACAAGAAAAAGACCTGATGGTTATATTAAAGTTGAGGACTCTTTAAGCCTAACAAAAAATCCTAGTTATATGGGTACGAATAAAGAAGAGGAAGCAAATAAAAAATTAAAAGAAGTAGTTAAAAAAAGATTAGAAGAACTCGCTAAAGAGTTAGAAGCAAGTAGTCCTATTCTTCCCTTTTAATAAATAACAAAGGATAAATTATATCTGAGATACAGCAAGGAATTAAAACTGCTACGAAAACTATTCCAATAGAAATTAATAATGAGGTTAGATTTATTGTGCTAAATGTTAAGATATAAAATAAACTTCCAAATACAGATAAAAATACATGGATAAAATGAGGTAATTCTGTTATTTTAGTTTTTAATCCAATTACACCTCCGATTAAAGATACTGATAAAATTAATAGAGGATTTTCTAAAACAGGAAGATGAAAGCTTGTATTTAAATTAAAAATTAATCCTCCTAAATAAGGAAAGATTACATCACTTAAACTTCCAATAATAATTGAGCCCGTTATTGCTACTAATATTGCTGGTAAAATACTTTTTTTATATTTATAAAAAATTCCTGCTGTTACAATAGCAGATACTCCTATATGCAAGGGATGAATTAATTCAAAAAGTGTTTCTGGAAGTTTTGTTTTGTAAAAAGTTAGAGAGATAATAACTGCAAGAATTGTAGCTAGAAGTGTAAATGGAATATGTTCTTTTAATTCTATTAATATCTCTTTTGTTTTCATAGATTATTGATTATAACTAAGTTTATAAATTTTGAAGTTGATGAAGATAGGATTAAAATGAGGGTTGATTTAGATGACTTATTTGATGAGAGACTCTATACTAAATTAGTTAATGCTTTCGGAGAGATGAGTTGGAAAGAATATCAATCTAGGTATTCTTTTTGGTCAAAAGAAGATAAAAAATTAATATTTGATTTTGTAGGACAGGTTGAATCTTTAGGATTAGAAGATTTACTTGTTTCTATTAGAGCATTTCATGAAAATTCTGCAAGGGTAAATATTTCTGTTGGATTGCAATTTCCTTCTTATAAGTTATTCAAAAAATTAGAAGATGCACATGAATCTGCTGGAAGTTCTAATCATAGATATAAAGAAAGTTATCGGGTTGCTTAAAACCACTTCTTTAAACCTTGCTGTTTGTTTTTTTCTGTAATTTCTTTTAATCTTTCAATTTGTTTGTCAACTCTTTCTTCTGAAAAATCATGTCTTTTTACTAAGATATCTTTTATTTTATTTTCGTTTAGTTTTGGGAAATTAATATCAAATTGTTTTACATCTGGTTTGTGAAATAAAGGGTAAATTTCTTGCCAGTTAAATCTGTCTTCTTCTGATAAGCCCATCATTCTTTCTTCCATTTCTTTGAAAATTAAAACTGGTTGCTTAAATTTCTGGACTATTTGCAATGCTTTTTTTTGCCCAATTCCTGGAATTCCTTTTGGATTATAATCTGTTCCAACTAAAATTCCTAAACAGATTAGTTGGTCTAAATCAATTTCTAATTCATTCATAACTTTTTCTAAATCAATTAATTCTGGATTTATTTCTTTATACCCAGAAAGTGTTTTTCTTTTTCTTGCTAGAGTTAAATTTTGAATTAATTTTGGAGCTCCAAATAATAAACTATCATAATCCTGACTTGCAACAGCATAAATATCTGGATTATGCCTGCATAAATAAGCTGCTTCTGATTCTCCTTCTGAAGGAGCTTGAATAACTGCAATACCCATTGCTTCTAAAAGTTCTTTGCTTTCTTTTATCATTTCATCATCTAATCTTGTTAATTGACTCGAGTATCTTTTCATTGACTCTAAATCTTCTTCTGATTTTGCCTCTTGATATTTTTCTTTTGCTATATCTCTAACTTCTTTTCTTTTTTCCCAAGTTTTAGATTTTAATGCTGGAGGTTTTCCATCAAAAACATAAATTAATTTTATTCCTTGTTCTAATAAAGCAGCATTTCTATAAAGAATTCCTGATAAATGAGAAGTTATTCTCTTTTTATTATCCATTAAAGGAGTTCCATCTATCTGCCTTATACTTGAAAGAAACTGATATAATGTGTTAAAAGCATCAACACAAAGAGTTTTCCATTTAAGTTCAGAAAGTTCAATTTCCTTTTTTGGAATAATATCTTTTATGCTTAATCCCATGAATTTTATAAGAGAAATAAGGTTAAATAATTAACTATAAACGAGTTGTTATCGTCTAAGAATTCTGCTAGATGTGATATTTGCAGGGAGATAAGTTTAACTTTTAAATGATTTTTCTAAATTGTCAATTATATAATTTATTCTAACATTTCTTACTGGTGCTTGTCTTGGTTGTTTTCTTGGAGTTGGAGATAAATTTGATGGATTATTACTTACAGAAACTCTTCTACCATCTACATAGATTCCAGGAGTAGAGGGATTACCTTCTACATGAGGAATACCTTCATGATAAATCACATCGTTTGTCATATTGTAATTACTATTAAGGAGTATATAAACTTTACTATTTTGTTAAGTCCATAATCAAACTTAACATCCATTATTTTTTCTTAAAAATTTTTTA
>CAYIAD010000057.1:0-4928 GCA_964361295.1 Candidatus Woesearchaeota archaeon
AATTTCATACAGCTGTTTAGAACAGCCTTATGAAATAGTTTCGGGATAACACAGATTTTTTATCCTTCAAACCCCAAACTCCAATTCGTGGACTTGATTTTAAGTCTTTCTATTTGAACTTTTTAACTCGCATCTAATACAAAGCATTTAAAAATTAGAGCTACTTATACCTAATATGGAAGAAGAAAATAAGATGAAGTTTATGAAAGTTTATCAGAATTTGCCATTAAATGAGAGAAAAAATACTATTCTTGTTCTTGAAACTATAAAAGATAAAGGCAAAATAAAAAAAGATCCAATAAGCTGGGATATTGCATATATTGAGATAGATCAAGAAACAAGGATAGGAGAAACAATTTTAAATAAACTAATTAAACTAAATTTAATTTAAATAAAATGACTGAATTAAAAGAAAAAATAAATCACGAATTAAAAGAACTTATTTTGTATAGACTTATGTCTTCAAATCTCCCAGATAATATAGAGATAGCAATTGGAGATATTTCGGGGGGACCAATGGGAATGAATGAAATTATAGAACATGTTAAACAAGAAGATGAAACAGGAAAAATAATAATTGAAATGGAATTGAACTACCTTAAAGCACTAAAAGAGGGAATTATTTCTCAGATTCAAAATTGAGGGAGACAAGTATGGTTAAATGCTTAATAACTCGACCAAACCATGATAAAGTTACTGAATATTTATTTGCTTGGAGCAATGAAATTCTTGAGAGTGAAGAATTAAAAGATATTTCTTTTCTAGATTTGCAAGGAAAAGATGCAAATAAGAAAAAAGTTGAGAGCTATCTATCTAAACAATCTCCAAAAGTAGTTTTATTTAACGGGCATGGAAGTCCAACCCAGATATGTGGTTTTAAGAATGAAGTTCTTGTAGAAAACAATATCAACGATTCTCTTTTAAAAGATAAAATTGTTTATGCTTTATCTTGTAGTTCTGCTTCAGTTTTAGGGCAAAGCTCTATCAAGAAAGGAGCAAAAGCTTTTATTGGTTACAAACGCTCTTTTATTTTGTGCACAGATAAAAATAGAGAAGCAATTCCATTAAAAGATAATATTGCTCGTTCTTTTCTTGAGCCTTCAAATAGATTAAGCATTTCAATATTAAAGGGAAATTCTACTGAGGAAGCCAGTTATAAGTCAAAAGAAGAATTTAAAAGAGAAATTTCAAAATATGCTTCAACCAAAGCCATGTCCGGAGCAGATAGAATTGTTTCTGCACTTTTATGGAATATGAACAATCAAGTTGTTTTAGGAGATAAAGAAGCAAAAATTTAAATCCACTCTCCCAACTTTCTCTGCGTCTTTATCCTCTCTAACAACTTGCTTTTATTAAAAATAAATTGACAATCAAAATCATATTTTATCTTTGCAATTTTCTTAACTACTTCAAATCTAATTTCAGACATAGAAAAATAAAATCGTTTTAACTATAATAATTTTTATATATTCCAAATACTACTAAATAATATGTTTTCTCTAAGAGATTATGTACAAGAGCATATGTCTGAATATAATAGATACAAAGGAAAAACAATTTTAATTTATACTAACAAAGAAAGAATACATAAAAGAATATGCAAAGATGAAGCAGAAGCATTAAGTTATCTTCCTAAGAACACTTTATTTGATAGAATTTCGGATTATGAGATAATAACAATTCCACTAAAATCTTCAAAGACAAAAATTAGAAGAAGAATTAGATAATTAACCAAAATTTTGGACAGTCATTCCAGAGATATTTCCTTTTGAAAAAGCATAAATAATTCCAGCTACAATCAAAAGAACCAAAACCCAGAACCACCATTTTTTTAATATTTCCATATTTTATTAAGAATAACTGAATATTTAAAGGTTTTTACAGCCAAGATTTTTTCTTAAAAATGCCTTTTTCTCTTATTTCAAAATTCATTTCTTTTTCAGGCAAACTTCGATGCTTTAACAAAACCGCTTTTCTTTTATTATCTTCTTTCTTTAATTCAATAACGCATTTGCTCCAATATTTGAACAAATCTCCTCCGACAATATTCATCTGTTTTTCAAAACCATTTTTCCATTCCCCCTCGACAAATTGAGAATAAACCTGATTAGTAATAAGCACAGGGATATTTTTTTTCCTGGAAATCTCTGCTAAAATTCTTAATTGTTTTACAATTTCTCCATTAATCTTTTTTATTTGTTTCTCATTTTCAGCTAGTTCCAATCTATAAAGCATTGTCATTCCATCTATGACAATCAATTTAACCTGTTCTTTTTTAAGATTTTTCAAAAGCTGATTAAAGCAATTTTTTTGCTCGTCAAAATTTGTAGGTTTTAAAATTAAAATGTTCTCTAAAATTTTTTCTGAATTTCCTGTAATCTGATTAACTCTCTCAACAGAAAATCCTCCCTCAGTATCAATAAAAATAACTTTATTCTCTTGTTTTGCCTGACTGCAAGCAACCAAAATAGCAAGATTTGTTTTCCCACTTCCAGGAGGACCAGCAATCATAGTAATCACATCTTTTTCATATCCTCCTCCAAGAAAATCATTAAAATCAAAACTCCCACTAGAAATTTTTTCATTTTGCATAAACTATCTAAAAAAAGTAAATTAATAAGGATTATTGTTCATTCATTAGACTATCAAATCGAGGCTCATCTTCTATTAAATCAAGAAGTCCTCTAAGAGCACTTTGCTTATCTCTTCCCAATAAAAATGACCTCACTCCATTTCTAGAATAAACAAAATAAGAACCGCCTTTCCTTTTTTCAACAACATATTTTTCATAAAAATTATTTAACCTTGAAATTGCTAAAGCATCAAATAACGGCTCTCTTAATTCTTCAATAAATTCTGCTTTTCGAAATCCATTTGCCCCCCAATAATAAGCCACTTCTCCTAAATGCATCCCACTTTGTTCAAGAGGAGAAAATGTCTGCAATCCAAATTTCATTTTAATTTAGAAAAGTCATTTAAAATTTTATCCAAATCTTTGTTTAAAGAATTAACAGCATCGGTAATTGCCTTTTTTGCAGTTTTTCCATCAGTTTTAACTTTAAGTATTGGGTTCTCAGTAGGATGAACTCTTTTCCATGCTGCAAACTCTACAGCAGAATCTTTGTTCAAATAAACCCTTAAAATTTCGGCGATTGTCAAATTCCCAACCTGAACTTCTATCTCATTTCTGTCTTCTTTAAGAATCTTAACTTCCATACTAAGAAATCATAAAAAGCGTTTATAAACTTTTACTTTTTCCAAAAATAAGATTATCAATATCCTTAGAAGAAATTTCTTTTTTCTTAGAAACAGCTTTATTCTCTTCATCTGACAATTCAATTTCTTCATCTGGCTGTTCATATTCTAAAGTTTCAGCTTGTTCTGGCTCTTCTTTTTTCCTTGAAAAAAATCCAAAAAAACCGCCTCGCTTTTCCTTTTTCTTTTCCTCTAACTCATGCAAATCCGAAATCATTATGTCTTTAGCTACAAATCTGTCAAAAGTTAATTCTTTTCCAAGTTGTTTTTCTTTAGTTACTAATTCTTGATAAGGTTCATCTTTAATTAAAATGATTCCTAAAAAATTTTCTATTTTTCTGATTAAATCATAACCTTCAGGAATAACCCCTTGTTCTGCCATTTCAAGAGTTTTTTCAGCTTCATGAATAACAAGAGCAAATTGTTTTATTGTAACTTTTTTTATTCTTCTCTGCCGCTTGATTATCCAATGAAAATTTCTAACTAAATCCTCTCGTGGTTTTGCATTTTTATTTAATCCCTTGCAAATATTTTTTTCCACTAAATCTTTAAGAGTTGATTCCTGCTGTTCAAGAACAAAATTTCTCTGATTTAATTTTTTCTTATTATCTATTTTAGAAACTCTGGATATTCTTTCAAAAATATCGTGTTTTTTTTCAAAATCTTTTAACTCATTTAAATTTTTATTTTTTATAAGTGGAAGCTCTTCTTTAAAAGAACATTTTCTGCAAATTTTCTGCACACCTTCTAAAGTTATAACATCATAAAGCAATGCCTTCTCTCCGGAGATTCCGCAACGTAAACAATTATCCATAAGAAAAAGTGTAAACTCCCTTTTTTAATGATTGCTGTGATAAAAGATACTATTATTTTAGATATTTTTTGAGATTATTTCTCAGAATAAACAGATCTTTGAAACTATTTAAAATAACATCTAAATTGGCTCCAGTAGCAGATCCTTTTTCTCGAGCATAATGATGAACTGGAATTTCAACAATTTTAAAGCCACAAGAGTTAGCTTTAACTAAAAGCTCAGTACTAATGAATGCTCCTCTTTGGGATTCTAATTGGGGGATTTTGTTTATTACACTTTTCTTAAGCAGTTTAAACCCACAATCTATATCTTTAGTTTTGAGATTAAATAAAACTCTCATTAATAACTGCCATAACCCGCTATTTATTTTTCTTACAAAAGAAACTTTCCGATTAAGATAATATCCCACTACTAAATCTGCTTCTGTTTGTTTTTGTACTTTTATAAATTTTTCAATTTCAGAAAAATCAAATTGACCATCTGAATCAGTAAATGCGATTAAGTTATATTTAGATCTATAAAATCCGGAAATCAAAGAAGCCCCATAACCCTTATTTTGATTATGTGTAACAATAAAAATATTAGAGTACTTATTATTGCATTAGGGATAGGGAAATACCAGTAAAAATCTCTATCAAATATTATCTTTAAAAATAAATTGAAGACTCCATCTAAAGTTGAAAATTCTGACTTGTTTACTATGTCGCATGAAAATGAGGCACCTATATTGCACCACTTGCTTGGCTCTATTGAAAAATGCTGATAAGCCAAATAAACAGAAACTAAAATAGCTAATACTGAGAAGATAGCAATTAACTTTAGTCCTCTTTTTTTGTCCATGTTAAATCACTAACAAACT
>CAYIAD010000058.1:0-3215 GCA_964361295.1 Candidatus Woesearchaeota archaeon
GACTCAACAGAAACATTTTAAAACTCAAACAGCTTAATAAAAAAAGAAAAAGAGGCTTATGAAATGAAAAAAGAGGATCCGACGATTCTTTATCTGGGAACTTATCCGCCTAGAGAGTGCGGAATAGCGACGTTTACAAAAGATATTAGCGACTCTATTGAAAGAAGATTCTTTCCCTCGGTAAAAACAAAAATTCTAGCCATGAATAACAATGGCACAAACATATATAACTATCCAAAGAAAGTAATCCTGCAGATAAGCGATACAGAAATAACAGATTATTTAGAAACAGCTAGAAAAATAAATTCCTCTCCCAATATAAGATTAGTCAACATCCAGCATGAATTTGGAATCTTTGGCGGCGAATATGGCGAATATTTAATTCCATTCCTTGAGCTTATTAGAAAGCCTGTTGTTATAACATTCCATAGCATAATTCCAGTTCCAAATGAAAAATTAAAAAGAGTTGTTGCAGAAATATCGAGAAGAGTTGACGCAATAATTGTAATGACAAAAAAAGCAATCGAGATTCTTCGTCAGAATTATGATATCCAAACAAAAATCTACATGATTCCTCACGGGATTCCTGACACGCAATTTGAAACACAAGAACGAGAAAAAAATAATCTGGGCTTGCAAGGCAAAATAATCCTGTCATCATTCGGAATGATTGGCCCTGGAAAAGGTTACGAATATGTAATAGAAGCCCTCCCAGAAATAGTAAAAAAATTCCCCAATTTAGTTTATCTTATCGTCGGTGAAACTCACCCTTTAGTAAGAAAAAGAGAAGGAGAAAAATACAGGAATTTTCTAGACGCAAAAGTAAAAGAATTAAAACTGCAGAAAAATGTAAAATTCTATAATAAATATGTAACACTAACAGAAATAATTCAATACTTAAAAGCAACTGATATTTATTTATCAACTTCTGATAACCCAGATCAGATAACTTCAGGAACACTTGTGTATGCAATGGGATGTGGCAGAGCAGTCATATCAACTCCTTTCCTGCATGCAGTAGATATAATAACTGAAAATAAAGGCAGGCTAGTTGAATTCACAAATCCTGAATCCTTCAAGAATGCGATTCTTGAGCTTTTACACGACGATAAAAAAAGAAAAGAGATGGAAAAGCATGCGTATCATTACACAAGACAGATGACATGGCAGAATGTCGCAGCTTCTTACGGTAGAATTTTCAAAGAAATCCTCAAAGATAAAGGAACAGAAATTAAAGAATTACCGCAAATTAACATACAACATCTTACAAAATTAACTGATAAATTTGGAATAGTGCAATTTACAAATCAATCAATACCAGATAAAAAATCAGGTTATACATTAGATGATAATGCTAGAGCTTTATTGGCGTGTGCAATGCATTACGAAAAATTCAAGGAATACAAACAGTTAAAGATGATAAAAACCTATTTGGAATATATAAACTACGTAAAAGGAAAAGATGGAAAGTTATACAATTTTGTCACAGAATCTAAAATAATTGACAATAAAAATTGGAGCGAAGACGCTCATGGAAGAGCACTATGGGCTTTGGGTTATCTAATATCATTAAATGAAATCCCTAACGATTTTAGAGATAAAGCAGAAAAAATCTTTCTTGAAGCACTTCCGGTAATGTCAACAATAAATTCTTCTAGGGCAATAGCATTCGCAATTGCCGGCTTATATTTCTATAATAAATCTAAAAATTCTGCATATATTCTAAAAAACATAAAAAAACTAGCAGAATCTCTGGTCTCTCTTTATGAAAATAATGCCCAGAATGACTGGAAATGGTTTGAACAATATCTTGCATATTCAAATAGCAAGCTTTCAGAAGCACTTTTCTATGCATATGAATTAACAAAAGAACAAAAATATCTTGATACAGCAACAGAAAGCTTGGATTTTCTCATCGAGAATACATTTAATAAAGATATTTTTATTCCAATAGGGCAAAAAGGATGGTATGAAAAAGGCAAAGAAAGGGCATATTTTGACCAGCAGCCAATAGAAGCAGGATATACAGTTCAAACTCTAATTACAGCGTATAAAATTACAAAAAATGAGAAATATAAACAATATGCATCAAACGCGTTCCAATGGTTCTTAGGAAAAAATATGCTTCAACAAACAATATACAACGATCAAACAGGCGGTTGCCACGACGGTTTGGGAGAAAATTCAATAAATCTAAATCAAGGCGCAGAATCAACAATATCTTATTTAATAGCAAGATTGTCTATTATGGAGCTTTAATTTTTCTAGGCAACATTCTTTTCAAGCTTTCCACATTAATTCTATATGCTCTAACAAAAGAATCATTAGGATGTGCGTATAAAATTGCTTCTTTTTTACTTAAGGAAATCAATTCACTTGCAAATGTAATTGTAGTGGCAATAGGATCTTCAAATAAGGGTTCGTTAGCTACCCAAATAATATCTCCTGATTCATTGTCAAATAAAAATAAGCCTGGCCTGAATTTTCCATAATATTTTTTCCCATTTACTTCTTTAGTCTTTTCACGACCATTCATTATGCCAACAAGCTAACCATTATGATTTAGTATATTTGGATTAAAAATTCTACAAGGTGATGAATGTCCTGCACACCATGCTTTAGTTTCTTTTTCTGGGTCATGGACTAAATTTAAATATTCCCACTTTCCACTATAACTTTTTGATTTTACAGAGGCGATGGCAGACAACTCTAAAGCGCTCCTTACTAATTCAATTTCTACTAAATTAAAACAGCAAAAGGGGACTTTTGAAAAAAAAGATGTTGTTTTTCCAACTGGCTTGTTTTTAGATAAAAATAATAAAGATATTTTACTTTATTCTGGCGGCGGAGATATTGTAACAACTGTGAAAAAAATTAGTTTAAAAGATATATTTGATAAATTAGAAAAGATTTAAACAGAATCTACCAGAAACTTTATATACTACATTGTGTTACAATAGAATACGATAAAATGACTAAAATAATAACAACCCGCCTGCCAGATGAATTTGTAAAACAATTAAAACAAATAGCGGAAAAAGAAAATCTAGATAAATCTTCTGTAATAAGAAGATTGCTGGCTAAAGCAATGGAAGAATGGAGAAAAGATTACGCGGTAGAGCAATATAAAAAGGGTGAATTTTCATTCGGACAGCTGGCAAAATTTGCAGGAATATCTGTTTGTGAATGTGGCGTTAATACTCCTATAAGTTTAA
>CAYIAD010000058.1:3225-4655 GCA_964361295.1 Candidatus Woesearchaeota archaeon
TCTGTTTGGGAAGTACCTGCTCTTCTAAAAGAAAAAAAAGTAAATCTCAATTATGACGAAGAAGAGCTGGAAGCAGATCTTAAAGCGATAAAATGGAAGAAAAAGCAGTAGCAAACACCAGTTCCATACTATTCTTAGCAAAGCTTAATAGATTTGATCTTCTTAGAAATAAATTCTCAGAAATCTTAATTCCAAAACAAGTAATAGAGGAAATATTTGAAAAAAATAATCCAGAAAATCTAATAATAACAAAAGAATTAGAAGACTTTCTTAAAGAAACAGAAATAGAAAAGATAAGAGAGTTTGGAATAGGCAAAGGTGAACAAGCAGCTCTGTCTTTATGCATAGAGAAAAAGATAAAAATATTTATTTCAGACGATAAAAAAGCAAGGAAGTTTGCTCGTTCTATCGGAATAGAAACAATTGGAATGGTGGGTATTTTACTATGGAACATGCAAAATAAAAAAATTAAAAGAGAAGAATTCAACAGTCTATTAGAAGAACTTATAAAAAAAGGTTATTATATATCTTCAGGCATATATAAAAAATTGAAAGAAGAATCAGAATAATTCAATCAATCAACAACCCCGCGCCCAACAATCCAGGCTCTTCCAATTTGCTCCAAACAATTTCATACTCTCGAGGGAGAAAAATATATTTCTTGGCTTTTTTTCTGACAATATCTAAAAATTTTTCTCCAGCTTCGCGCATTCCTCCAGCTAAGACGACAATTTCTGGATTAAAAACATTAATCAAACTTCCAATTCCTTTTGCTAGATTCTCGGTTAAATAATTAATTATCTCGACTGCTTTTTTATCTTTCATATTGACCAACTCAATAAAATTAACCTCGCGCCCAAATTTTTCTTTGGTAATAACCTTAATAGCTTTGCCTCCAACCAAATCCTCGAATTTCTTTCCTTCATCTAAATAAATATTCCCCAGCTCTGCTCCTAAATCGCCTTTATTATATAATTTTCCATCTATTATAACGCCACCCCCAATTCCTGTTCCTAAAGTCAAAATAAAAAAATTCTTTTTCTTTACCCCTAAAACCAGTTCTGCAAGCGCAGCACATTTTGCATCATTATCAACTTCTATTCTAATATTAAATCTTTTCCGAATAAAATTCTTCAAATCAAAATTCTTCAAAGGAATATTAGGGGGATTAATTATAACCCCATTCTTCAATGGTCCTGGAGTGCCTATTCCAATACCATTTACATTATCGCCCCAAACTTCTTTAATAACATTACAGATAGCTTTTAATAAATTATTTTTTCCCTTCGGAGTTCTTATCTTAATAAATTTCAATATTTTATTATTTCTGATTAAAGCAGCCCTTAAATTAGTTCCTCCTAAATCAACTGCGATTACATCATCTCTTTTTTTCATATAATGTTAAAATAATACAAATTTATATACCTTTT
>CAYIAD010000059.1:0-4595 GCA_964361295.1 Candidatus Woesearchaeota archaeon
TTGCAGCGTCGAGTTTAATGAGCATTTCAGAGTATGTAAAAAATATTCAGAAAATTACAGATAGATTAAGAGATATGCTAGCAGAGATTATTTCTGATATGCAGAGTAATATGATTTTTTTGGCACCTTTGCTTTCTGGAATTGTCGTCGGGCTTACAGGCATGATAACAAGCATTTTAGGAAAATTATATTTAGCGCAAAAATTAGGAAGTTCAGACTTTTCTGGAATTGGAAATCTAGACTCTATTTTAAACATTTTCCAAATTTCAAAAATGGTTCCTCCGTATTATCTTCAAATCGCAATTGGAATCTATATAGTAGAAATTATCTTTATTCTTACAGGAGCACTTGTCACAATTAATTCTGGCTACGACAAACTTGAAGAAACTTATAGCACTGGCAGAAATTTGAAACGAGGAATTTTGCTTTATCTTGTTGTCGCTTTGCTTGCAATTTTAGGATTATTCATTTTATCTTCAGTAGTTTTAGGAGGTTTGTTTTAATTTCAAATCTCGGAAAAGTTTATAAATAAAACTTTGCTGTATAAAATATGTTAAAGAGGATGAATAAAAAAGGGGCAGAAGAAACTAATTGGTTAATGCTGGCAATTATTGGATTAGTTTTTGTATTGCTTATTATTTTGGGAATGTGGTATGTAAAAAAGATAGCTTCTGATGTTACTGGAAATGTTCCAGATAATGCAGAAATTGTTGCTCAAGGATGTTCTCTTGCTATTGGAGGAGAACTTGTTAATGCCTATTGTTTTCAATTTAGAGAAATAGAATTTGGTTCTAAAAAAGTTTATGCTACCTGTGATTATGTTAAGAAAAATTATGGAGTAGTATTTGATTCTGAAGGAATTACTTGTGTTACTTCGAATATAGAAAAAGATAAATTAGATTTAGAGAAAGCAATTCTTCAGAAGTGTCTTGCATTAAAATCAGATAATTTAGTAAATGGAAAAATTTGCAAGGATGTAGCTACATTGGACAAAGTAAAATCTCTTTGTACTATTGAAGGTCAAAAACTAGATTATTTTAATGGAGATAAAAAAGTAGAAGGAATTTGTCAAGGTTCTGGCACTACCTTTACTCTAAATCCTCCTATAACAACTCCTTAATTCTAGAAAATGGCATCTGGTTATTTAAACGAAAGTCTTATATATTCTTAGTCTATCCTTAAATTATGGAATTAAAAAATTTTCAAGAAGATATAACTGAGATAAAACAAAATATTGAATTACTGAAGAATATACTTCTTTCGGAAGGCGAACTAACTGAATGGGCTAAGAAAGAATTAGAAAATTCTAGAGGAGAAAAAGAGGATAGTTATGTTTCTCTTGATAGTTTATAAGAATGGATTTTGAAATAAAATTTTCTAAGAGTGCAACTAAATTTTTAAGAAGTTTGGATGAATGTCTTTTAGATAGAATTAAACTCAAACTTAAAGAGGTTGCAAAAAGCCCATTTAGATTTTTAGAACATTTTGAAGGAAAAAATTATTTTAAATTAAGAGTTGGAGATTTTAGAGCTTTAATTGATGTTGAACTTGAAAGGAGGATTTTATTTGTTCGAGTTTTTGACAAACGTGGACGAATCTATAAAAGATAATGGCATCTGGTTATTCTGAACAGAGAAATAAGAAAAGAGATAAACGACGTGAAAAAAAGAAACATCCGTATAAACATGGTGGGAAGTATAGGGTGAGTGGAATAAAAGAATAATTTATAAAATCGTTTTTTCTTTTTGAATTATGTATGAGGCGATATTTTTAATTTGTCTTGCTTTGGTGTGGATGGTCTTTGCAAGTATTCAGGATATTAGATTTAGAGAAATTGCAAATTGGTTGAATTTCAGTTTGATAATTTTTGCTCTTGGATTTAGATTTTTTTGGAGTTTGTTTAATGAGGGAAATTTTAATTTTTTTTATCAAGGGTTAATTGGGTTAGGAATTTTTTTAGTTTTAGGAAACCTATTTTATTATAGCAGATTTTTTGCAGGAGGGGATGCAAAACTTATGATTGCGCTTGGAGCAATTTTGCCTCTTAGTCCGAGTTTTTATTTTAATCTTAAGATTTTTGGATTATTTTTAGTGGTGTTTATTCTTACTGGTTCTGTTTATGGAATTTTATTGGCAGGAGTTTTAGCAGTAAAACATAGACGAGAATTTCGGAAAGTTTTTTTTAAATCTTTAAAATTAAATAAAAAATTGATTTTTATATTTGGAGTTATTTCTGCCTTGATTTTTTTAGGTGGGTTTGCAGATAGCATTTTTTTCTTTGTTGGAATTTTTAGTTTTTTGATTCCATATCTTTATTTTTCTGCGAAAAGCATAGAAGATTGCTGTATGATTATAGAGATACAGACGAAAAATTTAAGAGAGGGGGACTGGCTTGTTAAAGATTTAAGAGTAAAAGGAAGATTGATTAAGAAAAATTGGGAGGGGCTTAGCGAGAAAGATATAAGATTTTTGAAAAGAAATTTAAAGAAAATTAAGATAAAGCAAGGAATTGCCTTTATGCCTGTTTTTTTAATTAGTTTTATTATTTTGATTTTTTCAGGAATGTTGCTTTAAGGAATTCTTGGATTCGGGTTTTTCTTTTAGAAAAAGAAAAACTACGCTGGTAAAGAAAACTACTTTTAACAAATCTTAATCAGATTTGTAAGTGAGAATTTCTTTTATTTGCCTCCTACTAGAAATCCCATATAAAATTAAGGAATTCTTGGATTTAGCCATAATCTTTGTTCTGGCTTTTCTTTTTTCTTTTTTGGAGTTTTTTGTTTAGGAATTTTTTCCAATAATTTTTTTAGTTCTGAAAGTTCTTCTGGTTTTGCTTGTTTTTTCGGAGAGCTTAAATTTTCGTTGCTGTAAATAGGGAGGAGGTTTATAATTTCATGACCAAAAACATTTGCAGAGATAATTGACACTTCTTTTGGTTTTAATTTTAGTTTTATTTTTTTAGATATTTTCTTAGCAAGAGTAAATGCTTGAGATGGGAGATTAGTTGAATTTTCAATATGTTCTTTTGGAAGAATTAAAGAATGCCCTTTTGAAATAGGATTAATTTCCAGTACTGCGATTGCTTTTTTGTTTTCGTCTATTTTGTTTGTTGGAATTTTTCCTTCGATGATTGAACAAAAGATACAAGAGTTTAGTGATTCTTTTTCAAGAGGGGAAGATTTTACTAAATTATTCTGGATTAAAAAATCTTCAAGTTCTGAAGGATTCATTGATTCTACTTTTGAGATTGCTTCTGATTTTTTATCTTCTGGAAATGTAGAATTTATTTGATTAATTAGTTGTTTTTTTACTTGTTCAATTTCTGAGGATTCCATAAAGAAAGAATGAAGATAGAGTTTTTATAATTATCCAAATGCTCGTCTCATATCTACAACTTCGACAGAAGCAACTTCTTCTATTTCTCTAAGAGCATTTTCAATTGGTTCTAATTCATCTGCTTCGTCGATGGCAAAACCTACGATTAAAGCTTTTAATCCAAATGCTATTGGCTGAATTTCAAAATTAACTTTTGAGCCTTTATTTGACTCTACTAATTCTTGAGCTATTTCCTTAATTTCTTCCAAATCCAAATCTGGAGATTCTGGCATTAGTTTTATTTTAATCAGTGCTGTTCCCATATTAGTTTTGGCATAAAGAGGTTTATAAATTTTTTTAGGGGTCTAAAATTACTATTTTTTAACTAAAATATGTGCAAATTCACTTTTTACAATATCGTCGATTTTTGGATTATTCGATATCATACATATTAAGTTTTTTAAAGGGAGATTACATATAGAATTTATGGGATGTTATGTAGTTGCAACTTTAATTGGAACTCTATTTTTTCTTATTTTGGAATTTAATCTTCAAGGAAATTTTTCATATTTTTCTAAATTGCAAAGAGGAGCTGTCTTGCATAACATCCCAAAAAATAGACAGCTTTCTCTTTATTTTTTTAGGAGGTTAAATGAGAGATAATAAAAGAAAAATTTTAATTAGATTAAATGAGCTTAGAAGAAATATATTAACTGCTGAGAATGATAAGCAGAAATGCATTAATTATGTGCAAAATTTAGCAGTTTTATATCGAGAGGGAAAAATTTCTGTTTTTGAGTATAGGGATTTGGTTTATGCTTTTTTTGGAAGTAATTTAACAGAGGAGAAAATTAAAGAATATGATGATTATATTTCTATTTGCAAGAAGCATATAAATTATTTAGAAAATTTACTTTCTAAGGATAAGCGAAAATTTATTGTCGGCAGATTATTAATCAGCATCTTGATAGTCTCTATACTTTTAATATTTCTTTTGTTAAATATTTTTAATTCCATTGGGGTTGATGATTCTGGGAGATATAATTCTGGGATGACTTCTTCTGTTAGGTTTGTGCCTCCAGAAAAACCTGAGAGTATGGGAGAGGTAATTGCTAAAATTTCCAGTTATAGTTATTTGTCTGTTAAAAGTTCTTTTTTGAAAATTATTGGTTTTGTTACAGAAGGAGAAGATAGTTCTGAAGGAAGTTCAAATGAAGAAACAGCTTCGGAAGATTCTGAAAAAGAAGATAAAAAAGAGGAGAAACAAGAAGATAAACAGG
>CAYIAD010000060.1:0-4102 GCA_964361295.1 Candidatus Woesearchaeota archaeon
ATCTGGTGAATCTGTGAGAGATTAATATATATGATTGAGTCATATCATCAGTGTGAATTTCTCCTGGTTGTTGAGTTGCTAAAACTAATGAGATTCCTGGTTGTCTTCCTTCTCTAAGTAATTGAATTAGTGCGTCTGTTGCTAAAGTTTTTTCTTCTTTGGGTAAAAATTCGTGAGCCTCGTCGATAAAAATCCAGATAAGTGGATGTTCTTTTTTTTCTTGAGAATTTAATAAATCAAGCCCGTGAGAAACAGATTCAATTTCTTCTTTTTTTCTTGCATCCATTCGCTGATTGAATATTTTTCTAGAAACTAAACTTATTACTAAAGCTCTTATATTAAATGCTCCGACTGAATTGTAAACACTCAAATCTAAAACAGAAGTTGTTGCTCTTGGAGTTAGTTCTTCTACTTGTGTTGGGTTCTCTCCAAATTTTGCAAAAACCCCCCAAGTGTTAGCAGCCTCGAATAAAGCGATTGTGGCGTCTTTTATTTCTCTTCCTGATTTTTCATCTTTTTCTATTTGTTCTGTTATATCTTTAATGTAATAATTCTCTTCTTCTTTTAGTTTAGAAATTACTCTTTCAATTAAAATTGAAATTGGGTGAGTCATATTTAAATTAAAAGTTAGTATCCAATCTTCAGCACTCATTTCTGAAACATCTAAGGCAAATTTTTCGTCTACGGGAATTCCTTTTTCAATATAAGAATCAAAATGTCCTGAAGGAACAAAAATTTTTACAGAAAGATTTTTTGATTTTAAATTCCATTCGGATAATAATTCTTTGTCTTTTTGATTTTGAAATTTCATTGTCCAATAAATTCCCATTGTATCAAAAATCAACGACGATAAATTTTGACTTATTTCTTTTGGGAGGTTAGAAAGTTCTTCTGCGATAACTCCAAGAGTGTAAGATTTGCCTGACCCCCTTTTTCCAGCCACGAGAACAACATGACTTCTTGCTATATCCATAAAAATATTATTGCTTAAAGAAGTATATTGACCCATTTTTACAAATCCTTTTCCAATGTAGATAAGACCTCTGTCTGTAAAACTTTTTTTGTCTGCTTCGCCTCTTCCAAGAACTATATTATAAGACATAGAATTTTAAGTTAAATTGAGTTTTTATATTTTATAGTTTTAGACACCAAAACGTTTTTAAATAACATTTCTATCTAAAATTATGAAAGAAGAAATAATCGAAGAAAATTTTTCTGTGGATAATAAATCGTTTACTAATAAGATGAGAGAAAATCCTTGGATACTTTCTAGTATTGTTTTGGGGGTTGTTGTTTTGCTTTTTGTTTTTGGAAATTTTGGAGGAGGAGTTACTGGAAATGTTATTTCTTCAGATGATGCTGGAAAGAAATTATTAAGTTATTATGCACAAGGAGGAGCGAATGGATTAGAACTAGATTCTGTTACAGAAGCTAATGGTTTATATCAAGTTAATTTTAAATATCAAGGAGCAATTGTTCCTATTTATATGACTAAAGATGGCAGTATGGCTGGTTCTATGACTGCTTTAGTTGCGAAAGATGACTCGGCAACAACTGATAATTCTGCTTCTAAAGAGATAGTTAAATCAGATAAGCCCATTGTTGAATTATATGTATTTACATATTGTCCTTATGGAACTCAATCTGAAAAGGGAATAATTCCTGTTGTAAAATTATTAGGAGACAAGATTGATTTCAAGATACGGCAAATTGGAGCAATGCATGGAGAGTATGAAAAGATAGAAGCTGAAAGACAATTATGCATTGAAAAGAATTATCCTACAAAATTATTGGATTATGATTTAGATTTTGCATTAAGTTCAGAGATTGGAGCTTGCAGAGGAGATGCAACTTGTGTTAATCCTTTAATTGATAAATTATATTCTAAATTAGGAATTGATAAAACTAAAATAGAATCTTGTATGAAATCGGATGGAGAAAAATTATACTCTGCTGAAGAGGATAATTCTAGGACTAAGGGAGTTGGTGGAAGTCCAACATTATTAATTAATGGACAAAATGTTCAGTCCGGAAGAGATTCAGCTTCGTATCTGAGCACAATTTGTTCTGCTTTCACAGAAGGAAATGTTCCTGAAGTTTGTTCTCAAACTTTGAGTTCTACTGCTCCAAGTCCTGGATTTGGCAGTGGAAGTTCAAGTTCTTCGAGTGCAGCAAATTGCGTTGTTTAAAAATATAAGACATTGGTAATTTTATCAAGGATAGATTTGTTGTATAACCTTATTGGAGGCGTTATTTAAGGAGTAGTGCATTTAATTTAATCCTTCTTCATTAAATAAGCTAATTCATCTTCATCAAGTTTAAGTTCTTCCTGTATTTTTTGGTTAGAAATAATTATATTTTTGATTATTGGAAATTCTTTCATTGCTCTTTTTTCTCCAACATGAACTAGTTTAGAATATTTTATTGCAATTGATTTTTTCTGAATTGTTCTCTGGTTATTTAACCAAATTTTTAAAATTCTCGTCGGTTTTTCGTATTTTGTGAAGTTTTGTTTTGAGAAATTTGATTCTTTTGCTGCTGAAATTCCGAAACTTAAGAAGATATTTTCGTAAACTAAAAATCTCCAGTATTGCTGTTTGTAAATTCTGCCTTTGAATAAATCTACGTTACTTAAAGCTTGATAGGCCTTTGCAAGTTCTACTCCAGAATATTCCCGAGGAATGTTTTCTTCAATCCAGAGTATTACTTCGTCTATTGGGAGTTTTACAGAATCTAAAATTTTTAGTGTTTCGTTTGTTGGTTTTTCTTTGAATATTAATCTTAGTGCGTTGAAGATGTCTGTTTCTTTGTCTCTTTCAGAAAATTCTATTTTAGATTGGTCTGGAATTGACGACGCTGTTTGCAAATCATTTACTGCTGCACGGATATCCCCCCTTGCGCTTAGTGCGATTTTTGTTAGAATGTCAGAGTCAATGAATTTTTTTTCTTTTCTTAAAATATTTATTAAAACATCTTTGATAACTTTGTAATGGGGTTCTCTTATTAAGAGGACTTCGCATTTTTTTCTTAGAGCGCTGAATTTTGAATCCCAGATGTCGTTGGCAGTTATAATTATTGGGAATTTTGTTTCGTCAATTAGTCGAATTAATTCTGGAATTCCTCCTCTGTCTGTTGTGTTTATTCCGTCTGCTTCATCGACTAAAATTATTTTTCCTTGTTTTGTCAGAGATTTTTGTTCTATTGCTGGTTTTAAAACTTCTTCTAATCTTTCTTTGTTTCTGAAATCAGAAGCATTTAGTTCAAAAATTTCAGAATCTGTTTCAACAGCAGCGACGAGGGCAAGAGTTGTTTTTCCTGTTCCTGGCGGGCCCTGAAGAATTATTGCATTTTTCTTGACTTTTGGAAAACTCGTTATGAATTTTTCAATTATTACTACTGCTTCTTCTTGTCCTTTTATTTCTTCAAATTTTGTTGGGCGATGTCTTTCTGTCCAAGGCATTTTATTCTTTCCCTAAACCTGCTAAAACAAAGCTTGCAAGTAGAGCTTGAAGCTGGATAAAGGGGTCTGAGCCCTCTACAATTCTAAATTCTGCTTCACCTGTTTTTTCTGTAAGCTTGACTTTTATAGTTGGTTCAACTGGAAGATTCCATATTTCTTTTTGAATAGATTTTATTACATCTTGTCCTGAGATTGATTCTTTTAGCATAACATCTAAAAGTTTTTCTCTGGACTTTTGAAAGTCGCCAGATAGGGCATAATCTAAAACTATTTTGATATCTTTTGGTTTTGCACTTGAAATAATTGTTTCCACTAATGCTGCATTTATATTTGGAGATATTGACGCTGTTGATTGAAGAATATTTGTTGCTCGACGGCAATCTCCTTCAGAGCCCTCATAAATCATTTCAAATGCTTCTGGTTGAGAAGTGAGTCTTTCGTTTTCAATTATTCTTTGCAAGTATTTTTCTATATCTTTTTTTTCCAATAGTTTGAACCTGAAAATCGCACAACGAGATTGAAGAGGGTCAATTATTTTTGAGGAATAGTTGCAGGATAATACAAATCTGCAAGTTGCAGAATAGTTTTCCATTGTTCTTCTTAGGGCTTGCTGGGCTTCTGGTGTTAGGGCGTCAGCTTCGT
>CAYIAD010000061.1:0-2136 GCA_964361295.1 Candidatus Woesearchaeota archaeon
AGAAAATGAAGAAACTGAAAAATATGTCGTTAGGAAATAATAACGGGATACTACAGATTATTTTTTACTCCTTACATAACACCATTTTTCATCAGAATTAGGAATATAAATTATAATCAGACTACCTCTCTTTTTTTTAGCCCTTTTCAAAACATCAGCAAAATCATCTCCAAAAGCAAGAACATCTCTCTCTTCATTGCCAACAAATTTTCTCAAAGCAACATACTTACCACAATATTTTAAATCATTACTATTTAATATAATCAAAGGCGCATTTAATTTATCAGAAATTTCTTTTCTCATCCAATTCTCATTCCCGCTTCAGCACCTTTATCAGGAAAAATTAATTTTACTATTTTATGATCTTCTGAACTAGCAGCCAACAGCATTCCCTGACTTTCTACTCCTCTCATTAATCTTGGCTTTAAATTTGAAAAATAAATTATCTTTTTTCCAATTAAACTTTTCTTTGTATAATGTTCTTTAATTCCAGCACAAATAACTCTCTCCCCTAATTCACCTAGGGTAATTTTCAATTTGTATAATTTATCTGCTCCTTCAATATCTTCAACCTCTTTAATCTCAGCAACTCTTAAATCTAATTTTTCCCAATCTGAAAATTCAACTTCTGACATTATATTACTCCTCCAATCTCAGAATTAAACTTAGATTTTTTATCTTTATCAAAATCATAGTTTCTGCTTGTTAATTCTGGTTTTCTATCTTGTCTATCTTTTATAGAAATATCTCTGGGCAAATCACTTCCAGATAAATCATTAACTTTTACTACAGCTCTTCTATCTTTATAATTATCCATTAAATTAATTAGAACTCTCTATTTAAAAGATTAACTAAATTTTCTTAAACAATATTTCTCCTTTAGAAATATTATCTTTTACTAAAGGTTTTGAAATATCTTTTATATTTTTTATTTCAAATCCAAATTGCTTTGCAATTTTCTCACTAGTATTTGGAATAAACGGCCAAAGCAAAATTGCAATTGCTTTAATTGAATCAGCTACTTCATACAATGCTTTCTTATCCTTTGTTTCCCATAATTTATTATTCTGAACATACTCATTACAATTATCAACGAATTCAAAAATAAAATTAAGCGCCTTGTCAAACTCATATTTTTCTAAATGTGTTTCAATTTCTTTTAATTTTAGTTTGCTTAATAATTTATTTTCTGTTTTTTCTATTCCAGTTTTCTCAATTAAACTAACAACACGAGAAACTAAATTTCCCAACTTATTTGCAAGTTCATCATTATGTCTTGAAATTAAGGAAGTTTCGGAAAAATCTCCATCTTCTCCAAAAGGAATATGCCTTGCTAAAAAATATCTAACACTATCTGCTCCATACTTTTGAACCAACAGCGTCGGAGAAATTGCATTCCCTAAACTCTTGCTAATTTTTTGCCCATTAAAAGTCAAAAACCCATGCACAAAAATTGTCTTCGGAAGTTCATAATCAGATGACTTCAAAAACGCAGGCCAATAAACGCAATGAAACCAAGAATTATCTTTTCCTAAAAGATGCAAATTCGCAGGCCAATATTTTTCATTTTTCCCTGCTCCAGAAATATAATTAAATAAAGCATCAAACCAAACATAAACAATATGCTTTTTATCAAGAGGAAAAGGAATTCCCCATTTAAAACTAGTTCTAGAAATGCTTAAATCTTTTAGCCCTTCTTTAACTCTGTTTATAATCTCATTTCTTCTTTCCTTAGGGAGAACAAACTCTGGATGTTTTTTGTAGAGTTCCAAAAGAAAATTTTGATATTTGCTTAATTTAAAAAAATAACTCTCTTCTTTTACTTTTTCAATAGCCCGATTATGCAAAGGACATTTTCCATTGACTAAATCTTTTTCAGTGTAATATGCCTCGCATCCAATACAATACAAACCTTCATACTCTCCCTTATAAATATCCCCTTTTTTGTAACATTTTTCTATTGTCTCCTGAACAAATTTTTCATGGTCTTTATCAGTTGTTCTAATAAATCTATTATAATCTATGTTCAGAAATTTCCAAGCTTCTTTAAATTTAATAGCTAATTCATCTACAAATTGTTTTGGACTTTTTCCAGACTTTTCAGCTGACTCTTGAATTTTTTTTCCATGCTCATCT
>CAYIAD010000061.1:2146-4036 GCA_964361295.1 Candidatus Woesearchaeota archaeon
CGCCAAAAAGCTTGTGCCATCTAGCTAAAACATCTGCCAAAACCTTTTGATAAGCATGCCCAATATGCGGCTCTGCATTTGGATAGTCAATTGCAGTTGTCACATAAAACTTTTTCTTTGCCATGAAATATCCAGAGAATTAGAATATAAAAAACTAACTAAAATAAAAAAGTAAATAAATGAAGGTAGAGTGGTAGGAAACCTTAGTTCCCTGCACTATCCTATCAAAATGCTTCTCTCTTCATAATCTCTAGCTTTTGAAAGCTTTCTGCTTGCATCCATTAATTCAGGATATACTCTTATTGCATTTCTTTCATTAAAGCCAAGATTTGTCATAACTTCCATATAATCTTGTGCAGTTAATTTGCAACCTGAATTAACTCCAAAACAAAGAGCTATTTCTTTTTCTGTTCTCTGCTCATTAATCATTCCTTCTAAGATTACTCCATATTCTGGAAATTTCTCGCTGAACTCATTAATTGCAGCTCTCATTCCTTTTGCTTTTTGTGCAGTGTTTTCTGTTACTCTTGCATAAACTCTCTCTCCAACAAAAGCAGCGTCAGGCATCTGAACAGCTTCGGCTAGTTTTGGTCTCATTCTTTTAAGCTTTCCATCTAAGCTTGATATAGGCACATAAATTCTATCTGCTGCAATCAAGTTGATTAGCTGTCTTTCTGTTTCATTTGTCATTTTATTTTACCTCCATACATTTAATTTCTTAATTATCTAAATGCAAAATGACTAATGAATGTGTGTGGTAAGTTTACTCACCACAACTTTTATAAATTCAAACATTCTAAAATTAATATGAATTTGGACATTTTAGAAAAAGCAGGGCTTACAAAGAACGAAATTTCCATTTATCAAACTCTTTTAAAACATGGTTCAAAAACAGCAACTTCTATATCTAAGAATACAGGATTGCATAGAAGAATAGTTTATGATTCTTTATACAGATTAATACAAAAAGGAACAGTCAGCTATATTCTTCAAAACAAAAAAAGAGTTTTTTCTGCAACTAATCCTCAAAGATTTCTAGATATAATTGAACAGGAAAAACAATCAATAAACTCACTTATGCCGTCGATGTTAGAATTATTTAATTCAAAAAAAGAAACTACTTCAGAAACCCAATTTTTTAAAGGAATAGAAGGTTTAAAATCAATTTTTGAAGATGAATTAATCACAAAAAAAGAAATTCTTATAATCGGTGCAAATGAAATAGCTTATGAACTAATGGAATTATATTTTTATTGGTTTGATAAAAAAAGAATTAAAGAAAAAATTAAAACAAAAATTATTTTTAATAAATCATCAAAAAAATACAAGATTCCCTTAGCAGAAATTAAATATCTTCCAGAAAAATACTCTTCAAATATGGCAATTAATATTTATGGAGATAAAATAGCAATAATTCTCTGGAATAAAGAAAATCCTATAGCAATATTAATAAAAGAGACAGAATTAGCAGAAGCATATAAAAAGCATTTTGAAATAATGTGGAGAGCAGCTAAAAAATGACAATCAAAAAAGAGGATTCACAGAGGATAAAGAATCTAAAACATAAAGCAAGAAGAAAAAGTATAAAAGAAGGTATGTTCGCAACTGTAAAATCTTCTTTTTTTGATAATTATATTTCTCCATTTGCAATAGCAATAAATTCAAGTAATTCTCTCGTCGCTATGATAAGTTCAGTTTCAGGTCTAATTGGACCAATTGCTCAGTTATTCAGCTCACGTCTTATAGAAAAATACTTAAGAAAAAAAATAGTTGTAAAAGCAGTTTTTCTAGAAACTTTAATGATTCTTCCTATGATAATAATTGCAATTCTATTTCAAAAAAATATTATCACAAACTCTCTTCCACTTTTACTTTTTCTTTTTAGATCGG
>CAYIAD010000062.1:0-3839 GCA_964361295.1 Candidatus Woesearchaeota archaeon
TATTAAATTTTTTAATCCAAATTCATCAACATGTTCCTGGTTAAAATTTTTAGAAGCATGAATGAAAAATTCTCCCCTAAAATTGGTTTTCCATTTTCTGGTTTCAATTATTTTTTTGCCTTGAACGATTAATTCTGCCCAAGGTTGTTTTAAAGATAAGGCTTTCATTTTAAATCGTATTTATTCTTGAATTTAGTTAGCTTTTTATATTTTTCTTTATTGTAAATGATTAAGTATAAGGGAGTAATTTTTCCATCCAATCTACTTTTTCATGTTTATGTTTCCATGAAATATCCATAAATAAATGTCCAATTACTTTTGATTTATGCTCTCCGTAATGCTTATCCAAGAAAATCATAATCTTTTTTGGATTTGTTGTTTTTAATCCAAGTAATCTTGAATATATCTTAGCCTCCCAAGGTGGGATTGTATTTAGAATATTTCTATGATATGTTCCTATCATAATGTAATCAACAGAAGCTGGACCAACACCATAAATTTTAAGCAATTCTTTTCTTAGTTCTGCATTGTCCAAATTACGCATGGAGAATTCATTTATTTTTATGCAATCTTCTGTTGCTCTGAGAAAACTCTTTGCCCTGTAACCGACTTTGAGGGCTCTCAGCTCTTCTTCTGACACTTTAAGTATTTTTTCTGGTTTCCATATTGAATATAATTTAATTCCGTCAAATTCTATTTTATCTCCGTAATTTTCCAACATTGCATTGGTCATTTGTACTGTCCTTTTTACATTGGCATTTTGCAGTAGAATAGCAATCATCAAATATTCATAAAGCCCTTCGATACAGAAATTATGCATCCCTTTAAATTTCTTTAAAATTTTGCTGATTAATTTATCTTTATCAAATTTTTTATAAAATTCTGAATAATCTTCTTTAAATTCAAATCTATAATCTAATTCTCTTAATAAAAGATTTATATATTCTTCATCAAGCTTTGATTTATAATAAAAATTGGCTTTAATTTTTGGTTTTGATACTGTTCCTAAATTTTCAAATTTTATACCAATTAATTTATTTTTGAATCTGAAAGAAAACCATAGCTTTCCTTGTTCCCATTTGTTAAGGGGTGTGGGATAATGAGAAGGATTATGAATACTGTAATCAAAATTATATGGTGCTTTTGGTTCTAAGATTAATGTTTTCTTCTTGTTTAAGATTAAGGGTTTCGTCATAAAAGTACTTAGAATAAATCATTTCCTGCAGTGCACTCTATTTCTATCAATGCACCTAAGGGTAAGGCCTTGACTGCCAGAGCAACCCTAGTAGGATAATCGCTTGAGAAGTATTTCTTGTATATTTCATTTACTGCTGCATAATCGTCCATATTTGTTAAGTAGATTTTTACTTTTATTATGTTTTCAAAGCTCCAGCCTGCCTCTTCAAGTATCTTTTTCATGTTTTCTAACGCTTGATGAGTTTGTTTCTCAATCCCTTCAGGGAGCTTCCCTGTTTTTGGGTCAATTCCAATTTGACCAGAAATTTCCATTGTATACTTGAAATTATGGATTATTGCTTTAGAAAATGGAAAGCTACCTGATGAAATGATTTTTTTGACCATGTTATGTGATTAGCTATGGATGTATTTATATTTTTGGGTGTGGGAGACTGAATTGGACTTAGACGGCGATGGGAAGGCGCGTACTCAGTAAAGATCCCATTTAATCATTTTATCTGAAAAGCCAATAATAATTTCAATTTGTTTAGGGATATATTTTTGTTCAAGAAAATACGCTGTCAAACGTGCATGCCCTTCTAGAACTACAAGTCGTGACTTCTTATTTTTAGATACAAGAATCATATAAGGAAATATCTTCCCTTTCTTAATTTCAGAGAGAATCTCCCAAAATCCCTTGTTGCTTACATTAAAGATTTTTACATCCGCCCTGATATTTTTTGAGGCTTGAGCTGGTAAGCGTGTTTTATTTGATATTTCATTCCAATAGCTGTAATCAATATACTTGACTTTCGTTAATTCTTGTTTTTCAATAACTGCTTTGAACCACTTGATATCTGTTGGAAAGTTTTCAAATAAATCTTTGTTTCTTCCAAAACCTCTAACTTCACCAAATATATTTCTTCTAAATTGGTTCTCTTTTTTGTTTTCTAAATCGGGGGTTGTGATGATTCTTTTAGATTTATTTTTTAGTGCGTTGACTATACGTTTTCCAAATCTTTTAGAATTAATTTCTGATTTCAGAAATTCAGCTATTACTTCGTCCTCTGTTATTTGTTTTAATATTTTCATATGAATCAATAATTTTTAATAGATTATAAAAAGATTGCTTTTGCGCGTCGTCCATTGGGGGTGATGATGGAAACTTATTTAAGTTAGTTATATCTGAGTTTAAAAGAATGGAACAAAGACCAAGAGTGAGCATTGCTTTGATAGTCAGAAAAGATGGAAAAATTCTGTTGGGGAAAAGAAAAAAGTATCCTGAAGCGTGGGGATTTCCTGGTGGCAAATTAGATTTTGGTGAAGACATAGAACCAAGTATATTAAGAGAATTGGATGAAGAAGTTGGAATAAAAGTAAAGAACCTAAAATTTGCCACAATCACAAATGACATTCTTGATGAGATTGGTGAGCATTTTGTAACTTTAATTATGTTAGCTGATTATGATTCTGGAGAAGTTGTTTTGAAAGAACCAGAAAAATGCGAGCAGTGGGCATGGTTTGATTGGGCAAATTTGCCTGAACCGATGTCTTCACCTCTTGCAAAACTTACAGAGCAGAAATTTTCCCCATTCTAGCCCCCCTACTTATTTGGGGCTAGCAAAAACAAAGTTTTTGCGAAGAGTTGCTGTTCACAAACCGTAGAATTAACGTTTCTCTTTTTGTAACCTTAATATTTGTTTTAATATGTTCTTTCTTCTCTTCTCGTCTTTTAGCATTCTTTCTGTTAAAGCAGTTAAAATTTGTTCATCTCTTTCAGAAACCCCAGAACTCTCTTTTACAAGAAGGTCATTTATTTGTCTAGCAATTTTCTCATCTTCTTGTTCTATTGAGAAATCTTGTGCAATTAGCTGTCTTTCTAATGCAGTTATCTTAATGGTTTGTTCAGTGCATTCTTTACAGGGTTTTCCTGGAAAATTGCCTCTTACAGAATCTTCATACATTCTCCCACAACGAGGACACTTGAATTTTTTTATTTCAAAAGTTGGCATACTATTAAAAAAAGAGAACTATTATTTAAATTCTGCGATTTAGGTTTGTGAACGGCAATTGGATATAACCTGTGTTAGATGACCGAGACAAGAACATTAATGAAATTTAAATTCAAAGTTGAGGCAAGAAACTTGTTTCGAAGCATTCGGGTTCGGGATTTAGTTACAAATAGTAAGGTATTTGTAAGGTATTTAAAATTTGTGAATATTCTTTAATTATGGATAACAATAAATCTCAGCCACTAGAATTAATTGTTGTAGAGGAACATGCACCTTTATCTAGGAAACCGGCAGCTGTTTCAGTAAATACATTTATTAGGTTCTCTTATTGGTCCTCAAATTATCTATCTAAGATAATAAATAAACTAGATCAATTATCAACACACTTAGAAACATCTCAAGAAAAATACATTTGCAAACATCCATTTAGATATTTTTTATTGTTTCTTCAGGGTAAAGGTGTTGGTCTAAGGACGGTACAAATTTTAGAAAGTATGAAGGAGATGTCTGAAGATGAAAGAAAGACTTATTCTCAACTAGGTTATTTTGGACCCTCTTTTTATGATACATTTAATTATCTATTTGAAAAGAACCCAAATGTCATATAATTCTTGTTAGTTATCCCAAGCTCCGCGAGGGCTGTGTAAGCAG
>CAYIAD010000063.1:0-3829 GCA_964361295.1 Candidatus Woesearchaeota archaeon
CTCCCAATCCTTTCAGCATCTTCTTTGCTTTTAATATAAACTCCATAAGTAAAAGCAATCTCGCACGCTTTTATCCCAAGCTTAGAATACGCCTCCAAAGTTTCTTCAGCTGTCTTAACAGGTCCAAGTCCAGCAGGTCCGAATTTGATTTCCATAATCTAAAGAGTTTCATAACCTTTAAATAACTTATTTACTTTAACATATCATGAACAAAAAGGTGATGATTTTTTCTATAATTGGTTTGATAATTTTAGCTGTCGCAATTTATTTAACTTTCTTTTTCTATTATTCTTGTAACAATTCTTCTTGTTTTAAATCTCATCAAGTAAAATGCGCTAAAACAAAGTTCATCAGCGACGATGATGCTACAACCTGGAAATATACAATAAAAGGAAAAGAAGACAACTTTTGCGTAATTGAAGTTGCAGTTCTGCAAATAAAACAAGGAGAGCTGGATAGAAAAACTCTTGAAGGAAAATCAATGGATTGTTATCTTGCTATAGGAAGCATTAACTCTCCAGAATCTGATTTAACTATTTGTCATGGAAGATTAAAAGAAGACATTCAAGAAATAATGATAAAAAATACACACTCTCAAATTCTAAGTAATTTAGAAGACAAATTAAAAGGATTAATATAAAAATAAAAAAAGGGCTTTCGCCCCTTAGAATTATAAACTTAGTAATTGAATTTTAGTATCAGTTGTTGCAAAATTCTTTGCAGCAATTATTTTACAGCCAACTTCTTCAGCAGATTGGATAATCGGAATTGTCACAGTTCCGTCGAGAATTATTATTTCTGGAACTTCAGAACTTCTTCTTAAAATGCTAACCAAACTCTTAACTGAAATAGAACGGATTTCTTTTAAATTTTTATCCAAAAGAATTGCCTTTCCACTTCCTTCATTTGTTTTGGAAAGCTCTCGCAATTTTTCCTTTTTATCCTCAGTTAATTCAAACTTTTCAGAGAAGCTTTCCTTTTTTTGAGAATAATTCCTTCTTGGAAAATATTCTTCAATTGGAGCTCTCTTTCTCAAGTTTATTAGGATTTCTTTTCCAGCAAGTTCTTCAACTTCTTTTCCATCTGGTGCTATTGCAAGATAATCAATATCTGCATTATCAACAACATTCTGAGCAATTAATTTTCCTCCTCTGTCACCATCGACAAAAAGTGTAACTTTTTTTGTTTTTGTCAATTCTTGGACACTCTTTGGAAGCTTTGTCCCATTCATGGCGATTACATTATTTACTCCTGCTCTTAAAAGATTAAGAACATCTGCTCTTCCTTCAACAACAATTATTTCTTCTCCAGAAAGATCTCCGCAAGGAAGTTTTTCCTCTCCATATTCTTGGACATTTGCTGTCTTTGTTGACTCTTTGATTTCTTTTGAAATTTCTCGAGAGTCTGTTCCACCTTGCAACTGTTGCATTAATTTCTTTGCTCTATCGACGATATAATCTCTCTTACTCCCTCTTACATCTTCGATTTTTTCAATTTCAATTTGTGCATCGCAAGGTCCAACTCTTTCAATTGTTTCAATTGCTGCTGCAATTAATGTTGTTTCAGACTGATCTAATGCTGTTGGAATTTGAATTTGTCCATGAGTTTTTTTATCACTTCTTTCTAGCTCAACTTCAATTCTTCCAATTTTTCCTTCTTTTTGAAGTTCTCTCATATCAAGTTCAGCTCCAAGCAATCCTTCTGTCTGCCCGAATATAGCTCCGATTACATCGGGTTTTTCCAAAGCACCCTCTGCTATTAAGCTCGCGTGTATCATATACTTTATTGATACTGGACTTACTTTAGCCATTTTACTTTTGTAAATGGTTAGCTAAAGTTTTTAACTTTTGTTTTGCCATTTTGTCTCCTTGTTTAATTTTTTTGAAATCTAAGATTTCAATCAGAAAAATATAGAACTATTCTTACCCAGATAAAGTAAGCATGAATGTGATGATGATAATCTGATATAATCTATACTTCCCTAATCCTTAATAGAAACTTAATGAGTATTTAAATTTTTTGGTTATTATCTATTTCTTGGACTAATTACAGGAACAATTGGATATTCACTAACATCAACAAATCTATGCCCTTCATATAAAACTTCATGATGATATCTCTCTCCTTCTGGTTCATTTAAAATATCTATTCTTGCACCTGCATTAATTAAAGTTACTAAACCTCTAGTAAAACTATATTTTTTATATCCTTCTCGATACATTGGTATAGCTTTATTATCTGAATATCCTTCTTCTCTTTTTCCTTTTTTGTATTCTCTTGCACGAGCTAGAATTTTCTTTGCTATTTCTTCACAAGGAGCAATTCCTTGAACAAATTCTGCAGGTATCGTTTTAATATCTCTTGTCATTTTAATTTCTCCCAACTATTCTTTCAATTTCTTTATTAGGAACACCTTCAGAGGAAAATCTTCCTGTTCTTTCCATTTCTGATGCATTTATAGAAATCCCCTCGCTATCTAAAAACCCTTCTTTACATATAATCAATTTTTCGGTCATTTTATTCTTCTGCCTCTAACTCCAGTTTTCCTTTTTTATCTTGAATTGTTAAATTATCATAAAGAACTAATGAACCGTAGGCAGTTAACCCAATAATATCTAAATCTCTATCTCCATCAAAATCTCCAACTCTTATATTTAGTATTGCTACATCCTTTAACTTTTTCGGTTTCCTAAGAAGATTTTGATCACTATATGCTCTATGAATAAAAACTGGTTTAGCAAATCTATTTGTCATCATTAAATCATTTGTCGTTGGTTTTTCTTCTTCTACAGAATAATTATCTTCAGGTTTTATTTGTTGGGTTGGCTCTTGTCTATAACATCCAGAAAATCCAACTAAAGAAGCGATACTCAAAACTCCTAATGTTTTTCTTATTGTCATTTTATTCTCTACCACCAATTCTCCCTTGAGAGTCCCAGAATTAAATTTACTTTTTCTTGGTAATTTCAGTGCACATTCCAGCAGCTACAGTTGCACCAGCATCTCTTACTGCAAATCTGCTCATAAATGGATTTTCTTTTTGAGTTTCTAAAGCTAATTTACCTTGAGGTTTTATTCTAACTTTAGCTGAATCTCCATTTTTTAAGAAATCAGGATTTGCTTTTATTATCTCACCTGTTCTTGGGTCAATTTGTGCAATTAACTCAATAAACTGGCATGGAACTTGAGCTGTATGAATATGGAATACAGGTGTATATCCTTTAGCCAATACAGTTGGGTGATTAATTACTGTAATAGTAGCAATGAACTCTTCAACAATTGGAACTGGTTTAGCAGCGTCGCAAATTACATCTCCTCTTGCAATATCTTTTTTTCCAACTCCTCTAATATTAATTCCAACATTATCTCCAGCTAAAGCTTCTGACATAGTTTCATGATGCATCTCAATTGTTTTAACTTCTCCTTCAATTCCTTCTCCAGTTCTTCCTGGCAAAATTTTAACTTTCATTCCTGTTTTCATAATACCTGTTTCAATTTTTCCAACTGGAACAGTTCCAATACCTGTAATTTCATATACATCTTGAACAGGCATTCTCATTGGTAAGTTTGTTGGTAATTCAGGAGCAGGGAATAAGTCAAACTGCTCTCTTAATGTTGGTCCTTTATACCAAGGCATATTTGCAGATTTCTTAATTATATTATCTCCTTTTAATCCAGCGCAAGCAACAAAAGTAGTAGTATCTGGATTTATTCCAACACCTTTTAATAATTTTCCAACTTCTTCTTTAACTTTATTAAATCTGTCTTCTTTGTATTCAACAGCATCCATTTTATTAACTAAGATCGGAAGAGCGTCGTGTAGGGAAAG
>CAYIAD010000064.1:0-3605 GCA_964361295.1 Candidatus Woesearchaeota archaeon
ATTCCAGCAGGATATTTTTTTGTGAAAACTCTTATTCCTGTCAGCTCACTAAACATTCTTGCAGCTCTCCATCCAGATTGTCTTTTGCATACAAGAACTATATTTTCAGCGTCGAATTTTGACAAGAATTCTGCAGCTTCTTTAATTTTTTCATCAATTAAATCTGTATTAAAAATTGCAAGTCCATCTGCCCTTCTTCTGTAAACAAAAGGTTTCATATCAGGAGTTACAACTTTTGTTCCAAGATAAATTCCTGCTTTAACATATTCTTCAAGAGGAATTAACATCTCTGTTTTTTTCTTAATCTTTACTTGTTCTTTTAGTTCCTCTGTTTTTGGAGATTCTGCACTAAGTTTTTCTCTTAATTTTGCAGCTTTTTCTAAAAGAGCTTTCTTTTTTGATTCAATATCAGAACTCTCTAAAGATTCTTTTTCAGCTTCTTTTTCTAAATCTTTAGAATCTGCTTTTTTCTTTCTAGTTTTAGGTTTCACATTTTCATCGTCGTTAATTCCACTTATTTCTTCTGAAACTTCTTCAACTTTTTTTATATCTTCTTCTATGTTTGAAATTTCTTCAACATTAGATTCAATCTCCTCGTTAATATCATTTGCCATAAAGAATCACAGAGAAGTGAGTTTAAAAAGATTTTTGTTAAGTTTTCTTTGAGCTTTTGTAATCTAATTTATCTTCAATTTCAATTAATCTCTTAATTTTTTCTTCTCTGATGTCACCACTAATTCCACACTTAAAAAAATCTGCTCCAAACCCAAAAGCTAAATCAGCCAGAATTGTATCTCTTGTCTCCCCGCTTCTGTGGGAAAAAATTATCTTTATTTTATTTTCTTTAGCTAATTCACAAACTTTTTTTACCTCAATTAAAGAACCGCACTGATTTGGTTTTATAATTATCCCATTAATGCTTTTATTCTTGATTGCTTCTTTTAATCGTTTAACATTTGTAACTGTAATGTCATCTCCAACGATTAATTTATCTGGAAATTTTTTCAGAAGTTTAGCAAAACTTTCAAAATCCTCCTCGTTGAACGGGTCTTCAATATAAAATAAATTAAAATTTTTAATCAAATTAGAGAGATAAGAAAATTGTTCTTCAGAATCTCTTTTTAGCATAGGATTCAGATAAAGATAATTTTTTCTTTTGTAAAATCCAGATGAAGCTAAATCAATTCCTTCGTCGAGATATGCCTTTCTTTCGTCACAAATATTATCTTTAATTTCCTTTAGGACTTCTAAAACGGTTTTATCGTCGAGAGATGTTATCCATGCATTTTCATCATTTCTCTTTTTTGTAAATTTTTCATCTGCATTTTTCAGGAGAATTTCTGCTTCTGTTTTCCCATCTCTATTTAGATTATAACTTTCAAGAACAGAATTATTTTCAGGAATTAAAAGAAACTCTTGAAAATCGGGTTTTTTTCCAGAGTTAGAATGTTTCCCACCACCAATGCAATTCCCGACGAGGCGTGGCATTTTTTTTGCATTAGAATTAATTAATTGCCAAACTTCTTTTTTTTGCTCACTTGCAATCGCTTTCAGACACGCACTTTCCAAAGCAAATAAACTATTTGCTCCAACCTGCCCCTCAACAATTTCTTCTATTTTTTTTAAATCACTAAACTCTTCAAAACTTTCTTCATAAAAATAATCTTCTAATTTTTCAAGCATATGAATGTCTTCTTCTAAACTTTTTTTGTAAGATTTTGCTTCATATTTTCCAGTTGATTTTCCATTTGGAGCAGACCCAGAAAAACTTCCAACATCTGTTTTTATCAAAATCTCAATTGTCTTTTCTCCTCGAGAATCTAATATCGACTTCGCATTTATCCCTCTAATTTTCATGAATATAACAAGAACTCTTAGTTTTTATAGATTATTATTTGGGAATTGTTCACAGGAGGCACGAGAGTTTACGCGAGAATCAATCCCAGGGCAAATTTAAAAATTTCGAGCGTGGGCTTGAGCAGGAAAATAATTCTCACTCACAAATCTTCCTAGGATTTATCAAAAATGTTTTTCTATCAGCTTTAGTTTTCTTTACTAGAATAGTCTTTCTTTTTCTAGAAGAAAAACCCGTTTGCTAAAAAGAAACCTCTATTCAACTTCTCCGCCAACCTCTTCCTTTACATCTTCTTCTATTTCTTCTTCAGGATTGACAATTTCCATTATTTCTCCCTCTTCAACAATTTCTTTTTCTTCTTTATTTTCAATTTCTTCCTTTTTCTCATCGCGGATTTTTATTTCAGGAGCTCTCTTTAATTTTTCAGCTTTTCTTTCAGGGAAAGGTTTTTTAATGGAAATTGGAAGAACATCTGAGTTAAGTTCAACTTCGGCAATTTTTAATGCATCAAACTTTATTTTTTCTAAATCTTCTGAATCAATTTTTATTAATAGAGGAGCATTCATAGAAATTTGCAAAGCCCTTGCTCCTAAAATTCTTGCCCTTTCGTATCTTGTGAAATTTTCTAAATTCATATTCTTATATAAGATTGTTTATTTTAAAAGCTTTTCAATTTTGTTAATTAAATCTTCCCATACTTTTTCGCACATTTCCATCATTTTTTCAAACGATTCTACATCTAACTTTTCTGAATTGCTTTTTTGCATAGATGAAATAATTCCATTTGAAACACCCATAGTAACTCTTGTTTCACTCGCATCTTCTTCTTCTCTTGTAGGATCAACTAAAATTTTTTCTCCTAATTGATAAGCACTAATTGAAATTGGCATTTCTTTTCCAAGAGGAATTTTTTTCCCAGAAGATTCCCCAAAAATAGTTTTTCCAGTTTCTTCGTTGTATTTTGGAATTTCTGCAGATTTTAATGCTGCAACAGCGCCAATTCCAGCGGCGTCAAGCAAATTTCCGTCGTCGTTGATAGTGTAAATATCTATGAAAACTGTCCAAACTTTTTCTCCTTCTTTAATGCATAATTTTTCAAAATCAATAAAATGACTTTCTCTTATTCCTCTGTCTACAACTCTCCCAATCTCAATTGCATCGTATTTTGGAGGACCCAAGTCAATTCTTGGAGAACTCAACGGAAGCATTTCAGCTGTTACCATCAGGTTTCCTTTATCTGGTGAATCAGGATAAGGCGTTCCAACATCCATTTTAATTCCGACGATAACTTCTGTCTTTCCAAGTTTAACTCTCGCAGAACCCTCAGCTTTATTTGAAACTCCCAACTCTATTTTCAAATCTCTATATTCTTCAGGTTTTCTTTCGTCAAATCTTTTTCCTTCTGCAAGATATTTTATAATTCTATCAATTGTTAATCTTGATGTTTCAATTGTCATTCTGATATTTCCTCTCCAACATTTTTTAAAGCTTTTTTCTGAATTTCATAAATTTTATCACTTGCTTCTCTTCCTAATTTAACTGCTTCTGCAAGTTCTTTTGGAGTTATATGTCCGTCTAACTGAATGTGTGTTAATTTTTTGTCATTGTGCGTAAAACTCATTGCAATATCTGTCGCACCCTCGCCATCTTCCCAGTCCTCTTCTGCTTTATTTACATCTACTACTAAACTTTTATCCAATTTTCCAATTGAAATGCTTGAAACCAAATCTTTCATAGGCACACCTGCATG
>CAYIAD010000065.1:0-3582 GCA_964361295.1 Candidatus Woesearchaeota archaeon
CAAAAAAACTCGCACTAGTTCCAACTTCAGCAAGAACAAAACAAGGAATTGCAGAATTAATAATGATGCTCTGCGGAGTAAGTCAAAAATATCTAACAAATAAATTAACTTTAGGAAAAGATGCAAAAGGAGTAATCCTTGAAGTAAAAAAAGAAAAAACAATAAGCTTCGCCGAATCCATTCTTTACGACGGAGAATTAAAAAAAACAGATGAAATTGCAGTTGCAAATCTCAGCGGAGAACCAATTATCTCAAAAATAAGAATCCTTGAAGAAATCCAGCCACTTTGTGCAAAATTCAAACCAAAAGATAAAGTAACTGCTTCAACAGGAGTGCGGATGCAACTAATTGACAAATCAGAAATTCTTCCTGGAATGCCTTTTGAAATTTTCAAAAACAATTTAGAAGAGATAAAAACAAAATTCAAAAAAGAAATTTCAGAAAACATCCAGACACAAAAGCAAGGAATAATTGCAAAAGCAGATTCTCTAGGAAGTTTAGAAGCACTTTTAGTTTTGCTAAAACAAAGTAATATTCCAGTTGTAAAAGTAGGAATAGGAAATATTAAAAAATCAGACATAATCTCTGCAAAAGCAAATCTAGACATAAACGAATTAGATGCAATTATTGTTGGTTTCAATACAGAAATAGAAGAAGACGCAAAAGAACTATCAAAAGAATACAAAGAAATAAAAATAATTCAAGACGAAGTTGTTTACAAACTAATTGAAAATGTTGAAAAATTCAGAAAAGAAAAATCAGCTGAAATTGAAAAACGAAGATTAATGGAACTAACAACAATTTGCAAATTAGAGATTTTGCACCAGTATGTTTTTAGAAATCAAAACCCGGCAGTATTTGGAGTTAGAGTTGTTGGAGGAAAATTAAAAAAAGATTTGCATTTAATTGATGAAGAAGGAGAAAAAGTAGCGAGGGTAAAAAACATTGAAGCAGATAAAAAAACAATAAGTGAAGCAACTTTAGGAATGGAAGTCGCAATGTCTTTGCCGGGGGTAAATTTTGAACGACAACTAAAAAACAAAAAATTCCTTTACTCTGATTTAGGAGAATCTCAATTCAAGAAATTCAAAAAAAACAAAGACATTTTAGGACAAGACGAAATAAAAGTCCTGCAAGAAATATCTGAAATAAAAAGAAAAGAGAAAACAGAGTGGGGAATGTAATTATCTCCCTCTAACAAATTCCTTAAACATTTCAACAATCTTATCCTTTTTATTTGGCAAGAAAGTTATTGAACCTGCATTTTTATGCCCGCCACCATCAACAAAAGCATCTGGAACTTTTTTATCTAAAAATTTAATCAAATCATGAACAGAAAATTTGGCCTCGTCAGTTGCTCTAAGAGTTATTGAAGTATTCATAATTCCAATTGAAACAACATTTGTAAGATTCTTTTCTTTTTGCAATGAATCATGAACCAAACCAACTGCTCTTCCGGGTTTTGGAAAAAATCCAAACCCAGGAAAAGTTTCTTCAACAAAAATAAATTGTAAAGTTGTGTTTCCAATCTTTTCAATTTTGGCGTGCGCTTTTCCAATTGCAAGTCCTTTAGCGTCGAGCTTTCTGATATGTGGAGCCATTAAATCAACCAAAGCTTTTTGCCTAGCTCTCGGCTCTCCAAACAAAACTTCAATATATTCTCTAACTTCCATAAATCTAACCCTGCTAGAAACATACTCAATTACAATAGAAATATTCTCTAATAGTTCTTTAGAATAACCTTCTTTTTTTGCAATAGCCAAGTATTCCTCAACAATTTTTTTATTAGCTGAATCAATCCTATCCGCATAACCTGCCATTGCAGGAATCTGGGAAATATTTGTAACATCTGGATTAATTATTCTAGCTAATTCAACGCAAAGCATTCCAGCAGAAAATTTAGCCCCATCTTCCTTAACTAACCATGGATTAATATGAGATATGACTTCTTTTGAAATAACATCCTCGTCAAAATAATGATGATCCACAACTACAAAATGAATTCCATGAACCTTCCCCTGTTTAATTCCCATTAAATCTTCTGGAGAAGAGCCGTTATCTGCAATAATAACTAAAGGCATTTTATTGGAAAACTTAGCAACATTTCTCAACGACGCAGCAGTATCAATAATTGAATCAGTTATTTCATAAAAAGGGGCTGAAGAAGGAGAACGAGTAAAAAATTCCCACGCCGCCTTCGGAGAATCCTGTTCTTTTAAAATCAAAGGCAAAATAGCTTTTTCCAAAGCAAACCCAGAACAATAACCATCTGTATCGCTATGATGCCTGACTATAATTGGCCTTCCCTGAATTATCGCTAAACGAATCTCAGTCGCAGCTTTAATAAAATGATCTTTTAACTTTTCCAAAATAGGACTACTAACTAAAAAATTAACTCCTTTAACCTTTGCCCTTTCTCTCTGAATCTTCTCAATATTTTCTGAAAGTTTTTTCTTCTCAGAATCATTTAACTTAACAATCTTAATTATCTCCCCTTCTAGCTCTCCCTGAAATTCCCCAATCTTAACAAAAGCCTTAACAGCGTCGCCTTCCTCAATTTCTGGAAAAGACCTTGTTCCAGGAGAAACAAATCCCTTTAAAGAAAAATTCCCAGTCCCATCTGAAATCACAAAAACTGTGGGCCCACCAGTTTGAACAACCCTCTCAACACTTCCAATCAGCTCCACCTTATTTTTCGAACCCAACTTAATATCCTTTATTTCCATCTCACAAAAAACAAATTTCCATTTAAATATCTTCTGATTAAATTTTCTTCAGTATTATCCAGAAATAAGCTTCCTAGAAAAATATGAACAACTTAGAACTACGAAATAATATTAATAGAGGATTTTACAATTTATAGATTATAGTTCTATTCTTCATAAATTCATGTTCTTGATGATACCTGCTAGGAACTTCTTCATGAACAATTTTAATCGGAGTTTCCCAAAAATCATCTCCCATAATCTCGCCTATTTGAGTTAATCCAGGATAACACACAAATCTTCCTTGATTTTTTAAAGTTCTCATTGCTTCAAGAACAGTCCATTGAGCATCAAGACTTACTGCATCTAATCTTCTTCCAATATTTTTTGGGTGCTCTCCTTTTTTTGCAAGCATTTTTGCTCCAAGATTTCTACAAGTGGATAATCCCATAGGAAGAACAAAATTTGCATGACTTAATATTAAATGATATCTTTTATCTTGTCTAGGAATACTCTCTACTTCTGGATTTTCTTGACTAATTTTTGATTTCATAATATTTGGAGAATTAATTTTTGCAAATGGATCAATTCCTTCTGCTTCTATTCCATTTTCCCAAAGATATTGAACTAATCTGGCTTCTTCGCCACAACCAATATCTAAAACTCTAAGTTTTCTTTTTCTTAGCTCTGATAAATCTTTTTTTGAAATTCCTAATAGTTTTAATTGGATTTCTGGTTCGTGCTGAGGATATAATAAAGATCTATTTTCCATTTAAAGGAAATTAAAATTAGGTTATTTAAAGATTTCTAATCCATCCCTTCATGTGCAATCAAGAGACATATGTCACTAGGCAAAACCGAAAATTAGTTCTCGTTT
>CAYIAD010000066.1:0-3568 GCA_964361295.1 Candidatus Woesearchaeota archaeon
CAAACGAGAACTAATTTTCGGTTTTGCCTAGTGACATATGTCTCTTGATTGCACAGGATAGATTTTTATATTAGTTTTTGTTATATAAAATATGAAATTAGGGGTGCATAAAGAAAAGCATAGTAAAACTGCTTCGCTGTTTAGTGATTTTATTCTTGGAGGGCAGGATGGGCTTGTAAATGTTTTAGGAGTTATTCTTGGAGTTGCTATTGGAGCAGGTGACCCTCGTGCAGTAATTCTTGCTGGACTTGCAGCGACTTTTGCAGAATCTGTTTCTATGGGAGCAGTCGCATATACTTCCTCAAAAGCAGATAGAGATTATTATGACAGCGAGGAGAAAAGAGAAAAAATGGAGATGAAAAAATTTCCGGACGTAGAGAGAAAAGAAATTTATAATATTTATTATAAAAAAGGATTTAGAGGAAAATTACTAAATCAGATTGTTAGCAAAATTACCTCTAATAAGAAAAGATGGAAAGAAATAATGATGAGTGAAGAGCTTGAATTATCAAAAAAATTTATTAATCCTATAAAAAGTGCTATTATAGTTTTTTTTGCTGCTTTAATCGGTTCCTTTCTTCCTTTAGTTAGTTTTTTCTTTTTTCCAATAAAAACTGCAATTGTTTATTCTTTAATAATTTCGGCAGTTGCTTTATTTATTACAGGAGCAGTGGAAGCAAAATTTACTATTGGTAATTGGGTAAAAAAGGGGATTCAATTAATGGCAATAGGAATGCTCGCTGCATTAACCGGTTTTATTGTAGGAAAATTTGCAGGATATAGCAATATTTAGAAAAAATTATCTTCTTCCAGCTCTTACTGAAGGAGTATTTTTTGAAGTAGGATGTTTATTTCTAAATCCTCTTGATTTTTTAGCCGAGCTGGTAAGTCCTCGAAGAGCTCTTTTTTTATTTGAACCTTTGCAAATCCAGTTTATTGTCGGGTCGTTTTGTATTTCTGGTTTTGAAGGGTCAACACAAATTACTTCAAAAAAATTATTAACTCCGTCTTTTCCTATTTGATAAGAATTTAGGACTTCTAAGTTTTTGTATTTATTTTGAACTCTTGATTCTGCAATCCATTTGTAGTTCATCTTTAGAGTTAATCTTGGAGTTAATCTTTTAGAACGCCGGCCTTTGTTTGGCCTTGGTTTTTTGTGTCCGCCTCTGTTTATTCTTATTCTCACTACGACAAATCCTATTTTGTCTTTGTAACCTAGGGCTCTTGCTTTATCAAGTCTTAATGGCTTGTCTACTTTTGTGAATACTTCTGATTTTCTCCAGTCAATCATTCTCTGTCTAAGAACTTTTGGGTCTGGATTTTTCCATGCTTGTTTTATATAATAATACATTCCGTGAGCCATGATTATTTGATAGAAATTTGGTTTTTAAATATTGGGGTGGGTAAGTTTTATAAATAACTTAAATCTTTGATTTTCAGATGAGGCTATAGCTTGACTCAAAGCCACACTCGCGAAATATTACGCAAGCGATTAATGCTCGTGTAACTTCTCGGCATGGCTCCAGTCTTCGCTATATTATCTCATGCAAAATACAATGAGGCTATAGCTCAGCCTGGCTAGAGCACGGCTCTGATAAGGCCGGGGTCCACAGTTCAAATCTGTGTAGCCTCATTTATATTCTCGAATGAAATGATAGAATATTATTTTTACAGAGGTTTGCTAAACTCAGATTAGTTTAATTCAAATCTTGAGCAACTTTGATTTCGAGTTACTCCTGAAAGTAAATGTAAAAATTAGAAATCTGGGTTGCGCGTAGTAGCCTCATTTAATTTTTAGCTTCTAGTTCTAGAATTAAATTTTCTTTTGAAAATTCATAGCCAATAACTGGAAGATTGATGGTTATTGTTTTTGAATAAGCTTTGTTTTTGGCAATAGCTTTTATCTCTATAACCTCTCCAATTTTTTGAATAGAAATATCTTTTTCTGTTTTTACTCCTGGAAGTTTCATATCGTAGACAATTGAATCAGATAATCTTCTTATGCTTGTTTTAGGCTCTGTTCTAGGAAGTTCTGTAAATCCTTTTAATTCATTATATGGGAGATAAATTTTTTTTGTTTTTTGGACTTTTTTTTCTTGCGCTTGAATTGGATTTTTAGTGACTCTTATATTTTGAGGGCTTATTCTTTTTCCGTTGATAAATAGTTCAAATTTAGTATTTCCTATGTTTGTTGAAAGATTTTTTGAATTATTTTGCATATCTTTTTGCAGTTCTTTTTCTAGCATTTTCATTGTTGAACCGAGCATTTTTCCTATGATTCCTCCTGTAACTCCACCTAAAAAAGGATTTTGAAAATTATTTTGCTCTTCTATAAAATCGTTTTTTCCAAACATACCAAATTCGTGCTTATCTAATTGTTTAATTTGTTTTCCACAACTAGGACAGAATTCATAACTATTTTTTATTGAATCATTACATCTCGGGCATTTTTTTTTAGAGAACATAGATAGATTTGTTTTTTACTCTTTAAAAATTATTCTATTAAATAATCTTTTATTGCGGTAATGTCATGAATCCCCTCAATAAATGCAGGTTTTGATTCTTTTAGAATAATGTTTTTTAGTGCTGATGTTCCACTGAATTTTGGAGTTGGGCGAGTTTCTTTAAATTTTGGAAGCCAGAATAAAACAACTGCTAATCGAAAGATTGCACTTATAGAGAAGATGATTACAATTGGATTAATTGTTGAGATTGTTATAACTTTGATTAATAATGCTCCTAACGCTGCTCCTAGGAAAATTCCTCCCCCGACTACGACATTATAATATGAGATTACAATTCCTCTTTTTTGCGGAGTTACGTTGTCATAAACAAAATTTCCAGAAGCAAGGTTAAATCCAGCCCAGACAATTCCTCCTGCCAGCGAAGGAACAAATATTAAATAAGCAATAGAGTTGTTGAGTATCCAAAGTATTGGGAGCAGGGGGATAAATAAAGATGTGATTAAAATTGTTTTATAATTTCCATAGTGATCTGCAAATATTCCCCAAAGGTTTATTACAAGTAATGAAAAAATTGTTCCCGCAAAAATAATAATCATGTAAGAAGAATAATTTAATCCTAAATTTCTTAGAAGATAAATTGAAAGAAGTGAGCCGAGGATTGCATCTGCGAATGATAAACAACCTCTGAATAATGTAAATCTTCCGAAATTGTTTGTGGGGGCTTTGAATAAAAATTGTGTAAAGCTGAAATAATATCCGTCTTGTATTTTTATTTTTGGTTCATATTGTTGTTTGAAAATTCTGCAAGAAAACATTCTTCCAATAAATGCAAGTGCGAAAAGAATAGCAAATCCTAACATGGTTAGATTTTTATCTTTGAAAAAATCCAGAAAGAACGACGCTGAGACAGTTAGAATTACTGAAAGGAAACCTAAAATTAGATTTCGTTTGGCAAACCATCTCCCCCGGAAATTGTCATCGACAATATCTCCCATCCAAGAAAACCAGGCTGGTCCACTAATATTTGCAAATATAATATAAAATGAGTAAAAAAGAAAAAGTAAAAGTGGAAGAGAGTTTGTGATAATATTTTTTTGAAATAG
>CAYIAD010000067.1:0-3468 GCA_964361295.1 Candidatus Woesearchaeota archaeon
TTTGTTTAGTATTTTTGATTTTTATTTTAAATTTATCCGGCATTGTGAATGCAAGTGTAGAAACTAATTATTATATTTATGAAAAGAAAGTCTTAGTTGAATATAATTTTGATTCTATTTCAGAATTAGAGTTGAGAATTCCAGATGATGTTGAAGAACTAAAAGTAAATGCAAAATATGTATTAGAAAATTACGGAAATTATCAATTAATTAAAATTAATTCAACAGAAAATTTTTCTATAAGTTATATTACTCAGTCTATGATAGATAAATCTGGGAGCCAGCATTATTTTGTTTCACGGAATTATTTAAGCAATAATCAAAATGTTAAGCTGGTTCTTCCAGAATCGGCTGTTTTATCTGAAAATGGCTTGCTTTTTCCTGAGCCAGATGAAATTTCAAGCGATGGAAGAAGCGTTATCTTAACTTGGGAAAATTATAATGAAAAGCAGATTGTTGTTGATTATGAATTTTTAAAAAATAAGAATTTTATTTATTATTTGATGTTTGGTTTTTTAATTTTAGTTTTTTTGGCTTACTTTTTATTTGAAAGAAAAAAACATAAAGAGAAATTAAAAAAAATTAAGACAACAAAGAAAAAAGCAAAACCTAAAATTGAGGCAATTGAAGAACATCTCATGGAAAGCGAGAAAGCAGTAATCAGCAAATTAAAAAAAGCAGATAAATCTCAGTTGTGGCAAAAGCAATTACAAACAAGCATCGGATTTAGCAAAGCTAAATTAAGCAGAGTAATTAGAAATCTTGAATCAAGAGGTTTAATCCAAAAAATTCCTTACGGAAATACAAATAAAATAAAATTAAAAATTAAATAACTAATGTTTCATCTTGTTCCATCTTGTTTCAGGGATTTATTAAATAGGTTTTATTCCTAAAAAAATTATGAAAAACAAAAAATTCTGTTTAGCAGAATTTATAATATTGGTGAAAGGAGGTCAAATAAAAATAAAATGAATACAAAAATATTTTCAGTATTGATAGTGTCTATCTTGATGTTGTCTTTAATGGGAACCTTTGTTTTAGCTGACGAAGATAATGTTGCATTAGCTAGTGCTGAAGCAGGTCTTTCAACAGCTGAAATGGCTACAGCTACAGCAGATGAAAATGTGGAAAGTTCTTCAGGAATTTTAAGCGACAAATTTAAAATGGTTTTTGCTAATAAAGGTAAAAAAGCAGAGATTAGAATGGATATTGCAAATAAAAGAATGAATGAACTCAAAAGAGCAGAAAACAATCCTGATAAAGCAAAAAAAATTGCGAAAAAATATGAATCAGAATTAGACGATGCTTTAGAAAGCTTTGATCAAATTGCTATTGATGGAGATAAGGAACAAGTTATCAAGGCCTTGAAGCAAACTGTTATTATGAAATATAGGCTTGAAACTCATGGAGAAAAAATTAGTGAAGTTCATGCAGGAATTTTAACAAGAAAATCAGAAGAAATGAATGCAGAACAAATTGCTCATTTAACAGAAGTTTTTGGTAATATAAATGATAAAGTAAGTTCTAAACTAACTCAAATTGAAGAACGTCAGAATAATTTAATTTCTAGAGCAGTAGTTCTTGGTTTAAGTGAAGAAGAAGTTAGGGCTAAATTAGAAAGTTTTGAAGCTTCTTTGGATAAAAAAAGACAAATAAGAGACGGACAATTTAAAGAAAGAATTGAAGCTAAATTAGAATCAAATGGCGAACTCAGAGAAAAATTTGAATTAAAAACAGATGGATTCAAAGAAAAAATTGAAGTTAGAAGAGAAAAAAGCGACGGTTCTGAAGTTATAGCTTTAAATTAAATATCAAAAAATTTTTATTTTTTTATTCGGGGCATTTGCCCCATTTTCTTTTTTTATTTTTACTTTAGGGATTATTTTATTTACCCTCTTTTCGACATATTTATTAATTGATTTTTCTATTTAGATAAAGTAAAAAAGGAGTGAAGATGCCCCCCTATCAAAAACCTGATGTAAAAGATATTCTTAGAAAATACGGAGCAAAAATAGAAGGACAAGTAGAATCTACATCTAATCTTGCTGGCGGAGAGACTTCTGCTTATACTTCTTTTAAACAAGAAATGGTTTCTGAACTTTCCGGATATGAAAAATGGTGCAAAAGTCTTGGCAATATAATAAAATTAAAAGTTTCTGAGAAGGATGTTCTTAAAATAAAAAAAGATTTGGATATTGCTCATTTAGATATTGAACCTTGGCAGGCCCTTGGTTTGGGTGTAATGGCTTTCATTACAATTTTCTTTTTTGGTTTAATATTTTCTGTAGCTAATTTATTGATTACTGGAAATTTTCCATTTTTATTTTTTGTTTTAGTAGTTTTTGTTTCAGTTTTTTTATTTTATTATATTAATGGATATCCTCAAAGGCTAGCAAATAAATGGAGATTAAAAGCCAGTTCACAGATGGTTCCAGCGATACTTTATATTGTTGTTTATATGAGGCATACTTCTAATTTGGAAAAAGCAATTGAATTTGCTTCAAAGAATTTACAGTATCCCCTTTCATTAGATTTTAAAAAAATATTTTATAATGTTGAAGTTGGAAAGTTTTCAACTATTAAAGAAAGTTTGGATAATTATTTGGAAACCTGGAGAGATTATTCTGTTGAGTTTGTAGAATCTTTTCATTTAATTGAGAGCAGTTTATTTGAACCTGAGGAGGCAAGAAGAATTCAGATTTTGGAAAAATCTTTGCAGGTTGTTCTTGATGGAATTTATGATAAAATGCTGAAATTTAGCCACGAGGTCAATGCGCCTTTAACTAATGTTTATATGCTTGCTGTTATGCTTCCCGTTTTAGGGATTGCTTTAATTCCGCTTGCTTCTGCAATGATTGGCGGACTTTTAACCTCAACTCATGTTTTTATTCTTTATAATTTATTAATTCCTTTTATTGCATTCTTTATGTTAAATAAAATTCTTCTATTGCGTCCGGGAGGTTATGGAGAATCTAAACTACTTGAAAAAAATCCTTTATATTCAGAATATACGGATAATAGTCATTATACTCGGGCTTTTTTAATTTGTCTGCCCTTGTTTATTCTTGGATTAATTCCTTTGTTAGCTCAAGCAGGAGTTATTAATGATTTTACTTTTGGACAGATTGGTTTGGGTTTTTTTGGAGAAAATGTTAATTTTTTTGATTTTAAAGAGGTTGGCGGAAAAAATGTCGGTCCATTTGGCGTTGGAGCTTTGTTTTTGGGAATGTTCATTCCTTTAAGTATTGCGTTATTCTTTTCAATATCCTATCGTAGAAAAACTAAGAATTTAATTAAAGAAAGAGAGAAGACAATCCAATTAGAAAGTGAATTTAATAATTCTTTATTTCAATTAGGAAATCGGCTTGGAAATGGTGTTCCCCCAGAACTTGTATTTGGGAGAGTTGCAGAATCTTCAAAAGGACTTATAACTGAAGATTTTTTTAGAAAAGTTAATTATAATATTAA
>CAYIAD010000068.1:0-3434 GCA_964361295.1 Candidatus Woesearchaeota archaeon
TAATAATCAGAATTGAAGAAAAAGATTTAAAAGACTAAACTATAAGGAATAAGAACATCAACCTCACAGAAAACAAAACCCTTCTTCCAAAAACAATATTCCAACGTGAAAAATAGTCAAATCTCTGCCCTTCATGCAATTTAATTTTAAATAAATCTCTTTCAGGCAAAGAAATAAAATAAATGTAATTGGTTTTTCCATGAAAATTAGCTTTTTTCAATAATTTTAATTTATTTCCATTAAATTTCAGCCTTAACTCTTCCCATAACTCTCGTCGTAAAGCCTTCAGTGGAGTTTCACCCTTTTCAATTCCCCCGCCGAAAATTCCCCACTTATTTGGATTAGAAATATTCACATTATCATCGCGCAATTGCAGAAGAAATTTGCCATCGGAATTTCTCTGAATTATTGCCCCAACGTAATCTTTAACCATAAATTTACAAATCAAAATTAATACTTAAAATCATCTCCCGCGATAAAACACCAACCTTTAAAAAACACAATCTTATGATTCTATAAGAGATATTTTTATCTTCTCTTGCTCGAACCTCCTTGCAAAGCTTCGGAGACTCGCTGCGGAAGATAAAAAGGGCCCATAGTCTAGTGGTAAAACGCCCCGCTTGCACCGGGGGGTCCCGCGTTCGATCCGCGGTGGGTCCATTTTATAAATTAAGTTTATAACCTCTAACGCTCAAAGTTTGTTATGGTAAATCAAGAAAAAATAAAAGAACTTGTAGAACATTTTTCACAAGCAAGTAAAAATAAAGAGTATATTAATAGTCAATCTGAAGAGAACATAAAAACTCATTATATTGAGCCACTTCTAGAATCATTAGGTTGGACAAGATGGGATATGAATAAAGAAGAACGCATCCTTAAAGGAAGAGCAATTATATTCTTAAAATAGGCAATGAAGAAGTTGTTGTAATTGAAGCAAAAAGAGTTGGAGCTAGTCTCGATGAAGATGCAGGGCGACAAGCGGTTTCATATGCATACCACAGAAAAATAAAATTTGCCATAGTTACAAACTTTAAAGAAATTCGCGTTTACCATGCTTTAAGCAATATTAAAAACATTGATAAAAATCTGCTGAAATTTGAAGATAATTCGGTTTTTAGATTTGGTTTTGACGAATTTCTAGATAAATTAGATAAACTGCTCCTTCTTTCTAAAGAAAGCTTTGAAAAACAAGAGATTCATAAGCTTCTTTCAAGAAAAGATGAGAGAACATCCAAGCCTATCGATAAAAGTATACTAGATGACTTGCTTGAAATTAGAAGAAAATTATCTAATGATTTAAAACATTTAAGAATGCAACTTCCCCAGTCACAGATTGACGAAGCTGTTCAAGTTTTAATTAACCGACTAATATTCATGAGGTCTGTTGAAGATAGAGGTTTAGAAAATAAATTTGGATTATTGAATATTGAAAAAGATTTCAAAGTTGGAAGGCTTAGAAAACGCATTTGGGATGAATTGCTGGAACAATTTAAGCTATTTGATAAAACTTATAATTCAAAGCTATTTGCTCGTAGCATTTTAGAAGAAGAGATTATATTCTTTGATGATGATACTCTTCAAAAAGTAATTAGAATTCTGTATTATGGAACCCAAGATATTCAAGCACTCTATATGTTTGATGAAATTCCTGGTGACTTATTGGGGAGCATTTATGAGCAGTATTTAGGCACAGTTTTACAAGAAACCGAAAAACGTGTTAAACTTGATTCTGAATCAGACAAACGTAAGAAAATGGGTATTTATTATACGCCTTCTTATATTGTAGATTATATTGTTAAAAATACTGTTGGAGAATATATCAAAGATAAAACAATTGACGAGATTTTAGAAGTTAACATTATTGACCCTGCTTGTGGTTCTGGCAGTTTCTTAACAAGGTCATTTCAAGAAGTGGCTAATGTAATTGAAGAACGGCTTAAAAAAGGGGAAAAATCAAATAAATGGAAAACTTTTGAGCATTATGAAAATAGACTAACTTTAAATCAAAAAGCGACTATTTTAGAAAACTGTATTTACGGAGTTGACTTGGATGAAAAAGCAGTAGAGCTTGCACAGCTTAATCTTCTTTTAAAATTGTTAGAAGAGGAAACTCCAGAAACTAGAAGAAAAATTCTACCTAATATGAAGAATAATATAAAGTGTGGCAACTCTTTAATCGATGACCCAAAGGTTGCAGGCGACAAGGCATTTAATTGGCATGCTCAATTCCCAGAAGCCTTTGGCAAAGGCGGTTTTGATGTTGTGGTGGGTAATCCTCCTTATGTTGATTATTCTAAAATTAAAGGGACAGATTACTTAAATGAGAAATACTATTCTACAAAAGTTAATGGTGGAGTTGTTAAATATAATTTATTTCAATTATTTATCGAGAGATCTATAAATCTATTAAAAATAAAAGGATTATTTGGATTTATCAATCCAAATACATATTTATCTACAGACAACGCTTTGTCTTTAAGAAAAATAATTTTAGAAGAAACAAGCCTAAAGAAAATAATTGATGTATCAAGGCTTAAAGTATTCAAAGAAGCCTCAACTTATCCAGTTATTACTATTTTTGAGAAAAGTAAACCAAATAAAAACAGTATTCAAATAATTAATTTAGAAGATGAAAAAAGTTTCGGCACAAAATTTAATTTTAATGAAATTGACCAAGAAGAGTTTTCAAAAGATAATAAGCTGAACTTTGCTTTAAGTTCTAATAGTGACTCACAATTAATTAAAAAATTAGAAACTTTAAAGAGATTAAGAGACTTTAAAGAGACATTTGTTTGGGGATCTTCAATAACCGGTTTTGCCAAGCATAAAACAAATATGCCTAAAAAGAAAGATTTTTATTCTCCAGTTATTCAAACAAGAGATATAAAGAGATATTCTATTAATTGGACAGGTGAATTTATAGAAAAGTCTATTTATTCGGAAAAATTAATTAATCTTTTTAAAAAGAAAAAAATTGTTATAGCGAGATTGACTAAACGTCTACAAGCAACAATTGATGAGAAATCATTCTTTGTTGGAAAATCTTCAATATTAATTCCAAAGGATGAGAAATTATTTAATGTTTTATTAGCAATTTTGAACTCGATGCTAATAAATTTTTATTACAATAATAAATTTGATACTACCCACATGTCTGGTGGATATTTGAGGTTTGATATACCTTATTTAGAAAACATTCCCATCCATCTCCCTACCCATCCACAAGAAAAGATTATTGTTTCTTTAGTAGATGCCATGCTTTCCCTACAAAAGCAACTCCATGAAGGAAAACCGAGTGGCAATGAAAAAGAACGCCTTGAACAACAAATCAAAAACACCGATTATGAGATTGACCAAGAGGTGTATAAATTGTATGGACTGACTAAAGAAGAGATTAAGATTGTTGAGGATAGTTTGAGATGAGAATACATTTT
>CAYIAD010000069.1:0-3427 GCA_964361295.1 Candidatus Woesearchaeota archaeon
TGCTCATATCAACATGAAAATCCCCTTTCATCTTATTAATTCTCCATTAAATGCTCTTTGCATTAGTGAATTAAACAAATTGTTAATATTTTCTTTTGATTGTTTTTGCTTTTCTTTCAGTTTTTCAACTTGTTCAACAATAGAAGCGAATTTTTGCTGAAGAGGAAGAGGAGGAAGAGGTATTTTTATATTTTCTAAATCCTTAGGATAAACATGGGGCTGTGCAATTCCTTTTTGCATTTTGTAAATTTTAGTTTGGTTGGTTTTAAGAAAATAGTAAATATAAATCATTTGAATCTTTTTATCTTTCACTTGGATTGTTGAACAATCTGAAGCAAAAATAGGTATATTAAAATAAGCTACAAACCCTGCATAAGCTCCAGAACCACTTACCGTTAGAGTTTCTCCAGTTCTATTAGAAGTATTATGATAATAAGCAGCTTGCTGTCCTCCAGCTATTACTGGAACAGTTCCATTTGTGATGGTGTCTTTGGTTATTGAAGTCCCTTTTTTAATTTCACAAATTTCTCCGAGTTCAACTTCTTCGAATCTCTTGTTGTAAAACATCTCATAAAAAACACTCTGCAAGTATTCTTTTGTTAATTTGTCAGCTTCTCCTCGTTTTTGTTTTAATTTCTCTGCTTTTTCTAGGATTGATACTATTTGTTTTTGAGTTGAAATATGTGGGAGGGGGATTTTAATTGACAAAATTTGTTTATTTGAAATATGTTTTACTGTAACAAAGGGGGTTTTGTCCTCAATTTCTTTTAATTCTTTGGAAATCCTATAAAATATATATTTAGGAAAAACTAAATCTTTATTTAAAATTAACTTGCAAACTCGTTGGTTCAATAAAGCATCTTCAGATTTCCATTCGAATATTTTAAACTCTCCATCCATTCCAATTAAAAAATCTCCTGCTTTCACTAAATATTTTTCTTCAAATTCTCCAGAGTAATATGTTTTTGATTTTCCTTCCAATAAATCTCTGATTCTAATCAAAAGTTTGCCCTTTCCTTCTTCATTAAATAGATTAGATTTAAAAGCAAAGCCCGTAAGAACTTCACATATTTCTCCAAGTTCAACTTCTTTCCATATCCATCTTTTTTGTAGATCTTTCATAGTGTCATTCATCTAGTAAACTTATTGGTTTTTCTTTGTATTTCTCAGCATTCTTGAAACAACTATTTGCCAATGCAGTCTGATGTAATTTCTTCAAAGCAATTCCTTTGAAATTCCAAGCCCCAGATTTTTCTTTATTATATCCTAATAGTTTCTCGGAAGATTCTTTCGCTTCCTTCCAATGACTGAGTATTAATTGTGTTTGTGTTTTGTTAAGTAAAAATTCTTCATCAAATCTTAAACTAAGTGCTCTTTCAAAATATTTCAATGCCTCCTTTGGATTTTTAGAGATTAAAGTTACACCTTTTTTATTAAGTACGTGCGGATTCTTTGGAAAAAGAGTATATGCAATATTAATAATTTTTTCGGCTTCTTCGAGTTTCCCAGAATTCAAAAAAACTACTACTTTGTTTGACCATCCAATAGGATATTTATTATTTATTTGAATCACTTTTTCAAACCATTCTAATGCAAGATTCAAATATTTCTCTTTATTTTGAAATCTTGAATTCTTCTCGTAAATTACTCCTTTATTATTGATAGCTTCAATAAGCATTGAGTTTTCATTTAAAATTTGTTCATTGATTCTATATGCTTCTTTTAAGTCAAGAAGTTCTATACATAAATCTACTTTTGTAGATTGTAAGCTCACGGAGTTATCTACAAGTTCTTTCTTTTCTTCTAAATATTTTAATGCTTCTTTTGATTTTTTTAGTCCTTTAAGAATTTCTGCTTTATTATGTATTGCAATGACAAAATTAGGATCTACTTCAAGTGCCATATTTATGCATGCTAGTGAGTCTTCAAATTTCCCAATTCTCATTAAATTATGGGCTTTATTATTTAATGCAAACTTGTTTTTTGTATCAATCTTAAGAATCTCTTCATAACAAATATTTGATTCTTCAACTTTGTCTATTTTTTCCAATATATACCCTTTGTTAATCAATGCCCCAATATTTTTTGGAGTGATATCTAACGAATTATTGAGAAACATTAATGCATCTTCATGACGTTCCAAGGCAAAAAAAAACATACTTATTTTCTCATATATCAACGATTTTATGTTAATATCAATATTCTGTATTTTTAACAATGAATATTTCAAGACATCCGCAACTTCAATAGGATTAAATAAGTTGACTGTTTTTGGAACATCGATTTCTATATCTAAGCCAAATCTTTTCCCTAAATCTGATGCCAACTTTAAAGCATAACCCGGATCTTTAGTATTAATAACAGGAGGAATTTCTTCATCAGGAAAATAATACTTACAGATGTCTGGGAATTGAAACAAGATATCTTGAAATTTCAAACCACTCCAATCAACAATTTTACAAAAATAAGTTTCTTCTGCTTTTTTTATTTCATCCTTACAGCTTGGGGTTGTGTCCATATTGGATAAAACATAATACTCATCTACTCTGCTCGTTGTTGCTCGAGTTATGTCTTCATGAATCTCACCAAATGAAACTCCCTTATTCTGCTTTTTACATTGTAACCAGCATTTTATTATTCTTTTTTCTTGGTTAGGTCTTGGATAAGAGTATGTTGCTTCAAGATCTCTTCCACTATCTGCACCTCCTCCTCTCTCTTTGATATTTTCAAATTTTAACACTCTAAGTAAGTCATATACAAGATGTTGAAAATTTACATCATTAATTCCATTAATTATTTTCTTCCATTCCTCTCTTGATTTGATTATTTTTTCGCTCATTTTTTATTCTCTTTTTTAGCTATTATAATTTCAAAATTATGATGAACTATTCTCTCTAAAAATATAAAATAAATAATTAAAAATATATGAACTCCAAATAAAATAAAAGAATAATTATAAGATAAACATGTTGAATAAATAAATTCTGCAATAAACACTAAACTTACTAATCCAAATAACGGCCAAGAGTAAATATAATTAAATTCTTTACATGCATCTTTCATTTGATCTCTCCAATTTCTTAAAAGAGGTTTTTTCTTGGATATCTGTTTAATTCTTCCTTGAATGATTAAATTTATTTTATTTTCAAGATCAATTTTATAAACTTCCATAACCGCCAAAATTATCAAAGAAATTAGAAACAACCACTTTGGTTGATTTGTTAAATAAAAAACTACCAAAGGTAAAATAAAAGTTATTTGATGGATTTTCTTTTTATCAAATATAAATTCTAGTATTTTTTCAATCATTTTCTTCCTCCAACAAGTTTTTCATGAATTTCAACAGAATCTGGATTCTTCTGGTGAACCCAGTCATTTCTTTGTTTAATCGCCTCCTGAATTTCATTCTGAAGATTTTTTAAAAAGT
>CAYIAD010000070.1:0-3273 GCA_964361295.1 Candidatus Woesearchaeota archaeon
CTTTTTTTACACTTAATCCTGGTTTTATTTCTATTTCATCTCCGATTTTTAGTTTTCCTTTTTTTAAAATTCCTCCTAATACTCCTCCATTTAAATTTTGAATATCTTTTCCTGGACGATTTATATCGAAACTTCGTGCGATTATAAAAATTGGAGAAGATTTTATCTCTCTTTCAGGAATAGGTATTTTAGTTATAGCTTTTAAAATCTTATTTATGTTAATCTCTTGCTGAGCAGAAACAGGAATTATAGAAGAATTTTCTGCGATTGTTCCCTTTATAAATTCTTTAATTTTTTGATAATTTTCCAGAGCTTTTTCTTTTGAAACTAAGTCAATTTTATTTTGAACAATGATTATATTTTTTATATTTTTAGCTTGTAAAGCCATTAGGTGTTCTGCTGTTTGTGGTTTGATTCCTTCATTTGCTGCGATAACTAAGATTGCTGCGTCCATAGTTGCTGCCCCTGAAAGCATTGTTGCCATTAACATTTCGTGTCCAGGAGCATCGATAAAAGAAACATATCTTATTGGTTTTCCTTTCCCATTAATGTTAAAATTTCCTTTGTCGTCGGAGATTATTGCTTCTGCATAGCCAAGCTTAATTGTAATACCTCGTTTTAATTCTTCAGAATGAGTGTCTGCAAACTTTCCAGTAAGTTTAGAAAGTAAAGTAGTTTTTCCGTGGTCAATATGCCCCACAACTCCTATATTTATTTCAGGAAGATTTGTCATATAATTATTCTGGAGAAAGAGTTTTTAAGAGTTTGGATTAATGTCTAAATAGATTTCTTATTATATCTCCAAGTATATTTGAGTTAATATCTAAACTCATATCCCAAACAGATATTGTTGGAGTTGTGCTACCATCAGTATGTTTCTCAAGTAATTCTATAATAATCAGAAGTTTATCATTAACTATTTTTGCTTTTCTTAAAATTTCTATCTTTGAATCTCCCAAAGTTATTGCAGAAACCCACTCTCCATTTGGACTTAACTCTACAGCAAATACATCTGCATTTAAATCATTACTTCCAAGTGGAAGAACTCCTCCATAAGAAGTTAATTCAAAATTTCCAAAATACGATTCTCCAAATGCACTTAATATGCTCCCAACAATTGTTATATATTTATTCCTCTCTAAAAACATATTATCAATAATGGAAAATGTATAAGGATTAGAAAAAGTTTTTATCCATTGAAGATTCCCACTTTCAGAAAGTTTTAATACAAATCCAGTTTTATTATTTCTGGAATAGATATGAGGAGTTAATATATTACCTTGAATAATTGCATTACCATCATATACTCCTGCTAGATAAATAAATTCATTATCTATTTCAAGATTAGAAACTGAAAAATTATCTCCTGAAATTCCAATTAAATTTTGTATTTCCAAAGCATTATCTACTTTAAGAATAAATGGTTTAGAAACAATTATTCCTCCATCAGAATTTGGATTTGGAGTATAGTCTAAATTTAGAATCTGGTCTCCAATTTGAATTGTTGTTAGTTTCTCAGTATCAATAGGTTTTCCTCTATTAAGTCCATTTTTTGGGAGAGTATTTGATATTTTCCCTAATATTAACATATTACCTTCTGAATCTAATTTTGTATCTGAAATATAAATTGTTGGAGAATTAAATCTGCTTCTATTTTCTATATAAATAACTTTAGTAAACTCTCCATTTAAATTCATTTTTCCTATTGCTGCTTCAGAAACTCTTAATTCAATTGTAGGAATACCAACATTTATTGGGTCTGTTTCTATTTTTTTTAGATGCTCTATTTTACCTGTAAAATCAATTGAATCTTGATTATAATTAAGCTGATATTCTTCTAATATTGCTCCTTCTTCAGAAGGGATTTTAATTTTACTAGCATTTATCCACTCTCCATTTGAAGATATCTTTGCTAAAACAGGTAATTCTCCATTAATATTAATATTGCTATTACTAAAAAATAAATTTTGCTTGCTTCCTGTTGTAAATAAAATATTGCCTTCTGAATCAATTCCTAAATTACTTGAGAATACAAAAACTGCAATAGTTACTCTTCTTCCTCCAATAGGCTCATAGTCATACCCTATTTTTGGGTCACTTCCAATTGTTCTTACCCACTGCCACTCTCCAGCAGAATTAATTTTTCCAATAAATGTGTCAATTGCTGGCTCACAACCCATTCCCTCCATATCTTCACAAAATTCATCTGGTCTAAAAACTTTATCTGGGTGATTTTCTTCCCAGGTTTTTACATTTATACCGCCAAAGTTTGCTTCTTTAGAAAAATATCCTAAAATATATTTGTTCCCATTATTATCTTCAACAATATCACTTATTCCAGATTCAGTATAATTAAAATTTATATCAAGTATTGATAAAGGAAATATTCTTTCTGTTTGGATATATTCTGAATAATTTTCTTCCTGAACAACATTAATTAAAGTGCACTGTCCATTTACGTTTATTTCATTTTCTTCACATAGAATAGAATTGAGAATTATTATACAAGTATTATTTAAGTTGTAATATCCTTGTTCGCAAGTGATTGTTTCTAAATTTGTTTCATTTATTATTGTTTGATTCGTTATATTTGAGATAGTTTCGTTGGTGATATTTATTGATGTTGTATTTGGGATTGTTGCTGAACTAGAGCTACTACTAGAACTTCCTCCTGAAGAACTTCCACCACCTCCACCCCCCCCACCACTTCTCCTTTGGGGAATTGTTTTTTGTGAGATTATCACTAAATTATTTTTATCTAATTCTGTCGATGAGAAAATTGCAAGATTATTTTCTTCCTGAATTGTTCTAATTTGTATTTTTTCTGGACTTGAATAGTTTGTTAGATTAAAACATTGAGTTGTCTTTTCACCTATTTCTGGGAGTTCTTTTTCGCTTAGATTAAATCTGATGTTTTTTCCATCGATGGTGAAGATTACTTCTGTTTTTGTTAAATCTTGTGAAGTTTCAATTCTTTTTATTTCTACACAAGATACTTTTTCTTGAGGGTCATACAAAACTTTTTCTGCAATCACACTTGTGTTTCCTTCTGTTCCTATTTCTATACTTTGAATTTTTTCTTTAACTCCTCCAATTACACTAAAAATTATTACTCCGATAGAAATTATTACTAAACTGATTAAAAAAATTACTATTGTTGTTTGTCCTCTTTTCATTAAAATATATTAATTCAATAGTATAAAAAGATTTGCTTAAATAAGGCTCTGTTGAAAATCTCTTAACTTATCAAATTTAAATTACTTGCAATTGTCC
>CAYIAD010000071.1:0-3199 GCA_964361295.1 Candidatus Woesearchaeota archaeon
TTGAAACGCTTGAAACCAAATCTTTCATTGGAATTCCTGCGTGAGCCAAAGCCATTGCAGCGGCATTTATTCCAGCGCATCTTGTCGACGCATCTGCTTGTAAAATTTGAATGTGAACATCAATAACATTTCCTGCATACTTCTTTATCATAACAACAGGATCTAGAGCCCACTCACTAATTTTAGAAATCTCCATGCTTCTTCTTGAAGGTCCAGGCCTAATTCTATCATCAACTGAAAAGCTTATCATATTATAAGTGCATCTTAAAGTTCCTTTTTCAGGATCTCTTTGATTTTTTGGATGTAATTCCTTAGGACCATAAACAGCAGCAATCGCAATAGTATTTCCAAACTGAAACATCGCACTTCCGTCGGCATTTGGCACAATTCCAACTTTTGCTTTCATCGGACGAATTTCATCTGGCTTTCTTCCATCAGGACGTTTTAATATTGTCATTTTTTCCCTTCCTCAAACCATTTAGTTACTTCTTCTGTTAAACCTAATACAAAAGATTTTTCAACAATAAATAAAACTGCTTTTTTTGCTAAAAGTTCGTCCTCGATTTTTTTGCCTTCAATCCAGATTAATCCATTTTGCCCCACAGTTATATTGCATCCTGTTTTTTCTTTTATCAAACTTATCATGCTCCCTTCTTTGCCAATTATTCGTGGAACTTTATTTGGATTTACATTTACAATTAATCCGTCATTAATTTTTCCAAAACCCCTCATCTTGACACTTAAATCAATCCCACGTTTATTTATTGACCAAATTTTAGCAACAACCATATCTCCAACATCCATAACTTCATCAAGTGCATCTTTATTTACATATCTCGGAATTTCCATTAAAGATAAAAATGCTCTCTCTGGAGTGTCTATATTTATAACCCATCCATTAAAAGTTATTTCTTCTACTCTGCCAATTACAACATTTCCACGTCGTGGAAGATAAGTTCCTGACAGCGGGATTATTTTTACAAGTAGATTTTGCTCTTCAGATAAACCATATCTCAACGCAATTATGTCTTTGCCTTTTTTTTCTGTTCCTTCTCCAGGAAGATATTCGTCTCCAGAAATAATAATTTCTCCAGGAATTACTATTTGTCTTTTTTCTTCTGTCATTTTTATTTTATCTCTTCTGTTAATGCACTTCCGTGCGTTATTGAATTTAATTTGTCATAAAAGTTCATAATCAAACCCGACGGGATCTGGATTATTACTTCCAGGTTGCCATTGTCCAACCAATTTTCTGATTCCTTGTATTGCTCGAAAATACCATAAGCTTTACCTGTGTGTAGAGCAGGTATCACTATTTTGATTTTTTTTGTCTCGATTTTTATAGGAATTATTTTAGTTAATTCCCCAAGAATATCATTAATTTGATTTTCTATTGGTGTATTCTTTACGTTAATATTGGCTTGTTCTAAAGCGTTTTTAATTCTTTCGGTGGTAAGAGGATTTCCTGTTTTAGGATCAATGGAATTCTTAACTAAGAAATCAATAACCTGCTTAAACCTTGCTTCTTGTTCAGCACTTCTATGTTCTTGACTAATCTCTAACTCCCCGTCTTTAACAATTTTTTCTGCAATTGATTGAACATCTGTTGTTCCAAAAGCTTTTTTCAAATCATCCTGCGACGCTATATCCCCTCTTTTAATATTTGTAAAAATTTTATCTGTATCAAGAATAACTGCCCCCTTTCCTTTTCTAAACTTTATTGCCTCATCCATATCAATTAAAACTTCAAAATGTTTTCCTTCTCGTTTTATCCTCGCTGTTGTAGATGTCATAATTTTTCTATTTCCTCTGCTTCTAATCTTTTAATTTTTTTATCAGATTCAATATAAACTAATTCCATTCTATTTATATCAAATTTTTTACCTTGAACTTCTCTAAAAATTTCCAAAGCTAATTTAACTGCTTTTTTAATAGTTAAATCATGCTTGTATTTATCTCTTAAAATTGTTCTTATTTTCTCGTCATTTTCTCCAATAGCATTTGCATAATAAGAAAAATAATTTCCAGTCACATCTGAAGCATAAAGTTCTGGTTTTTTCCCATTTAATCCAGCAAGCATAAATGACACTCCGAACGGCCTTGCTCCGCCATATTGTGTGAATTGCTGTTTTGTATTAGAAATTTCTTTAATAATCAATTCTGGCTCAATTGGAGAGTCATAAGTAATTCTATTTTGCTGTGATAATAATTGTGCTCTTTCAATTAAAACTCTTGCATCTGCTGTAATTCCTGCAACACTTGCAATTATATGTTCGTCAATTTCATGAATCTTATTTGCAGATTTTTTAACAATTAGTTTATCTTCTGTTCTTTTATCAGCGATAATAAAAACTCCATCAGCACAAACAATAGCAATGCTAGAACTTCCTAATCTAACTGTTTTTTCAGCATATTCTACCTGAAGCAAGTGCCCTTCTGGCGAGAACATTGTCGCAGTTCTATCATAACCCATTGCTTGGTGTTGCATATCTGTTGGTAAATCCATTTTCGATTTAGAGAAATTAATAATCTGTTTAATTTGTGTTTCTCTTCGATTGTTTAAAAAAATAGTTGTTTATAAAAGTTTCGGGGTGAAGAATTTATTAAATTATCCTTAGTTATAGGCAAGTAAAAAATATCAAACATGTAATTATTATAGATAATCGAGTTTTGAAAGCTATAAGCAAATTTTAGTTCTTTCCTAATCCCCTCAGCGTCCCACTCACTTTTTGCACTTCAATCTTTTCAGGCCAAACACTCAAACTAGCTCTAATTTTATCAACAGAATTTCTATTTGCAGAAATAACAGCCCAATTCTCTCCAAACTTAATTGTTTCCATTGAAGCTTCAGACATCCCAAGAACTCCAATAAAATCCTTTACAGCTTTGGCTATGTTTTCTTTTAGATTTTTTCCTCTAACTAAAAGATATCTTTTCTTCTCACGAAAACTTGGTTTTAATGATTTCATATTAACATAATTTATTTCTAGTTTATAATAATAACTATTTTCTGCTTTGGTGAAATTCTAGAATCACTAAAGCCTTATTTTTTAATATGTGTAGTGTTATTAAATAGTAGTCACAAATGGAAAGATTTAAAAAATTAGGAAATTACTTATTCCTATGAAAAATCTTCCTAGTAAGATAAAAGATATAGAATTGATAAAGACTTCTTTTTATTGGGCTCTGTTGAAAAAGT
>CAYIAD010000072.1:0-3195 GCA_964361295.1 Candidatus Woesearchaeota archaeon
CTTTTTTGGAGACACTGCTTATGATTCTGAAAAAATTCATGAAAAATGTTTTGAATGAGATGTATTGCACTAATGAAGGACAACTGGGCTCTCTAAAAGTTTATGATTGCTCTTTAGAAGGTAAAGTTTGTCAAGATGGTGCTTGTGTGAGTTCGTCGTCGGGAGAAGTAACTTATCCAGCAATAGGTAGATATTTTCATCCTGCAGATACTAATAAAGATTGGAAGATTTCTATGGGAGAATATGCAAGTTATAAATCTTTGATAGGAGTAGAAAATTGTAATCAAGATCATCTTTATTGTCAAACTGCTGGAGAAATTTGGGCATTTGGTTTTGATAATAGGTATGTATCTCTTGATCCTTATACCTTTTTTCCATCTGGAAGCCTAAATTATCTTGCAGCTAGATGGATGAATGAGGCAAATAAAAACATCGCATCTAGAGAAGATTATGTATATGCTGGAGAAAGTTTTCCGATTTGTGCAACAGACACAGGACAATTAGTTCGTTGTAAATAATTTTATTTTTTTACTTCTTTTTTTATTTTTACTTTCTTTTGTTTTTTAAAAACTTAGAGAGAACTAAAATTTTCAATGGAAAATTTTATATACCTGAGAAGTATTAGAATAATATGAAATCTTTTAATTTAGTTATTGAGAAGGGCGAGGATGGATATTTCATCTCAGAAGTAGTTGAACTTCCAGGATGTCATACTCAAGCAAGAACTATGGATGAATTACTTAAAAGAACTAAGGAAGCAATTGAGCTTTGCTTAGAAGAGCAACCAGGCATTACTTTTTCAACTAATTTTATTGGAGTTAAGAAAATAGAGGTTTAAAATGGCTAAATTGCCACAAATAACTGCGAGCGAGATTATTAAAATTCTAAAGAAATTTGGTTTTGAGATTATAAGACAAAAAGGCAGTCATGTATTTTTAAAGCATTTTGATGGAAGAACAACTGTTGTTCCAAATCATCCTGGAGAAAAACTAGATAGGGGATTATTAAATAAGATTCTAAGCAAAGATGTTTTAATTTCAAGAGAAGAATTTGAAAAACATTTATAATTTTCATTCAGAATATTTATAAATCCTTATTGCGAGTTAGTTAGATGGAACTTAATTTCAGAGATTTAAATAAAAAAAGAAAGTACATTAGAGAGATTTTTTCTTCTAGTGATAAAGAGGTTCATTTATTTGGATGGGTTTATGATGGAAGAGCATTAGGGAAGATTAAATTTATTTTATTAAGAGATATTTCTGGGCAAGTTCAGGTTACAGCTATAAAAGGGCATACTCCTGAAAAAGTTTTTGAGCAAATGGATAAACTAACTAGAGAGTCAGTTGTTTATATTAAGGGAAGTGTTGTAAATTCAAAACAAGCTCCTGGAGGAAAAGAAATAAATCCTGAAGAGTTAGTTGTTTTAAATAAAGCAGATGAACTTCCAATTGATGTTACTGATTTTTCTAAAACAGAGTTGCCTAAGAGATTAGATTATAGATTTTTAGATTTACATAGAAAAAACATTCAGGCAATTTTTAAAATTCAATCAACAATTATTCAAGCTTATGGAGAATTTATGGCTAAAGAAGGAGCTATAGAAGCTGTTTTTCCCTCGGTAATTAGTTCTAGTTCTGAAGGAGGAACAGATTTATTCCCTGTTCAGTATTTTGAAAAAAAAGCTTATTTAAGTCAATCATGTCAGTTGTATAAACAAATGGTTGCTTGTTCTATGGAAAAAGTTTTTGCTCTTTTTACTGTTTGGAGAGCAGAAAAACATAACACAATTAGACACTTAAATGAAGCAAGACAATTTGATTATGAACAGGCATTTGCAGATGAGTTTGTTGTTATGGAAGTTTTAGGAAGATGTGTTCAGTATATTATTAAAAGAGTTTTAGAAGAAAACAAAGAAGAATTAGAAAAATTGGACGTGAAATTAAAAATTCCAAAAACAAAATATCTAACTTTTGCAGAAGTTACTGAAATAATGAAAAAAGAAAAAATTCATGTTGGAAAAGATGATTTGTCTGGAGATTCTGAGAAAAAATTAGGAGAGCTTTATCCAGATACAATTGTTTTTGTTCATGACTGGCCTTTATCTGGAAAACCATTTTATATTATGCCTAAAGGAAAAGATTTGAGTTGTGGTTTTGATGCTATTTATCATGGAATGGAAATTACTTCTGGAGGACAGAGAGTGCATATACCAGAATTATTAGAAGAGAGATTAAAAGCAAAAAAATTAAATCCTCAAGATTTTAAAAGTTATATAGATAGTTTTAGATTTGGAGCTCCTCCACATGCAGGTTGGGGTTTAGGTTTAGAAAGATTAACAATGTTAATATTAGGATTACCTAATATTCGTGAAGCAGTTATGTTTCCAAGAGATCGTGATAGACTTACTCCATAAAAGAGTTATTTTTGTTAAAAAGTCGTACCCAAAAAGTTTTCACTAGAATCAAAAATAATATTTCTTTTCCAAGTAGGTTTAGCAAAAATATCTAAAGTAACTTTTTCTTCTTCAACTTGTCCAATTCGTGAAAAGCCCCGAGAAAGATTTAATCTTCTTGCAGAAACATTTGTCCATGGCTTTGAAGGTACTGCACTCACAATACCATCGATTTTCTCTCCATAGAAAATATTAGTCCAAATATCTAGTATTCTGCTTACAATATAGATGGGGGTGCCCGGTTTTGTACATAATTGGTCTACATATACTACTCTTGGATTTGCTCCTCTTAATTTTTATAAAACAGGATCATTATAACCTTGAGCTAATCCTCCAGATTCAATATCTCTTGTCTGATATGCTAAAAAATATGCTAATAATTCTCCTTTGTTATTTTCAAGAACTAAAGATAATTCTGGAGCAGCCTTTATTCTTCTTAATAGATCTTCTTCACTAAGAGGATATTCATAAAAACCCGTTTTTGCTCTAGTCCCTTTTTCAACTTGCGAATTTCTAAACAAACTTATTATTCTTTCTCCATCCCAACGCGGGTCTATATTTCTTACTCTTTGAACAGTCATTTTTATTAAATAGAATCCTAAGGCGATTCCTTACCCTCACCTAAGATTTTATTCTTATTGGTCTTTAAAAACTTTTTTGTATCCCTTTTAAATATTTCCTTTGTAGATTTTTCTGTGTTATCCCGAAACTATTTCATAAGGCTGTTCTAAACAGCTGTATGA
>CAYIAD010000073.1:0-3038 GCA_964361295.1 Candidatus Woesearchaeota archaeon
CCTTATGAATTGGCTACTGATTTAAAATTAAATTCTGATAATAAATGGTTGGAGTTGATACAATTAGCAAAAAAGTAAAAGTATAAAAATACTATTATTCTTATTTATACAAAGAATATTATTTATCGTATTAATACGATTTAAATGATAAATCGCAAAGGTATAAAAATGGCTCAAACCTTATTAGTATATGAAAAAAAGAGGGGTAACGAAGGACAAGCTAAGCGTGTCTATCAACAAAGAAGTTCTACAAAAATTCAACAGCTTTTGCAAAAAAAACTCTATAAACAAGTCAGACAAAATAGAAAAATTAATTATAAGGTTTTTGGAGGAAGAAAAATGACCAAAAACGAAGTTATTAACACAAATACCGAAGCGAATAAAGTAGACGCTAAGATTATAGAACAATTAACTAATATTAAATTAAAACCTGATAAAGACTATTTTTATAATGTTGTTTTTAACAATAAGAAAAAACCCGACTTTATAATAAAGAATTTTCTTGATAAAGAAAAATATACTTTCATTATTGAAAATAAATTAAGATATGAAAGTTTGATTAATGCAAAAGAACAGGCATTAGAATATGCTCAATTTTTATTTGATAAAAAGTTATTAACAAAATATTTTATTTTAGTTATTACAGATTCAAGGTCTTTTTATGTGAGTAAATATAAAGTAGATAATGAAATTATGTATTTAGAAGACATAAACTATATTGATTGTTTTGAGGATTTAACTATTGATTTTTTTAAGACCAATTCGGATATAAAGGAGATTAAACCCATTTCTCTGCAAAACCAAAGAAACCTAAAAGAAGTATTTGATAAAATAAACAATAAGTTAAGGTCTTATGGGGTAACTTCTGACCAAAGATTACACTTAACTATGGCTTTCCTATTCTTAAAATTAATTAAAGAAGATTCTGATTTATTTGGGCAAACAAAACATAAAAAAGAATTAAAAGATGATATAAAAAATTTAGATAATGACGTAACTGAAACAAATATAGCCAACGTGTTTAATACAATCGCTAAGATTTTTGAAAATAAATTTTCTTTTAGTATAAATGAATATTTTGATAGTGGCTTATTAGTAGATTTATGGAACATCATTAAAGGATTAGATTTAGATAGCTACGATTTAGATGTGAAAGGAGAGGCATTTGAGTATTTTATCAATTATGGTAGCATTAAATCTGATATTGGGGAGTATTTCACACCAAGACATATAGTTAAATTTATGATAAAGTGCCTTAACGAAGTTATGAAAGATAGATGGTTAACAAATAACAAAGGAGAGGTAATGACTTATCTTGACCCGACCTGTGGAACGGGAGGGTTTTTAATAAATATATTCAAACAATTAAAAAGAGAAATAAACGAAGATAAAGAATTATTGAAAGGAATTAAAACTAAATGCGTTTATGGAGTGGAATTAAGTAAAAGAACTTCTGAAATTGCTAAAATGAATATGATTTTAGCGGGTGATGGGCATACTAATATTATTAATCAAGATTTTTTAGAATTTAAAAAGACACATAAAAACTTTTATGATGTTTCAATCGGTAATATGCCCTTTGGGAAAAAGATAGACGAACCCGCTTTTGTAGATGGCTTTTTAGATGTAGTAAAAGATGGTGGATATTCAATATTTATCGTTCCATCTGGGATAATCGGAACAATATCAGGCAATAATTATATTAGAGTTAGAGAGAGGTTACTTACAGAGGGAAAAATATTAAAATTAATCTCGTTACCGCAAGGAGTTTTTGCCCCCTATACTTTCTCAAAAACATATATTATATTTTGGAAAAAGGAAAAACCAATGCAAAATTATGAGATTGAATTTTTTGAAGTTCAAAATGATGGTTTTACTTTAAACAATCAAAGAGATGTTGTCAGGGGAGAATCTGATTTTGATGTTTATTATAAAGATAAAAATAAGTTAATTAGAAAGAAAATGATTTCTTATGTAAATTCAACTAAGATAATAAATGTCAGAGAATTGAATAATAATCTTGTTTTGTTAAGCTCAATAAATGAACAATTAGACAAAAATAAGAAAAAACAAATAGTGCTGAATGACCAAATTTTAGAAATAAAAGATAAAAAGCAAAAAGAAGAAAAGAGAGAAAGACTAAAAGAAATATCGCAGAAAAATAGCGAATTATTAGAAAAGAAAAAGGAGATTGAAAGATATAAAAATGGATTAAATTATAGTTTAAAATTCTCTCTATTCAATCAAACAACAAATACTAATCATAAGGCAAATTTGATGACTTTAGGAGAAATAGCAGAGATTACAAGAGGTCCATTTGGAAGTTCCATTAAAAAGTCGGTTTGTGTAAGCAAAGAAGAGGGAGAGTATAAAATTTATGAACAAGGTAATGTAATAAATGATAATTTTGATATAGGTAGATACTACCTAAAAGAAGATAGATTTAAGCAACTAAAAAGGTTTGAGATTAAAAAAGATGATTTATTAATGACTTGTGCTGGAACATTGGGAAAAGTAGCGTTAGTTCCTAATACTTTTGAAAAGGGCATATTTAACTCTGTTCTTATGAGATTTAGAATGAATAAGGAGATTATTAAGCCAAAATATCTTAAATTAATTCTTCAATCCGAAGAAGTCCAAAAAATGATAGTTAAAGATGCTATTGGAGTAGGTATAAAGAATATGATACCTACTAAAGAATTAATGAAAATAAAGATACCTGTTCCAAGTTTAGAGAAACAAGATAAACTAATTGAAGAAATGAATGAAATGGATAGAGAAGTTGAAAAGCATTTTAAAGAGATTCAAGAAGTAAAAGACAAGCAAAACAAGAAATTAAACGCCATTGAGTAATCATATTCGGGGTAGTTTTAGAGGGCATAGGGCTCTTGTTGAGTGCCTATGTTCTCTATTGAGTATAACGCCCATCACTTGACACCTTCATTCAACTCCCGCAGGATTGACAACGCCTTCCAAATTTTTACAGATAAAACTTTAATTTTTTCCTTCAAAAAACACCCGTTAATGCACCAATACAC
>CAYIAD010000074.1:0-3032 GCA_964361295.1 Candidatus Woesearchaeota archaeon
AATCTGTCTTCTTTGTATTCAACAGCATCCATTTTATTAACTAAAATAGCAATATTTTTTACACCCATTGTTCTTAATAACCATAAGTGTTCAGTTGTTTGAGGTTCAACTCCTGCTGGAGCAGCAATTACTAAAAATGCTGAATCAGCTTGTGAAGCACCAGTAATCATGTTTTTAACAAAATCTCTGTGTCCAGGAGCATCAATAATTGTAACTTCAAATTTATCAGTAACTAATTTCTTATAAGATAAGTCAATAGTAACTCCTCTTTCTCTTTCTTCTTTAATATTATCCATAACATAAGCAAATTCAAAACCAGCTTTTCCGTTTTTAGCAGCTTCTTCTCTTAGTTTAGCCATTTCTTGTTCTGTAACAGCTCCACCATCAAACATAAGTCTACCTACACAAGTTGATTTTCCTGCATCAACATGCCCTACGAAAACAACATTCATGTTTGGTTTTAACTTAGCCATATTGAACTAATAAAAAATTAGGTTTATAAATCTTTCGCTGATTTTTTGATATTTTTGAATTAAATTTAAATAAAATTTTATTTTGGTTTTTCTCGACGGGAAAGAGGAGATTTGACGAGGGAAAATTAGAAATAATCTTGTCTTAATATTTCACAAAAAGCTTTATCTAATTCTTTAGAAATTTGTTCTTTAGCAATTCTTTCCATTATTGCTATAGGTATTCTTCCTATAATTACTTTTGCTTCTCTTCCTTTTTTACGAGCCCATGGATCATCTCTATGAATCCTGGAATGATAAAGATTAAGATAAGCAATTACTGCTCTTTGTAACATCTTCTGAAGAATAACTTTGTTCTGTGATTGGAAAACTATCCATTTCGTCTCCAAGTCTTCCTTCTTTAACAGTTCTCATTTTTATTTAAGATGTATTTACTTTAAAAGAATTATTGTGTTGAGAATATAAAAAAGAATTCTTGCGAGGTTTATCTTAACTATAAAACATATTAATCTAACTAGAAAAAGAGGTGATAATAAATTCTCTAAAAATAAAAAACTACTGATTTTCCGCCAATCCTTTTCTATCCCTTATCTTTCTAATAACATCTGCTTGTAATGACATAGGTATTCTTTCAAACAACTGATCTTTCAAACTAGAAATTCCTCTTCCTTCTGTTGCACTTCTTAAATCTGAACTCCATCCAATCATTTCAGCAACTGGAAGTTTGGCTTCAACTTCTGCAGTTGAACCTTCTTGTCTAACGTCGAGCATTTGTCCTCTTTTGCCTCCAACTAATTTTGTAATCTCTCCTAAGAATGTATCTGGAATTTCTATAACATGAATCTGAAGCGGTTCCAACAGCGTAGCACTTGCCTCTCTCATTGCTCCGTGTATTGCCTCTCTTACAGCAGGATAAACCTGAGCAGGTCCTCGATGAATTGCATCCTCGTGAAGTTTAATATCTTCTAAAGCAACTTTTATTTTCATGCACGGCTCATGAGCTAATGGCCCTGAATTTATAACCATTTCAAATGCATCCAAAACCATTTCCATAACCTCTCCAATATGAACTTCCCCTTTAGTTCTATCTATAAAAATATTTCCTTTGTAAACATCTTTTACACTTTTTGCATCATCTCCATCCCATCCAAATTCAGTGAGCTTTTCATTCATCTCAACATTTTTCTTTTTTATTCTTCCCTCGGAAATTTCACCTTTTTCTATTGCCTTATAAATTTCATCTTCCAATGGCTCAACACTAATAAAAAAACTATTGTGCTTATTTGGAGACCTTCCTTCAAAACTTTGGGATTCTTTTCCAACTGTTTCTCTATAAACAATTATAGGAGCAGAAGTTTTTACTTCTAAATTTTTTTCTGTTTTAATTCTATTTTCAATAATTTCTAAATGCAACTCTCCCATCCCCGAAATTAAACTCTCTCCTGTTTCTTCATTGATTTCAATTTTTACAGAAGGGTCTTCTTTTCCTACTTTTCTTAAAACTTCAATCAGCTTCGGTAAATCTGCTGTTTTTACAACTTCAATTGATTTGGTAATAACTGGTTGGAATAAATGTTTAATCTCTTCAAAAGATGTTTGAGGCGTTGTTGTTATTGTTTCTCCAACCTCTACGTCAATTCCGCTAATTGCAAGAACATTTCCAGCAGGAACACTTTCAAGCTGTTCTGGTTTTATTCCATTGTAAACTAAAACCTGTTGAATTCTTCCTTGCTTATTTTCATTGTTCGCATGAACTTCCATTCCATTTACAATTGTTCCAGAATATAATCTTCCTGCAGAAATTTCTTTTCCAGAACGAGGATCAATTACAATTTTTGTGACGACAAAAGCAACCTCGCCATCTTTTTTACACTGCAATAATCCCTTTCCAAAATCACTTTCTAAATCTCCTTTCCAAATTTTTGGAATTCTATACTTTTGAGCTTCCAAAGGATTTGGCAAATGTTTTACTGCCATATCTAAAACAACTTCATGAAGAGGAGCATTTTCCCAAACCCATTTATCTCTTTCTTCTTTAGTCATAGAACCATCATATAATTTGTAAATATCTTTAAAAGAAATATTTTTCTTTTTCATAAATGGAATTGACATTGCCCAATTTTCCCTCGCTGAACCAAATGCAACACTTCCATCTAGAACATTAACTCTCCATCTTTCTGCAAAATCCTTTTCAGCAATTTGTTCAATTAAAAGATTAAAAGAATCAATTATTTTCATGAATCTTGCTTGCATTTGTTCTGGAGTTAATTTCAGTTCATTGATTAACCTATCAACTTTATTTATGAAAAGAATTGGTTTTACTCTTTCTTTAAGAGCCTGTCTCAAAACTGTTTCTGTCTGGGGCATTATTCCTTCAGATGCACAAACTAAAACAAAAGTTCCATCAATAGCTCGCATAGCTCGTGTAACATTTCCACCAAAATCAACATGTCCGTGAGTGTCAATTAAATTAATTAAATATTCTTCTCCATGATAAGCGTGAGCCATAGAAACATTCGCAGCGTCGACAGTCATTAATCTTTCTTGTTCATCAGAATGTTG
>CAYIAD010000075.1:0-2834 GCA_964361295.1 Candidatus Woesearchaeota archaeon
GGAAGATTTGATAAAATTTTATTAGTTAATGCTTCTTCTGAAAAAGGAAGAGAAAATATTTTAAAAATTCATACTGCAAAGATGCCAATTAAAAATAAAGAGAAATTAATTAAAGAGTTTGCTAAGAAAACAGATGGATATACTGGTGCGGATTTAGAGGCGCTTGCAAGAGAGGCAGCGATGTTATCTTTGAGAGAAAATGTAGAAGCTAAAGAAGTTAAAAAAGAACATTTTGATGAAGCTTTGAAAAAAATTGTTCCAAGTGTTACAAAAAATACAATTGATGTATATAAAAAATTAGAGGATAATTTTTTGAGGTCTGCAAAAGCAGCTATACCTAACGGGAATAGTTATTTGGGGTAAATTCTCTACAAATGTAATAATCTTTAAAAAAGTAGTTTTATTGAGTATAATTATGAGTGTTAAACACAGACTTGATAGTAGGAGTGATGAATTTAAAAGAGATTTTTTATTACATACAATTTTTGCAGCAGAGCCATTTTATAGTCATTGTAAACATTTTCTTATGCCTGTTAATCCAGCAGAATTTACTAATTCTGCAGAAGCACAGAAAGTTTTAGAAGATTTAAGTTCCAACATTATTACTTATCCTGAAATTATAAGGAATTTAAGAGATTGCCTTCAAGCAAGGATTAGTCCTGAAATTACTTCTTACTTACTTCAAACAATTGAAGAAGGATATGATAGATTAGAAGAAATTGCTAGAGGAAATGTTAAAGCTTCTTGTGATCAACCAGCTCCCAGTTATGTAAGAAGAAGTCCAGAATATCAAGCAGAAATAAGAAAGGTTGCTAATTATCCTGTTGTTTGTTTGAGGTAAAATTATTAAGACAAACCTTACAAGAATTTTAATATCTTAACTTCTTATTTCCAAAGCTCTATTTATCATATCTTTAACTTTTACGATACTCGCGGGCTTTATTAAATAACCAAAGGCCCCATTTTGCATGGCTTTCTTATCAATTTCTTCATCTCCACCATAATCTAATACAAATGGAAATTTTACTAATCTAGAATATCTTTTAATTATTTCACTACCCGTTATCCCTGGACGCATATCATTATCGATTAATGCAATTCTTACTCCAGTTAAATCTTCTCCTAATCTTTTAACTAAACCTTCTCCACTTTCAAAAGCTTCTATTTCAAATTTTGGAAAATAAGCAGATAAACCTTCTTTAAGAGTAATTCTTATACTTGGAGTATCATCTGCGATTAAAATTTTATCCATTTTATTTTTATTAGAGTTCTCTAAATGTTAATAAATCTTTTTCAGCTATTGCTTCTTTTTTTAAATTATTATTTCTTTTTGTACTATATAATTTTTTTTGTACTTGATTTGTTCTATTGTTTGTTTCATAATAAATCAAGAGTTCTGAAGTATTTAAGTCTTTCTTATTGTTACTTTTATAAAGTGGTTACTATTTTTTCTTTTCCATCTAAAAATATTGTATCTTCTGCTTGTGCTACTTTTGATTTTGAAACTTCAACTAATTGAGGAAATTGATGAATAATTTCTTGCTCTTCTAATTGTTTTAAAGCAATTAATGCTTTTGTTCCAAACTTTTTTATTAACCATCTTGAACAAAATGGAAGAGCATCATATTCTTCAGAAATAAAATCTAGAACTTCTCTTGAAATTGGGCTTCTCGTGTTTTTGAAATTAATTGCCATATAAATTCCAGAAGGTTTTCCATCTTGAACTTTCCCGCTTCCTGTTGTTGTAAAAGGCTCGATTGCATAAAGTCCTTTTTTTAGAATAATGTTTTTGTTATCATTGATATTTGGTATTGTTATTCCCGCATGCAAATTATATTTTTCCATTGAGTGTCCTGAGAGATTTACAATTGGGCTTAGTTTTTCTTTTTCAATTGTTTTTTGAATTATACTTCCAATTTCTGAGCTTGTTTTTTCTTCTTGAAATTCTTTAATTGCATTTTCAAGTGCTTTTTCTGCTGTTAAAATTAATTTTTTATTTTCTTCTGAATTTTCTAAATCAATTGAAAAAGCAGTGTCAGCTGTCCAGCCATTTATGTGAACTCCTAAGTCAATTTTCAGCAAGCCTGTTGCAAGAGTTTTATCATCATAATTTGGAGTATAATGAGCAGCAATTTCATTTATAGATAAATTAACTGGAAAGGCAGGTTTTCCTCCAAGTTCAATAATTTTGTTCTCTATTTTTTCAGCTATTTCTAATAAAGGCATATTATGTTTTATTAATTTTTTAGCATATTCTTTAGTTTCTTTTGCTATTTTTCCTGCTTGAATAATGTTTTGGGTTTCCATATAATAATTGAATAGAAATGCTTTTAAAATGTTTTAGTTTTTGAAAAATATGGAAGATAATTATAATGAGGGGATTTGGACAGAGCAAGAGTATAGAATATTTGAGGAAGTTTTAAATTCAAGGTTAGTTGAAGATAAGCAATTTATTCTTGAAAGAGCTGAAGATTTTTATAATGTGATGAGAAAAGCTAGAGGGGAGAATTAATATTTAATTGAGGAAAATTTCAGAAATATTTAAAAACTCTCTCTCTCTCTCTCTCTCTTAATAAAATGAAAAGAGGAGTATTAAGTTTAGGAATTTTGGTTCTCGTTGGTATTTTAGGAATTTCTATGATAAGTGCAGATTTAACTTCAGGATTAATTTCTCAATATACTTTTGAAGGAAATGCAGAGGATAGTAAAGGAGTTAATAATGGAGTTTTAGTTGGAGATGCTAAAATAGTTGATGATTCTGTAAGAGGAAAAGTTTTAAGTTTGGATGGAAATGGAGATTATGTTGAGATTCCTGAAAATTTTGATTTAAGTTC
>CAYIAD010000076.1:0-2747 GCA_964361295.1 Candidatus Woesearchaeota archaeon
AAAAATAATGGATGTTAAGTTTGATTATGGACTTAACATGAACATAAGTTTTATAAACTCTATTATCTAATATATACTATGGCAAAGAAGAGAGGAAAAAGAAATTCTAGAAAAGTTGTTAAAAAAGTTTTATCTAGCCAAAAAATGGTTCGTTCAAATAGTAAAAAAATCGGACTTGTTTTTAAGAATTTGATTTTGTTCCTTGTATTTAGTTTAATTTTTGTTGCATTATACTCTATTTCTTCTAATGAGTTTATGATAAATCTATTTTTCCTATTATCTGTTTTATTTGGATTTGTAACTTTAGCATTTTTGTTAGCTTTGCTTGTTTTTTTAGTTCTTAAAATGTTAAAAAGATAAGATTCTGAATTTGCTTATTTAATTTTTTATTTAGTTAAGCCTGAACCTGTTCGCTATTTGACTTTGATTTTTTAATTTTTACCTTCGGTAATTTCATAAAGTCAAATAGTTCAGCTTGAACTCAAAAGACACCTGGCGGTTTCTTTTGTAAGCTTCCCTTTTATTTTAAACCTATTTTGTTCAATCTCGGATAGATGAATTCTTGTTTAATGTCTGAATAACGAATCCATCTATAAGCCTGAACCGAGGCTTGAACTCGGGACCTTTACCTTACCAAGGTAATGCTCTACCAACTGAGCTATCCAGGCATGAAAATTGTTGATTAATTAAATTTATAAAACCTTTTCATTCAGTTCTTTGATGGATAAAAAATGCGAATCTGGAAATTTAGAGAATAAATCTTGTTTGGAAGAATTAAAGAAAGATTATTTAATTATACAGAAAAAGTATTCTCTTCCCAGTTTTGAGGAATTTAATGAAGATTTCCAAATAGAAAAATTAGCTGAGATTGAAACTGATTTTTTAATTAGAGAGATTAGAAAATTTATTGCTGAAAAATTTTCCACTTACTTAAGATTCATCGAGGCAATTTTAAATCCTGTGAATTCGCCTATTTTTATATTTGCAATTATTAAAACTCTTGAAAATAAAGATAAAGAAAAACTTTCTGAAATTTATAAAAAATTAGCTAAAAAAGAAGTAGAGATTCTTGAGTTAGATATTCAATTTTCAGAGGAGAAAGAAGTAGAATTTATTAAAAATTCATATAAGATTTGGAAGGAAATAAAAAATGAATTATTGGAAATTGTAGAAGTAATAAATAATAATTGGGATAAAGAAGTTGAAATTGTTAAAAAAGGAAAAGGATATTTTGGGTAAAATGTTAAAGTTATTTGATAAATTAGTTCAGAAAGTTATTAGTTTTCAATTTACTACTAGAGGAAATATAAAAGGATTAGAGAATTGGGTAGATGTTCCATGTGAGTTAATTTGTCCAAATGGAGTTTTTAATGGAGTCATTCAGTATGGTGTTAAAGTTCCAATTGTTTCTCCAGATATTCTATTAAAAAGATGCGGGGTTGGTTCTAAAGAAGAAAAATATGGGTTTAAACCTGCATACTGGTTTGTTGGATCGGGGTTAAAAGTTCTTTTAAGGAATGTTTATTGTCAAAGTTCTGAAGAAATTATAGCTAAGGTTAGAAATGGAGAGTATACTACTGATGTAGCTATAAAGAAGTTTAATTCAATTTGTTGAATGAATGATACTATTTGAATTGGTCGAATATCGGTTCTAAATCCAATTCAAATAATGCTACTGGCATTTTGATTTTCCAATTTCTTAAAATTTTTGGATGAATTTCTCCAATAAATCCTATTTGTTTATCATCAAGGTGAATTTCTCCTACTCTCCCATCGATAAACTGAGCAGGGTAATTTTCTGATTCTAAAAATTTGATATTGATATTTAGCATTTTTCCTAAGTATTCTATAGTTTGTTTTATCTCTGTGAAATTTCCTGGAGCAATTGCACAAGCTAATTTTTCAGATTCTATAATTGTTTCATTTTTTAATTCAAATACTCTTCCTGTCTCGAAAATTTTTTGTGGATATTCTGAATCTGCATTTTCTGAAAGTATTCTCAAGGCGTAATGTGTTAAATCTTTTCTTAAAATGGTGTAGTCAGTTTTTGATTCTTCCAGTTCAATGAAATTTTTAGCATCTTTTTCTTGAATTCCCATTTTTTCAAACTGGTCTTTTGATTTTGTCAGATGATAATTTAATATTTCTAAAAATCCTAAGCCAGATAAAATTTCAGAGATTTTTCGTTTTATTGTTTCTTGATAATTTTCTTGTCCGATTGTAGATATTCTTGGAATTTCTGGAATAAATTTATCATAGCCATAGGCAATTGCAATATCCTCGATTAAATCAACTTCATGAAGCAAATCAGTTCTCCATGCAGGCGATTCAACTTCTAATTTATTATAAGAGTGCCCCATTTTTTCAAGCAAGTTTTTGATTTGTTTTTCTGTTAAATTTAATCCTAATAGTTTGTTTGTGTTTTCTATGGAAATTTTATTTTTTTCAGGAGTTAAGTCCGGAGTGATAGCATTTATATTCCCGGTTAAGTTCATTGAGTAGATTTTCCCTCCCATATCTGCTAATGTTGTTACAATTATATTCAAGCATTTTTTTAAAATTTCAAATTCAAATCCAGAGCATTCTATGAAAACGTCTTTTGTTTCTTTTGTTATTTTTCCAGTTAGGTGTGAGTTTATAATTGGAGGCATACTTAAGATTTTATTTTCAGCGTCGATAAAAATCGGGAATTTTGTTTTTCCTGCGAGTAGATGAGCATAATCTCTTCCTGTTGGATGTCTTTGGAG
>CAYIAD010000077.1:0-2741 GCA_964361295.1 Candidatus Woesearchaeota archaeon
TAAACTCGACGCTGCAATATTCAGTCCCTTCTTTGCAGATTCTATAAGAATTTTCATACTTATTGCAATTAACTCAGACGGATACAAAACAAGGGCTCCTCGTCGAGGATTAAAAATAGATTCCTCAACACTCATTCCCATTGAATTAATATTATAATTTACTCTCTTAAAAAAATCCTCTGTCTTCAACCCCATCGACGATTCTGCAACTTTTCCAAACGCAAGTTCAGGAGGCATTCCATTCCCAATTCTATTTCCTAACTGGAATAAAGAATTATTAAACTCTTTTTCAAGCTGTTTAGTTTTATCCCTCTCTAAAATAAGATTTTCTGTCTTTTTATTAAAACTCAAAAAGAAAAACAATGCGACTCCAAAAGGAACAAACAAACTTAAAACTAAAGCCCCCATGCCAAATGGCCCTTTAACTCCATTAATAGTTTGTATAAAATTGAAAATTTTTTCCTGCCCTAAAATATTCAATCCCAACTCTGCAAAAGTATAATCTTTCTGCAATCCAATCCATTCTGGAATAAGAGTAAACTGAAAAATAAAAGGCAAAAATCCTAATATCAAAAACGGCAAACAAATCAACCCAGCGACGAAATATGGCTTTTTGCTTTTGTATTCTGGATAAAGTGGATTTCTTTCAAGTAAATCTGTCTGTCCATATCCTCCTGGTCTTAGCATCAAAATATTTTCAGTCATATAATAAACAATAAAGGGGATAATCAAATTAAAGAAAATTATGATATGATTCCACTGAATTAACTCTCCAATCATTGCAGAAGCAAGAGGAAGAAGAGCAAGCCCCAGCGTCGGTAAAACAACTCCAAACATATAAACATTTGTCAAAGGACTTCTAACATCATGGGTAAATCTTAACATTTTGTCATAAACTCCGTCGAGAACTACCTGCAACGCTTTCTCCAAAGTAGCAATTCTACGATTATTATCTGGCTCAAATAAACTGCTCTCAATTAAATGAAAACTCTCTATAAACTCAACAGAATAATCTCTCCACTGCTCAAGATAACTATCCAAGCTCTCTTTTATCGTAGAAAATTTTCCAATTTCCATATCATAAAAAACTTTCTTAAAATCTAAAGCAAGAGGATACTGAAGATGCTCCGAAGCAAATGCAACTGCCTTTTCCATATTCGCTGTATGCCTCATATAAACAACAATATACAAAATTGCAGGAACCATCTGCGAGCTCGCCTTTAATCTCCACTGATTAGCAAGTCGTTTTGGATAATTAAAAACAAAATAAAATAAGAAAACAGAAACAAGAGTTATTAAAATAAAAAACAAAAACGGAAAGTATTCAAAACCCCCTTTTATTAATGCAACAGCGACGGAAAAAAGAAGCCCTAAAATAAACACAGAAATAAAAGACACAATCGCAAGAGTCAGTGCCTGAGAGGGGTCAACTTCAAGATGCGCAATTTTCAAAGATTTTCCAATAGTCGCTTTATCTTTTTCAGAAACTTTAACTCTAATAATATTACCCAAACTATTGCACCATTTTTCATAACGAGAAAGTTGCGGAGCCATCTCCTCTTTAAACTTAACATATTCCTGACTATAATTAGAACTTGAAATAGGATTTGTCTTTATCCTGCTTTCAATCTTAGAACCATATTTTTTTAAAATATCCTCGACATTTGGGTTTGGCATTTTCTCTTTTTTGTTAGAACTAGTAACAAAAATTAATTAATAAATCTTCCTTAAATCCTCTTCTTTTTTATTTCTTTATTCAACCAGTTTTGCCATTCGTTTGAAACTGAAATTTCGAACGAACTAAAAATCTCAAGAAGATTTTTTGCCTTTGGGGGTCAAAACAGGCTTAAATCTTTTTTTTCTTTATTTCAGTATTAAGCCAGTTTTGCCATTCAGGAAATACCCTCTCAGAAACAGGCAAACCAACTTCTTCACTAACTTTTTCAGAGATTTTATGAAAAGTGGTATTTGAGATAGAATTAAATCTTGCTTCAAGCAAACTAAAATCTTTTAACTTATTTGAAACCTCAACAATTTCTTTTTTCATCTTAGCTCTTAACAAAATATTATCATAAACTGCCTCCCAATTTCCTGCCCACCCTCGAACATTTCCAGCAATATCTTTTATTACTTCTGACTCTCCATTTATCAAATCATCTGTTGGTTCTAACTCATCTTTCTCAACATTATATTTAACTAAATCAACAAAACCTTTTTCTTCAAGAGGATCTTTTGTCCAATGCTTTCTAACTTCAGAAATTTGTAAAACCCTTTTCCAAGATTTTAATCCATCTGGAGATTTTATTGGATTAGCAACAGTTATTATATCTGTTGCCTTGAATGAAGTTACAGGAACCTCCAAATCATTTACAACTCTATCAAAAACAGCATAAGGACTTGCGCCATGAATTGTTCCAGCGACGACATTTGCTAAAGCTCCAACTCTCATTGCTTCATAAAGTGCCTTTGCTTTTACACTTCTTACCTCTCCAATTATTAAACTTGAATCACCCAACCTCAAACTAGTTCTAATTCCATCATCAGCAGAAACCTCATTAGTAGTTTTTAATAAAGCAGAACGAACTTTCATTCTTAATATATCATATCCAAGTTTTTTCATTGAATCTGAAGGCAATTCAAGAGTATCTTCAATAACAATAACTCTATGCTTTGAACTTATTTCCAGCATCAAACTTCCAAGCAGAGAAGTTTTTCCCGAGCTTCTTGTTCCAGCAACGAGC
>CAYIAD010000078.1:0-2713 GCA_964361295.1 Candidatus Woesearchaeota archaeon
GGAATTAAAGATTTTCCAGCAAATCTTTATGTTAAGAATTAAGGTTTACTTAACACTTCCTCGAAAATAGGGAATTTTGTTAAATCTATTTCTGTTTTTTCATCAATTGTCATAAGAGGGCTTGAGAAGAAGTAGTTTAAAAATCTTGTTAATTAATAACTCTACTCGCTTTCAGGTAGGTAATAAAACCTAAAAGCTCGGCATCATTTCATTATGTCCAAACTGAATTACTAAATCAATCTTTTTCTCCAAGTCTTTTCCAAGAACGGGCGTGTCACAAGCACCATAACAACTTCCAATCCAGATTAAAAATTTTGCATTTGTTTTGCTTTCTAAAAAATCAACAACAGAAGTCGCATAGGGCTTTAACCCGTCGGGAAACTGCAACAAAACCAATTTTGCCTTTTGCTTTTTTATTTTTCCAACAATTTTATCTAATTCCAAGTCATACTTCTCATTTAAGTCGTCTAAAGAATATTTCATATTATTAAATAGAAGACAAGTATAAAAAAGTTTGCATAAAAGATTTAAAAATATGCGAAGTATGTACTTAGATGAAAAAGAGGACAATAGGATATATATTTGATAATAGATTTCTTACACAAGAAGATAAGCTATTCATAAACTCTGCAAAAAAAAATAATGTTGAACTAATTTTGTTTAATTTAGATAAAGATTTAAACGAAGAAGAAATAGAAGAAAAAGCAAAAAAATGTGATATTATTTTTAACAATAGTGGAGAAGAATTTGCTATAGAAATAATAAAAACTTTGGAAGAACTTGGGAAGAAAGTGATTTGCTCTTCAAGAGATTATTACAATACAGAGGACAAATGGTTGTTTTATTTAAAATGTAAAAAGCATAAAATTCCTACTCCAAAAACAATTCTTCTTTCAGAAAATTTAAATCATATTAAAAAAGAATTAATCAAATTTAATATCTGGCCAGTTATCTTAAAAAGAATTGAAGGGACTTGCGGAGATTATGTAAATAAAGCATATAACATTCCAGAAGCACTAAAAATTATTAAAAAATTCTGGGGAAAAGGAAACCAAAAGCTTCCAATTATTGCTCAAGAATTAATTAAATCTTCAAGCTATAGAATTTTAGTTATAGATAATAAAATAGTGCAGGCAATAATTAAAAGAAACAGGGCAGGATGGAAATCAACCGGAGTTTATCAAAAAAGATTCAAAAAATTTATTCCAGATGCAAACTTAAAAAATATCGTCGCTAAATTGTTAAAAATTACTGGACTAAAAATTTGCGGAATTGACTTGCTTAAAAAAGGAAGTGAATGGGAAGTTTTAGAAATAAATTCATCTCCTGGACTAGATTTTATTAAAAGTGAACAAAAGAAAATTATAGAAAAAATAATCAACTATTTAAGATTAAAATAGTAAAAAGATTTTTAAAGACGTTTCAATTTAAATGTATATGTTTAAGCATATAGCTTTTCAACAAAAAGAGGGATTTTGTGGTGTTGCTTCATTAAAAGTAGTTCTTCATCATTTTGGAATAAATCTCACTGAGAAAAAAATAGCTAAAATGTCTGGAGCAACTCCTTCTAAAGGCGTGGAACTTGAAGCATTATTAAGATTATCTAAAAAACTCGGCATTAAAGGGTTTGTCAAACACAATGCAGATATTAAAGACATAAAAAAAGCAATTAAAAATAAAAGAGCAGTTATTGTAGAATGGTTTTTCGAAGATGATGGGCATATAACTACAGTATCTAATATTGATGGTGAAAATATTTACCTCCAAGATCCTCATCTTGGTCATTTAAGAGCAATAAGATTAGATATCTTTAAAAGAATCTGGTTCACATTCCCAGGAAACTATATGAAAACAAAACAAGAATTAATTTTAAGGCCTATGCTAATTCTCTATAAATAATTCTAAACAAAAAATTACTAATCAAATATCCTATTCCACTCATCAATCCTCCAACTAAAATTCCTAAGTAAATTTTTTTCTTTTCCAGAAAAACCAAACTTCCCAACAAACTTAAATAAACCAAACTTGCAAAAATCCAGTATCTAATATCAGCGTAATGAATTCCAGTAAAGATAAGAGAGATTAAAGCAAATCCAGAATAATAATTAAACTTAAATAAATAAGCAAAAAGCAAAAATAAAATTCCTGCAAAAGCAATCTCACCTAAATAAAAATTATTATCTAATAACCAAATTCTTACAACAACCAGAATAAAAAAAGGAATTCCACCAAGAGCAATAAAGTCTCTCGCCAATTCTTTTTTCCAATCATCTTTCATAATCTAACTAAGAAAACCTTACATTTAAATATTCCTATCTTTAATTTAATTTATGGCAATTCGGCAACCAATAATAACAGTTTGCGGGCATGTAGATCATGGAAAAACATCTATCCTTGATTGTCTTAGAAACACGTGCGTTCAAACAGGCGAAGCAGGGGGGATAACTCAAAAAATTTCTTTTACTTTATATCCAGTAGAACAGCTAAAAAAGGCCTGCCATCTAATTGAAAGCTCAGGAATAAAACTAAACATTCCAGGATTCTTATTCATTGACACACCAGGGCACGCGGCATTCACAAATCTCAGAAAACGTGGTGGTTCCCTCGCTGATTTAGCAATTTTAGTAATTGATATAAACGAAGGAATAAAACCCCAAACAGCAGAAGTAATTCAAATTTTAAAACACAACAAAACTCCTTTCATAATTGCTTT
>CAYIAD010000079.1:0-2538 GCA_964361295.1 Candidatus Woesearchaeota archaeon
ATGATATAATGAGAACTTTTTTATGGATAAATACTATGAAAACTAAAGAAATTTGTAAAAATAATTCTGTTCACACAATGGTTTATATTTATAATTTTAATACAGATGACTTAACTGAAAAAGCAACAAACAGCGTCTGGTCTAAAATTCTTGTTGATTTAAAAGAAACCCGCGGAGATGAAATTGTTTTGATTCCGATTGCAGTCGATAGCAACATAATTGCTTTAAATTCTATTTTAGAAAGTTATGATCTTCAACAATATCCTGTTTTAATTATTGACAATCAAGATGTAGTTAAAGAATTAAGTTCAGTTAAAGAGCTTGAAAAGTATCTTTCTTAATCTATATTCTAATACAAAAATATTAAAAAAGGATGTTTTCCCTGTTTTTTTATGGAATGTTTTATTTGCGGAGTTAAAGAAGAAGATGCCGTGCTTTTTAGTGCAATTATAAGCGAAGGAGTTGTACCAATTTGCGAAGAGTGTTCTGTTAAAGAAAATATTCCCGTTATAAAAAGAGTTGGACAGATTAGAGAATCTGAAAGAAATCAGACAGTTTATGAAAGACTTTCTAGAATGGCTGGACTTGATCCCGTTGGGCACAAAGAAAAAATTATAAGAGAAGAAAAAATTGGATTAAAAAAAATAGAATTAAGAAAACCCGAATTAAGAAGGCCGGTTGAAAAAAAGAACCAGTCATTTTTTCCAAATTTAAAACAAATTAAACCGCAATTTGAAGAGGGTTTGATTAGAAATTATCATTGGACAATTTTTAATGCTCGAAGAGCTATGAGGCTGACACAAAAACAACTTGCAGATGAAATTGGAGAGCCGGAAGAATCTGTTAAATTAGTTGAGAGAGGAATTTTGCCTGACAACTATGTTCCGTTTATAAGAAAACTTCAGACTTGTCTTGGAATTGAGCTGTTCAATAAACAAGTAAAAAGAGATTTTAATTTAAATAAAAGCGTTCCAAAAGAGAATGTTGAAGAAAAAAAGGAAGAAAAATCCCCATATTGGAAAAATTTGGGATTTCTTAACAGAAACAGGGAAAAAAGAAAAAATGAGGAATTAAAGCAAAAGGAACAGGAAAATAAAAAAGAGGAAAATGGCGGAGAGATGAGGAGACTAACTCTGGAAGAGATGGACAGAATTACTTTTCAGGAAGAGAGTAAAGAAGATTAATATTTTTTAAGATGACAGTTTATCCTATAGTTAAGTAAAATTTATCGACAAAAAATTTCTCTGAAATTATTAGCTATAAACTTTTTTCCAAAAAGATTTATAGACAAAAAATCAAAGATTTTTAGCTAAAAACTTTAACAAGTAAAGTTTTTAAACCAATTTCATCCTAAATTAGTATGGAAATTTTAAAACAGGACAAAGAATCTATTGAAGTTCAGCTTGATAATCTGACTCTTGCAGAAATTTTAAGAGTTTATTTAAACAAAGATTCTGATGTAAAATTTGCCGCTTGGAAAAGAGAGCACCCGACAAAAAATCCGATTCTTTCTGTAAAGGCAAAAAACCCAAAAAAGTCAATCAAAGAAGCTGTTTCAGAAATTGTAAAAGACTTGGACAAGATTGAGAAAGATTTTGGGAAGATGAAATAATTTAGGACAATAATCCTTATTAATCCTTAATTTTATTTTTTCTTATGAAAAGGGCAATTAATTTAGCGGAAATAACCGAAGAAGGATTGCTTTTAGTAAGAAAAAAAGATGTCTGGATTCTTCCAGGAGGAAAACCTAACGAAGGTGAAACAGACTATGAATGTTTATTCAGAGAGTTAAAAGAAGAATTATCAGTCAGCGAAGAGAATATTTCTATTTACCATTCTTATGAAAGATTCACGGACAAGACTCCTTTCTCAAATATTCTTTTAGAAGAAAAAGTTTATTTTGGGGCATTAAAAGGCAAATTAAAACCTTCTGCTGAGATTAGTGAAGCTAAACATATTAAAGATTTTGAAAATTATAAAATTTCAGAAATAACTAATAAAATAATTTCTTTTTTAAAAAAAGATAAGTATTTGTAAAATGGCGAAAATTTCAACTGGAAGTTTTGATTTAAATTCATGGCTTGAAGGAGGATATGAAACAGATGTAATTACTATGGTTGCTGGTCCTCCGGGTTCTGGAAAAACAAATTTTTCAATTTTAGCTTCCTGCAGTCAGTCTAAAAATAATAGAAAAGTTATTTTTATAGATACTGAAGGAGGATTTTCTGTTGACAGGGTAAAGCAGATTGTCGGCGAAAATCACGAAAAAATTCTTGAAAATATTTTTTTGCTTAAGCCAACAAATTTTGAAGAGCAAAAAACATGTTTCGAAAAACTTTTAATTGTTGTAAAAAAAGAGCAGATTGGATTAATTGTTGTTGATGGGATGGCGATGTTATACCGGCTTGAATTAGGCGACGCTGTTCAATCAAAGAATGATTTAGATATAAAATCAATTAATCGGGAGATTGCAAAGCAAATGAGAATTTTAGCTGAAATTTCCAGAAAACAGGAAATTCCAATTTTAATTACAAATCA
>CAYIAD010000080.1:0-2507 GCA_964361295.1 Candidatus Woesearchaeota archaeon
AATTCCTCAAAAAACTCCTCGCTGTTAAGTTTAATTTTCTTTTCTTTCGCAAGTTCATCTGTCATTTCAATTGGAAAACCGTAAGATTGGTAGAGTAAAAAAGCATCTTTTCCAGATATTTCTTTTTTATGTTGAATTATTTTTTCAAATATTTTCATTCCTTTTTCAAGAGTCTGATTAAATTTTTCTTCTTCTTTTTCCAGTTCAGTTAAAATATTTTTCTTATGTTTTTTCAGAATTTCATAATCATCATAAATTTTGAAAATTGGTTCTGCAATTTTTGAAGTGAAATTTTTCATTTCAAGAATTTTTCCATATCTTATTGCTCTTCGAATTAATCTTCTTAAAACATAACCTTGTTCTGTATTGCTTGGTAAAACTCCGTCGGCAATTATGAAGACTGAAGCTTTGATATTGTCAGCAATTATTCTGATTGCTTTTTCATTTCCAGAATATTTTTTCTTTGAAACTTTTTCTATTTCCTCAATTATTGGTTTAAATGCATCTGAAAGGTAATTGTCTTTTAATCCGCTGATTAGAGTTATTACTCTTTCAACTCCCATCCCAGTATCAACATTTTTTTGTTTTGCTAAATGATATTTTCCTTTTTCGTCTTTGGTATATTGCATAAAAACGTTATTCCAAATTTCAACTCCTTTGTAAAATATTTCTGTGTCTGGTCCACATGGTCCAGTTTTTCCTGTTGGGCCCCACCAGTTATTTGTCTTTGGAAGAAATTCTATTTTATCGTCGCTGATTTTAAGAGACTTCCAGATTTTTTCAGCTTCTTCATCTTTTGGACAATCTTCATCTCCTTCAAAGCAAGTTACTTTTATTTCATTTCTCGGAATTCCTAAAATTTTTGTTAAAAATTCAAAAGAATATTCTATTGCTTCTTTTTTCCAATAATCTCCTAAACTCCAATTTCCAAGCATCTCAAAAAAAGTATGATGGAACTCATCTCCAACTTCTTCTATATCTCCTGTTCTAATGCATCTTTGAACATTACAAAGTCGTTTTCCAAGAGGGTGTTTTTGTCCTAAAATAAAAGGAACTAGGGGGTGCATCCCTGCTGTTGTAAAAAGAACTGTTGGGTCGTTTTTTGGAATTAAACTGGAATTAGGAATTTTCTTATGTTTTTTTGATTTGAAAAATTCAATATACTCTTTTATTAGTTCTCTGCGATTCATAATTAAGCTAAAGAAGTATAAGTTTTAAAGATTATGCTATCTTGTAAGCTCTCTTAACTTTGCTTGGATATCTTGAAGTTGAGATTCTAAGCTGGAATCATACTCTTTTGTTTTGGTTTTTTCTATTTTCTCCTCGATTTCTTCTAATTCTTCAGTGTAGTGCTGTTTAAGAATTTGCGGGACTTTTACTTTTGGAAGAGTAATTTCAAGACGTTTTATATCTGAGATAATCTCTTTAATTCTTGAATGCAATCTTGATTTGATTTTCAATTCTTCTATTCTTAATGGACTGTATCTTTTCATTATCCGAATTAAGTTTAGAATATTTGCTTCTGAAGATAACATATCTTTTTTTGATTCTACTGATTCATTGTAGTTCAATTTTACATAAATTAATTTTTCGTCGTTCATTTTAGGATTACTCTATTTTTGAAAAAATGTCTTCGTTGACGCGTTCAATTTGGTTTTTGAGATTTTGGAGCTCTTCTTCCCAAACAATTAATTCTTTTTCTTCGGCTTCTTTTATTCTTTTTATATCTCTTAACATTTTTTCTACTTCAGAAATTCTGTTTTTTGTTGTTTCAAATATTTTTAAGCTTTCTTCAAATTTATCTATTCTAATAAAAATAGGTTCTTCTTTTATTCTCTTTGGAGGTTCTCTAAATCTTTCTCTGGTTTCTCTTCTTATAGGCAAAGATAAATTTACAGGAATTTCTTGAGTTAAAGGTTTATTTAAACGTGGAGGAGTTATCAAAGGTTTTTCTTCCTCTTCAAATTCTTCCTCCACGTTGTCCTCTTTTTCTCCAGTAACAGCTTCTTTAATCAGATTTTGAGAGAATCTTTCCCCTAACTTACTCGAGGGTATTGTAGGCAGTTGAGGTAGACCTTCATAATTATTTTTTTTATAAGATTCAGAAGGAAGTTCTGGAAATTTCGGGAGCTCTGGCAGCTCTGGAATATCTCCTTGTTCTTTATTAAACCACCCCATTTTGATATATATAAAATATCATATAGGTTTAAAAACTTTTATCTTTTCTTAATTCCACCGAAAGGTATTTATTTGAGGTTATAATTATCTAAAAATGCAAAAAGATCTAATTAAAGAAATCATTACAAGCGTCGTCGGCAAATCTTCTGAAGGAATTGCATATTTGCTTGATACAAAAAAACATGTAAATGAATTTACAATTGCAGATAAATTAGGAATTACAATTAATCAAACCAGAAATCTTCTTTACAAACTTTCAGATTTAGGACTTGTCTCTTCTATAAGAAAAAAAGATAAGAAAAAAGGATGGTATACTTATTTTTGGAGAT